>DATLZI010000087.1:0-26495 GCA_035574075.1 bacterium | reverse complement strand
TTCCATCGTCTCGATCCCGCCACCGGCCGGCAGCGCTCCATCGAGGGCCAGGTGGTGACGAGCTCCGCCCGGCTCGGCGTCGTCGCGATCGAGCCCCTCGGGCGGCCGATGGCGCTCGCGGACATCACGACTGGCACCGGCAACTTCATCGCGGATGGGGTGATCAGCCACAACTGCTACGCCCGACAGACCCACTGGTACCTTGATCAGGACGGGATCCGTGACTGGGGCTCGCGGATCTTTGTCAAGGTGAACGCGCCGGAGGTGCTGCGCCGGGAGCTGGCCCGGCCCTCATGGCGGCGGGAAGAGGTGCAGATCGGCACGGCCACCGATCCATACCAGCCGGCGGAAGGCGCGTATCGCCTGACGCGGCAGATCCTGGAGGCGCTGCGCGACTTCCGCACGCCCGCCGGGCTGATCACCCGGTCGCCGATGGTCGTGCGCGATCTCGACGTGCTGGCGCAGCTGCGGCAGGGGGCTGGTGTGGAGGTCTGCGTCAGCGTGGCGACGCTCGACGCCACGCTGGCCGAGGAGATCGAGCCGGGCGCGCCGCCGCCGCTACGCCGCCTGGAAGCCCTGCAGGTCCTCGCCCGGGCCGGCATCCCGACGGTGGTGATGCTTGCGCCGGTGCTGCCGGGGATCACCGACGACGTGGAGAACCTCACCGAGGTCGTCGCCGCATCCCGGCGGTTCGGGGCGTCGTCGCTGGCCACGGTCGCCCTGCACCTCGGCGAGGTGACGAAGGACGCCTTCTTCGACTACCTCACCCACCGGCGGCCCGACCTCGTGCCGGAGTACCGCCGGCTGTACGCTGGCAAATACGCGCCGGCGGCGTACCGGGCCGAGCTGCAGCAGGTGGCGGCGGCGGTGAAGGCCCGCCTGGGCTTCCGGGACGCCGGGCGCGCGACGGTGCCGGCGGCGCCAGCGGCGCCGAGGCAGGTGATGCTGTTTGGGGGTGAAGGGTCGTGGACCTCGTCAGCTGGATCATCGACCACGTCGACCAAACCTATCGCGTCGGCAACTGGGCGGGCCGGGGCGTCCTGCCGTCGTTCGAGGGTGTGACGCCCGAGGAGAGCGCCTGGCGGCCGACCGCGGAGCAGAAGACGATCGGCGAGATCGCCCGGCACATGGCCTACTGGAAGGAGGCGGTGCGCGCGCGCCTGAGCGGCCAGCCCTGGACGTACAGCGACGAGGCCAACTGGCGGGCAGTGCCGCCGACGGCCGCTGGCTGGGACGAGGCCCGGGCCGAGCTGGAGCGATCGCACCAGGAGTTGCTCGCTGTGCTGCGGACGCTCACTGTGGAGCGGCTGGGCGAGCCGCTGGGCAAGGCGTGGTGGCAGGAAGACCGGCCGGCCCGGGTCGTCGATTGGGCGGTGGGAGTGGCGCACCATGACAGCTACCACGCCGCGCAGATCTTCGTGCTCCGGCGACTGTACCAGCACCGCTAAGGGGCGCCGGCGCGTTGCGGACGAGGGGGATGGTTCGGTAGACTGAAGTGGTTATGGACGTCGGCGTCCTCCTGATCATCCTCCAGCTGATCTACCTGGAGGGCATCCTCTCCATCGACAACGCCGCCGTGCTGGGGGCTATGGTGTCCCACCTTCCCCGGGACGAACCGGTCCCCTGGCCCTCATTCCTGCGCTTCCTGCAGCAGCCGGTCCATCGTCTGCTCGGCGGACAGCGCCTGGCCGCCCTCAAGGTCGGGCTCCTCGGCGCCTACCTCGGCCGCGGCAGCATGCTGTTCATCGCCTCGTGGGTGGTGCGGAACCGATGGCTGCTGCTGCTCGGCGGTCTGTACCTGATCAAGCTGGCCGCCGATCACCTGGGGGATCTCGGCCCGGGCGCCCACGAGGAGGCCCAGGAGGCCGGCGGGGAGCTGCTGCGCCGCGGCGAGCGGTCGTTCTGGAGCGTCGTCCTGGCCGTGGAGCTGGCCGACCTGGCTTTCAGCCTCGACAACGTCGTCGCCGCGGTCGCGCTCTCGCGCGAGCTCTGGGTGGTGTTCACCGGCGTGGCCCTGGGCATCGTCACGATGCGCTTCGCCGCCGGGATCTTCGTCTGGATGATCCAGCGCTATCCCGTCCTGGAGGCCGCGGCCTACCTGCTGGTCCTGAACATCGGTTTCGAGCTGCTGCTCGAGGATCTGTGGCACATCAAGCTGGACGACGCGCAGAAATTCCTTGTCTCCGCCGGCACCCTGGTGGCGACGCTGGTCTACGGGCAGGTTCCGGCGCTGCAGCGGATCGGCCGCGCCTTCACATGGCTGAAGCGGATCCTCGGCGTGGTCAGCCTGCTGTTCCTGTGGGTCCTCAAGCCGCTGGCCTGGCTCTTCGCCGGGATGGTCTACGTGATCCGCGTCCTGGCCGTGTTCCTCGGCACGCGCGCCCACCTGGTGCGCAACGCTCGCCCCGCCGTCCCCCCGGGCGCCTCTGCCAACCCGCACGGCCGCGGGCCGGTGCATCCGCTTGACACGCCTCGCCGCAGATCCTAATCTTGACGCAAGGCGTCAGCAATCGGTCGGTGCGATGACGTTTCGCTTCGTGCGCGCAGGTCTGTCCGCGCTCTACATGCCCCGGCAGTGCATCTGTCCGCGGCGGAGGCAGCGTGTGCCTTCGCCGGCGCGTCCGTAACGCCCGCAGGCACTTCCTGACCTCCGCTTCCCAGGGCCGTCGACGACGGCCGCCCCGGATCTCGCTGTCTGGTCGCACGGAGGGAGGGGAGTCATGGTTGCCAAGGTGGATCACAACGCCATCAAGTTCAACCAGGTGAGCATCGCCGCCGTCTCGCTGGCCGCGTTCCTCCTGGACCGGCCGCACCTCGCTGGCCTGCTGGCCCTCGTGCTGGCGGTGGGGACGGCCCGACCGGCCTGGGGGCTCTTCCGCATCGTGTACCAGCGGATCGTGCTCCCTCTGCGGTGGCTGCGGCCGCACGTCCTGGACGACGATCCCGCCCCGCACCGCTTCGCGCAGGGCGTGGGGGCGGCGTTCCTCAGCCTCGGCTGGCTGGCGCTCGTCCGGGGTGCCGGGACGCTGGGCTGGGCGCTCGTGCTGCTCGTTGCGGTGCTGGCATTGGTGAACGTGCTCTTCGACTTCTGCGCCGGCTGCTTCGTCTACTACCAGCTGCGGCGCCGGGGACTGATCGGCCGGACGGCAGCGCAGGGGTGAGGCGATGACCGACCGCCTCCTCGTCCTGGCCGGACTCGCCGTCGCGCTCCTCGCGGGCTGGCTCCTCCTGCGCTGGCGCACGGCGCGGTATCGCCGGCCGGGCGCGGCCGACCTCGTCCGGGCGGCCGGCCGGCGGCCGCTCGTGCTGGCCTTCTCGACCCCGGAGTGCGTGCCGTGCCGCACCCAGCAGCGGCCGGCGCTGGACGAGCTGCAGAGGCGCTACCCCGGCCGCCTCAGCGTCCGCCACGTGGATGCGGTCGCGGAGCTGGAGCTGGCCGAGCGCTTCGGGATCATGACCGTGCCCAGCACCGTCGTCGTGGATCCCCGCGGCCGGATCCTCGCCATCAACCACGGCGTCGCGTCCTGGGAGAAACTCGCCGGCCAGCTCGCCCTGAACGGGGCTGCGCCGCGAACGCCCGTCCGGGCGACGGAGGCGATCTGACGGCCGACCCAGATTGACAGAGAGGGGCGGACCGGTATAATGCGGGCGAAGGGCGATGAGGCTCGCCCCGAACCGCCGGATCATCGGCTGATAGCCTCTACCCGATGGGTAGGGGTTTTTTCGTGCCTCCGCCCCCGCCTGTCGAGACCTCAGGCCCGCGCGCAGGGCGGCCTGAAAGGACGAGCGCATGGCAGATGCGCAGATCGCGGTGGCGATGGGGCTGTTGGTGTTCCTGGCGGCCATCCTCTCCGTCGAGCTCGGTATCTCGGTGGCCCTCGTCGAGATCATGCTCGGCGTCGCCGCGGGCAACATCCTCGGCCTGCACACGACGGCGTGGATCGACTACCTCGCCGGGTTCGGCAGCGTGGTCCTGACGTTCCTGGCCGGGGCGGAAGTCGACGTCGAGCTCCTGCGGGAGAAACTCGGGGCCAGCGCCTTGATCGGCGGCATCTCCTTCCTGGGGCCCTTCCTCGCCGCCTGGGCGACGGCTCTCTGGGGCCTGCACTGGTCGCCGCCGGCCGCGAAGATCACCGGTGTCGCCCTCTCCACTACCTCCCTGGCCGTCGTCTACGCGGTCCTCGTCGAGACGGGGCTGACCGACACGCCGCTCGGCAAGCTGATCATGGCCAGCACCTTCATCACCGACTTCGGGACCGCCGCCGCACTGAGCATCCTGTTCATCCGGCCGACGATCTGGATCGTGGCTTTCCTCGCCGTCTCAGCGGCAATGATCGTGGCGATGCCCCGGCTGCATCCCTGGTTCTTCCGGCGCTACGGCAACCGTGTCATCGAGCCGGAGATCAAGGGGGCCTTCGCCGCTTTGCTCGTCCTGATGTACGTCGGTGGCCTGGCGTCCAGCCACGCGGTGCTGCCGGCCTTCCTGCTCGGCCTGGCCGTCTCGCGCGTCTTCGCCACCCAGCGGGCCGAGCAGCGGCGGTTCCGCGTCGTGGCCTTCGCCATGCTCACGCCCTTCTTCTTCATCAAGGCGGGTATGAACGTCGCCCTGCCCGCGCTGTACGCTAACCTCGGTGTCCTGTCGCTGTTATTCGGGGTGAAGATGCTCACGAAGATCGCCGGCGTCCTGCCGCTGGCGCGGCGCTACGCCGCGGGCGGGGCGGTGTACACGACGCTGCTGATGAGCACGGGGCTGACCTTCGGCACGATCTCTGCCCTCTACGGCCTGCAGGCGGGGATCCTTGACCAGATGCAGTTCTCGCTGCTCGTTGCGGCGGTCATCGCCAGCGCCGTGTTGCCGACGGTGATCGCAGGGCGGTGGTTTGATCCCCGTCGGGAGCGCGGGCCGGTCGCAGCGCCGGGCGGGGCGCCCCTGCCGGCGCTGACGGCGGAGGAGGATCCGCCGTGACGATCCGGCGCATCTTGATCCCCCACGACGGATCGGAGCAGGCCCGGCGGGCGGTGGAGGTGGGTGTGGACCTCGCCCTGCGCTACGGGGCGACGGTCACGCTGCTCACGGCCATCCAGGCGCCGGCGTTCCCCGCCACCGTGGGCGAGGTGGAAGAGGCCCGCGCGGAGCAACGCGCCGCGGTGGCCCGGATCCAGCGGGAAGCGATCGAATACGCCCGCTTGCAGGGGATTGATCCCGGGGCCGTCGTCGTGACCGGGCATCCCGCCGAGGCGATCGTCGACTTCGCGACGGAGCACGAGGTCGACCTGATCATCATGGGCCACCGCGGGATGTCCAACCTGCAGCGCTTCCTCGTTGGGAGTGTGGCCGATCGCGTCGTGGACCACGCTCCCTGCATGGTGTTGATCGTGGGCCCCCATGTCCGAGGGTAAGGCGGCCCTCCGCTTCGTCCTCCTCCTCGGGCTCGTCAGCCTGTTCGCTGACGTGACCTACGAGGGCGCGCGCAGCGTGACCGGTCCCTTCCTCGCGCTGCTCGGCGCCCCGGCGCATGCCGTCGGCATCGTCGCGGGCGCGGGCGAGCTGCTGGGGTACGCGCTACGCCTGGCCTCCGGCTACCTGGCCGACCGGACGCGGCAGTACTGGGTGCTGACGTTCGCCGGGTACGCCGTGAACCTCGGCGCCGTCCCGCTCCTCGCCCTGGCCGACCGCTGGCCCGCCGCCGCGGCGTTGATCGTCCTCGAGCGGATCGGCAAAGCGGTGCGAACGCCGGCCCGCGACGCCATGCTTTCCCACGCCGCCTACCGCCTGGGTCGGGGGTGGGCTTTCGGCCTGCACGAAGCTCTCGATCAGATCGGCGCGGTGGCCGGACCGCTCGTCGTCGCCGGTGTGGTGGCGGCGCGGGGGTCCTACCGCGCCGCGTTCGCCGTGTTGGTTCTCCCCGCGCTGTGCGCCCTGGTCGCGCTGGCGGCGGCCCGGCTGATCCAGGCCCGGCCCCGCGAGCTCGAGGTCGAGACGCCCGAGCTGCGCGCCGCGGGCCTACCCCGCACCTTCTGGATCTTCCTCGCCGGCGCCGCGCTCATGGCCGCGGGCTACGTCGATTTCTCGCTGATCGCGTTCCACTGGGGGCGCCGGGAGCTGCTCGCCCCATCTGCCATCCCGCTCTACTACGGCCTGGCCATGGTCACCGACGCCGCCGCGGCGCTGCTGGTCGGCCGCAGCTTCGATCGGCGCGGCCTCGTCGTGCTCATCTGGACGGGACTGGCTTCCGCGGCGTCCGCCCCGCTGGCGTTCCTCGGTGGGCCGCGCGCCGCGGCGCTGGGCATGATCGCCTGGGGGATCGGCATGGGTGCGCAGGAATCCGTGGTGCGCGCCGCCGTCGCCGGGATGGTCCCCCCCGCGCAGCGCGGCGCCGCCTACGGCGTCTTCAACGCCGGCTACGGCGTGTGCTGGTTCCTGGGCAGCGCGGTGATGGGAGGACTCTACGGGATCAGCGCGCCGGCGCTCGTCCTCTTCTCCGTGCTGGCGCAGCTCGGCGCCCTCCCGCTGTTCTGGCGCGCCCGGGCCGCGCTGCGGGGGCCGGGGTGATGTCTCCCCGGAACCGTCCGCCCGCGCCGGATCTTGTCTTCATCAAGCTGCAGGATGCCCTTGCCGCAACGGGGTGTCCGATCTGCCGAATCGTCCGGCAGGCCGAGCAGCGCTACCTCTGGGGCTACCTCTACGAGCAGGTCAACGATCCGCACAGCCGGGAGGAGTTCATCGCCGCCCGCGGGTTCTGCGCCGACCACGCCCGGGCACTGCTGGCCTTCCACGATGTCCTGGGCGTGGCGATCCTCTACCGGCACCTCGTCGGCGAGCTGACCGCGGCCCTGGAGCGCGCCTCGTCGGCGGCGGCCCGGACCCTCCGCGCCGCCGCGCAGCGCATCGCCGCCGCGCTGGCCCCCGATGCGGGCTGTCCGGCGTGCCGGCACGTCCGCCTGCACGAGGACGCCCTGCTGCACGCCCTCGTCGTGCGGCTCGAGCCCCCCGAGGTCTGGGAGCGCCTCTGCGGCCCGGCGGCGCTGTGTGTGCGTCATTTCCTCGCGG
This sequence comes from bacterium, assembly GCA_035574075.1. GTDB lineage: Bacteria > Sysuimicrobiota > Sysuimicrobiia > Sysuimicrobiales > Kaftiobacteriaceae > Kaftiobacterium. Next base: position 19,444 of record DATLZI010000087.1, on the reverse strand, counting down.
CGCTGCGCGTGGCCGACCGCGCGGCGCAGGCCCGGCTCGTCCAGGCGGAGCTGACCGCGCTGCGCGCCGTGGCCCGCGACCTCGACGAGCTGATCCGCAAGTTCGACTACCGGTTTCGCCACGAGACGGTCACACCGGATGAGGCCGCCTCGTGGACCCGGGCGATCGAGCTGTGCGCCGGCGCCGGGCGCGTCTGGCCGCCGACGTGATGCTCGTGCGGGGGGTCACTCCCGGACATGCCGTCGGTAGAAGTCCAGGAAGCGGTGCGGGATGGGCGACGTCTCAGGGTCCTCGGGAGCGATCGCGATGCCGCGGCGGGCGGCCTCGGTGACGAGTTCATCGAGGCGGGCGCGGAGCTCCCGCTCCTGCCGGTCCAGCCGGGGCAGGGTCTTCTCGAACTGCTCCAGGGATTTCTCGAAACCGGTGACGTTCATCGTCAGGGTGCGCATGGCGTCGTCTGCCATGAAAGCGCGGTGGCGGAGGACGGCCAGCTCGCCGCGCGCCGCCCCCAGCTCGTGGCGGCGGTCCTCCGCGGAAAGGCGATCCGCACGGGCCAGGGCGGCAGCGTAGCCCAGCAGGATCTTGACGCCTTCCTCGGCCGTCCAGCCCCGCTCGCGGATGAGGGCCTCGAAGTCGCGCCGGGTCTTCCCGTGCAGCCGGACCCGCACGCGCCCCATCGGCGGAAAGACCACGCGCCGGCCGTCGTCAGCCACGCCGTCTCCACAGGCGCCCCAGGAACGAGGCGCTCCTGACCGGTGCCTCGACCGGCCCGCCCGGGCCGGCGAGCGCGGATTCCACAGCGGCGATCCGTCGGCGGAGGCGCCGCAGGGAGGCCTGCCGCGCCTCCGCGCGGGCGCGTTGCGCCGCGTGTTGCGCCTGCAGCTCCCGGACCCGTTCGCCCAGCGCATGCATCTCCATCTCGCTGCGGATCGTGCGGGCCCGCATCGAGACGAGGAGGGCCATGGTCTCCCGACGCTTCAGCTCGGTCTTCATCGCCTCGGCCTCGGGATCACAGCGGTGCGCGACGGCCTCCCACGCTGTCTCGTCTCGGCGGAACGCCTCGATGGCCCGGGCCAGCAGTTGCGCCGTCCGGTCCTCATCGTCTGCCCCCGCGGGCAAAAGGGGTCCCACGTCACGAAGGTCATCGGCCAGCAGCTCGGTGGCGATCAGGCGGTGGTCGGACATCGGCGCTCCTGCGCGCGACGAAAAAACTCCCACCGGCGATCCGGTAGGAGCTATCAGCCCGCGAGGGGCAACTCGGCGAGCTCCATCGCTATGCGATTCGCTACGGCCAGCGTACGCCGCGCGCCGCCGGCTGTCAATGCGCCGGCGCGTTGCGGCGCGCTGGCGCGGTGTGCTACAATGCGCTTCGCCGATGGGCGATGACGGGGCTCCCACCCCACAGCCCGCGTCCGAAAGGACGCCGGACCGCCCCGATAGCGGCGAGCGAGCGCCGGCCCGGTCGCGGCCGGAACGAGGGTGGTACCACGGGTTCGCCCCGTCCCTTGAGCGGACGGGGCGTTTGCATTGGTGCGCATCTCAAGGAGGCGCGGGAGATGGTCCAGGAGCGCGAAAGCGTCCAGGCCCTGCCCAAGAAGGCGGAGCACTTCAGCGAGTGGTACACGCAGGTGGCCCTGCGGGCTGAGCTAGCCGACTACACGCCGGTGCGCGGCTCGATGGCCATCCGCCCCTACGGGTACGCGCTGTGGGAGGGGATCCAGAGCTGGCTGGACCGCCGGTTCAAGGCCACCGGGCACGTCACGGCCTACTTCCCGCTGCTCATCCCGGAGAGCCTGCTGAAGAAGGAAGCCGAGCACGTGCAGGGCTTCGCCCCGCAGGTGGCCTGGGTGACCCACGGCGGTGACGAGGAGCTTGCCGAGCGGCTGGCCGTGCGCCCCACCTCCGAGGCGATCATCCTGCCGATGTACGCCAAGTGGATCCAGTCCTACCGTGACCTGCCGGTGCTGATCCTGCAGTGGAACAGCGTCGTGCGCTGGGAGAAGGCCACCCGCCTGTTCCTGCGCACCGCGGAGTTCCTCTGGCACGAGGGGCACACCGCGCACCGCACCAGCGAGGAAGCGGACGCGGAGTGCCGCCTGATCCTCGGCATCTACCGCGAGCTGCTGGAGGAGGTCCTGGCCATCCCGGTGCTGGTCGGCGTCAAGCCGCCGAGCGAACGGTTCGCCGGCGCGGACAACACCTACACCCTCGAGGCGTTGATGCCGGACGGGCAGGCGATCCAGGCCGGGACCTCGCACTTCCTGGGCCAGAACTTCGCCCGCGCGTTCAACGTGAAGTTCCTCGACCAGGACAACCAGGAGAAATACATCTGGTCCACGTCCTGGGCGGTGACGACGCGCCTCATCGGCTCGCTGATCATGGCTCACGGCGACGACAAGGGGCTCGTCCTGCCGCCGCGCATCGCGCCGTTCCAGGTGGTCATCGTGCCGATTCTCGGGCGGGACGACGCCCGGGTGGTGCCGGCGGCGAAGGCGCTGGCCCAGCGCCTGGGGGAGCGCTTCCGCGTCAAGCTGGACGACCGCGAGGCCTACACCGCGGGCTGGAAGTTCAACGCCTGGGAGCTGCGCGGGGTGCCGCTGCGGATCGAGCTCGGGCCGCGCGACGTGGCCGCGCAGCAGGTCGTGGTCAGCCGGCGGACCGGCGGGGCCAAGCAGACCCTGCCGCTTGAGGGGCTCGAAGCGGCGGTCGGCGCGATGCTGGACGAGATCCAGGCCGAGCTGTTCGCGCGCAGCACGGCCTACCGCGACGCGCACACCACGGAAGCCCGGGATCTCGAGGAACTGGTCCGGGCCCTCGACGCCGTGAAGGGCTTCGTCAAGGTGGGCTGGTGCCGGATGCAGTCCTGCGAGGACGTCATCCGCGAGCGCACGGGCGCCTCGCCGCGCGTCATCCCGCTGGACGACCGTCCGCAGGGGACGTGCGCCGTGTGCGGGATGCCGTCGCAGGCGTCCGTGTACTACGCGCGGGCGTACTAGCCTGGGGCGTCGGGAACGAGGGCGCGCCGGTCGGTGAGGGGGGCGGCGCCCGGCGCCGGCTCAGGCCAGGAACAGCGGCACGAGTTCCCCGCGCTCCACGTCGAGGAGGCCGCGGTCGGTGAGCTTGAGGGCCGGGATCACGGAGAGCGCGAGGAACGAGAGGGTCATGTAAGGCTCGGGGAGGCGGCAGCCCATCCGGCGGGCCAGCGCGAGGAGCCCGCGCGCTCGATCGGCCACGGTGGCAATGGGCTCGTCGGACATCAATCCGGCGATGGGCAGGGGCAGCGTCGCCGTCTCCCGGCCGGCCACGGCGACCAGGCCGCCGCGCATCTCGAGCAGGAGGTGCACCGCGCCGCGCATCGCGTCGTCGCTCGCGCCGACGACGATGATGTTGTGCGCGTCGTGGGCCACCGTCGAGGCCAGCGCTCCGAAGCGCAGGCCGAACCCGCGCACGAAGCCCAGTCCCACCCGCCCGCTGCCGGTGTGGCGCTCAATCACCGCCAGCTTGAGGAGATCCCGCTCCGGATCGGCGACGGCTTCGCCGTGTTCGATCTTCGCCTCGGCCCGGGCGCTGGCGGTGACGATCTGGTCGGGGATGACCTGGATGACGCGGATCTGCGAGCCGTTCGCCGGGATGCGGAAGTGCAGGCTGGACCGCGGGACGTTGAGGGAGACCGGGACGGTCGGCAGCCGCGCCGGGCGGGTGTACGGCAAGAGCTCGCCATCCCTCGCCACCAGCTGGCCGTGCCGGTAGACGAGCCTGGGCTGGGGCGCGGAGAGGTCGTCGAAGACGATGAGATCGGCGCGCTTGCCGGGGGCGATCACGCCGCGGTCCTTCAGGCCGAAGTACTCGGCGGGGTTCAGCGTGGCCAGCTGGATGGCGAGGATCGGATCCAATCCCAGGCGGATCGCCTGGCGGACCATGCTGTCGATGTGCCCCTCCTCCAGCAGGTGCAGCGGGGTGCGGTCGTCGGTGCAGAAGACGAAGCGCCGCGCGTTCTGCGGCCTGACCAGGGGCAGCAGGGCGGCCAGGTTGCGCGCGCCGGTGGCCTCGCGGATCATGATCACCAGCCCGCGGCGCAGCTTCTCCAGGGCCTCCTCTGGCGTCGTGCACTCGTGATCCGAGCCCACGCCCGCCGCGGCGTAGGCGTTCAAGCCGGCGCCGTTCAATCCCGGAGCGTGCCCGTCGATCGGGCGGTTCCCGGCCACGCGCAGTTTGTCCAGCACGTCCGCCTCGCCGGCCAGCAGCCCCGGGTAGTTCATCACCTCGGCGAGGCCGAGGACCCAGGAGTCGGCCATGAGGCTCGCCAGGTCGTAGGCGGACAGCTGGGCGCCGGCGCTCTCGAAGGGGCCCGCCGGCACGCAGGAGGACGCCATCACGAAGACGCTGAGCGGGTTGTACTTCGCCGTCTCGAGCATGTAGCGGATGCCGGTCATGCCGAGGACGTTGGCGATCTCGTGCGGGTCGGTGACCACCGCCGTCGTGCCGCGCGGCACCACCGCCCGGGCGAACTCTGGCACGGTGACCATCGAGCTCTCGATGTGCACGTGCGCGTCGATGAAGCCGGGAGCGAGGTAATCGCCGGCGAGATCGACGACCTCCGCGGCGCGGTAGGCGCCGCCGTCAGGCGGGGTGATCGCGGCGATGCGGTCGCCGAGGACGGCGACGCCGCCGGGCACCACGTCCTGGTTGTAGAGATCCACGATCCGGGCGTGGGTCAGGAGAAGGTCGGCGGGAGCGGCCGCGCGGGCGGCCCGGATGAGGCGGGCCAGGTCCATTGCCGGACCGCTTCGACGCCAGCGCAGGGATTCACTTCCGCCGGACCGAAGGGAGGAGCGCAAGCCAGGAGGCACGCATGGCCCACATCCTGCCGTTCAACGGACAGCCGACCTATGACCTGGAGATCGCCGGGACGACCCGCACCCTGCCGCTGATCCAGGTCGCGCCCGACACCTGGATCGCCTACTACTACAGCCTGGGCGACACGGAAGTCATCGATCGCGCCGCGCGCCTGCTCGCCCCGAAGATGGACGGCTGCGAGATCTTCGTCACCACGGAGACCAAGGGCATCCCCCTGACGCACGCCATCGCCACCTACCTCGGTCTGAAGCCCTACGTGGTGTGCCGCAAAGAGGTGCGGCCGTTCATGCTCTCGCCGCTGGTGGTCCGCTACAAGCCGATCACGGCGAAGACCGAGCAGGAGCTGTTCATCGACGGGCGGGACACCAAGAAGCTGAGCGGGCGCCGGGTGGGCATCGTGGACGATATCGTCAGCACGGGCGAGACCCTGCAGGCCATGGCCGAGCTCGTGCGCCGCGCCGGGGGAACGGTGTACCGCAAGGCGGCGCTGCTGCTCGAGGGCGACGAGCGGCCGGACGTCGAACACCTGGGGATCCTGCCGATCTTCAAGGCGAAGAACTCGCTCGGGCCGCACGCCTGACCGCCGCGTCGGGCCGGCGGCCGCGGGGCGTCATGCGCATCCACCTGCCGCGGACACTGGAGGAAGCGCTCGAGATCAGGGCGCGGGATCCGGAGGCCGTGCCGCTGGCCGGCGGCACCGACCTCCTGGTGCTGTTGAACTTCGACCGCCTGCGCCCCCGCGCGCTGCTCGACCTCAGCCGCCTCGCGGAGCTGGCGACGTGGCGACAGGAGAACGGCACGTTCTTCCTCGGCGCCGGCGTGACCTACGCGCGCATCATCGGCGGACTGGGCGCCTTCGTGCCGCTGGTCCAGGCCGCGCGCGCGGTGGGCTCGCCCCAGATCCGCAACCGCGGCACGGTGGGCGGCAACCTGGGCACCGCTTCGCCCGCCGGCGACGCGCTGCCCGTGCTGGCCGCCTACGACGCGCAGATCGTCCTCGGCGCGGCGGGCGGGGCGACGCGCGCGCTGCCCTGGCAGGCGTTCCTCACCGGGCCGAAGCAGACGGCCCTCCGGCGGGATGAGTTGATCCTCGGCGCGCGGTGGCGGGTGACGCGCGGCCCGGGATCGTTCTCCAAGATCGGCACCCGCAACGCGATGGTCATCGCCGTGGCCAGCGTCTGTCTGGTGATCGACGAGGGCCGCCGCGAGGTGCGCGTCGCCCTCGGCTCGGTGGGACCGACGATCCTGCGCGCGGCGGAGGCCGAGGCGTTCGCCGCCGGGACCCTCACCGCCGCCGGAGCCTGGGACGATCCCCGCGCCCCCCTGCCCGCCGCGGCGCTGGAGGAGTTCGGCGAGCGGGTGGCCGCGGCGGCGCGGCCGATCGACGACGTGCGCGGCACGGCGGCGTACCGCCGCCATGCCTGCGGGGTGCTCGCCCGCCGGGCCCTGGGCTGGGCGCTGGACGATCGCCGGCTGCGGGACTGAGGAGCGCGGCGATGCTCATCCGCCTGAAGGTCAACGGCGAGTGGCGCGAGGCCGACGTCTGGCCGGGCGCCAGCCTGCTCACGCTCCTGCGCGAGCAGCTCGGCCTGGTCGGCTCGAAGAACGCGTGCGAGCAGGGGGAGTGTGGTTCCTGCTCGGTGTGGCTGGACGGCGTGCTGGTCTGCGCCTGCCTGGTGCTGGCGGCGCAGGCCCAGGAGCGCGAGGTCCGCACGGTCGAAGCCCTCGCCGACGGTCCGCGCCTGCACCCCGTGCAGGAGGCGTTCCTCGAGGCGGGCGCGGTGCAGTGCGGGTTCTGCACGCCGGGGCTGATCGTGGCCATCGTCGATCTCCTCGAGCGCGACCCCTCTCCCGACGAGCTCACTGTGCGTGAGGCGCTGGCCGGCAACCTCTGCCGCTGCACGGGGTACGCGAAGATCCTCGACGCCGTCCGGCTGGCCGCGCAGAAGATGGCGGGCGTATGAGCGGGGTCTTCCTTCGCGGGTGCGACGTCGTCGTGACGATGGATGACGCCGGCACGGAGATCGCCGGCGGCGCCATCCTCATCCGCGACGGGGTCATCGCCTGGGTGGGTCGGGAGGGCGCCGCGGATGCGCCCGACCCCGGCGACGCGGAGGTCGTGGACGGCGCCGGGATGGTGGCCCTGCCGGGGTTCGTCAACGCGCATCACCACCTGTATCAGGCGTTGACCCGGGTCCGCGCTCAGGACGAGGGTCTCTTCGGCTGGCTGCGAACCCTCTATCCAGTGTGGGCCGGGCTCACCGTGGAGTGGATGCGGGCCGCGGCGCGGGTCGCCCTGGCGGAGCTGGCCCTCTCCGGGTGCGCCACGACCACCGACCACCACTACGTCTTCCCCAGCGGGCTGCCCGGCGTGCTCGACGCCGGGGTCGAGGCGGCCCGGGAGATCGGGCTGCGCTTCCACCCCTGCCGGGGGTCGATGGACCTCGGGCAGGCGCGCGGGGGGCTGCCCCCGGACGCAATCGTGGAGGACACCGACGACATCCTCAGCCGTACGGAGGAGGCCGTGCGCCGGTTGCACGATCCCGCCCCGGGCGCGATGGTGCGCGTCGCGGTGGCGCCGTGCTCGCCGTTCTCGGCGTCGCGCCGTCTGATGGCGGAGTCGCAGGTCCTGGCCCGCCGCCTCGGCGTGCGGCTGCACACCCACATCGCGGAGACGCGCGATGAGGAGCGCTACTGCCGGGAGACGTTCGGCCGGCGGCCGGTGGAGCTGCTCGACGAGCTGGGCTGGTTGGGACCGGATGTCTGGCTGGCGCACTGCGTGCATCTCAGCGCCGACGACATCGCCCGCCTGGCCCGCTCGGGCACCGCGGTCGCCTGGTGTCCCACCTCCAACATGCGCCTGGGGTCGGGCATCGCCCCGGCGCGCGACCTGCTCGACGCCGGCGTCCCCGTGGGCCTGGCCGTGGACGGTTCCGCCTCCAACGACAGCGGCGACATGCTGGCCGAGGTACGCCAGGCTCTGCTGGCCGCCCGCGGCCGCAGCGGCCCGCAGGCGCTCAGCGCGCGGGATGCGCTCCGCCTGGCCACGCGCGGCGGCGCGGCCTGCCTGGGCCGCGACGACATCGGCGCGTTGCAGCCCGGGCGGCGCGGTGACGTCGCCGTCTTCGACCTCGCCAACCTGGCCTACGCCGGGGCGGAGGCCGACCCGGTGGCGGCGCTGGTCTTCTGCCGGCCGCAGCGCGTCAGCCACCTGCTGGTGGAGGGCCGCTGGGTCGTGCGCGAGGGCGAGCTGGTGACCGCCGACGAGGGGGAGATCGGCCGCGCCGGGCGCCGCCTGGGTCGCGCCCTGGCCGGCGGCGATCCCCCGGGGCGGAAGGGCCGACGATGAGCACGCGCATCCGCGAGCGCGTCCGGGGCGGGGTGGGCGAGAGCGCGCGCCGTATCGACGGCGCGCCCAAGGTCAAGGGGCAGTTCCTGTACGGCAGCGATCTGTGGGCCGAGGACATGCTCTGGGGGCGCACCGTGCGCAGCCCCCATCCGCACGCCCGCATCCGCTCCGTCGACGTCACCGAGGCCCTTGCCCTGCCGGGTGTGCACGCCGCGCTCGTCGCCGCCGACGTGCCGGGGAAGAAGACCTTCGGCCTGGAGCTCGCCGACCAGCCCGTGCTGGCCTGGGAGCGCGTGCGCTACCAGGGGGAGCCGGTGGCGCTCGTCGCCGCGGTCGACCTGGAGACGGCGCGGCGGGCCGCCGAGCGCGTGCGGGTGACGTATGAGGAGCTGCCGGCGGTCACGGACATGGAGCAGGCGCTGCGCGCGGACGCCCCGCGGCTGCACGATCAGGGCAACGTGCTGAAGCACGTGCACATCGAGCACGGCGATCCCCGCGCCCCGGCGGACGTCTGGGTGGAAGGCTACTATGAGACGGGGATGCAGGATCAGGCGATCCTCGGTCCGGAGTCCGGTCTGGCCGTGCCGGCCGAGGACGGCGGAGTGGACCTGTACGTCGCCACGCAGTGGCTGCATGTGGACCAGGAACAGGTCGCGCCCGCCCTGGCCCTGCCAAAGGAGAAGGTCCGCCTGCACCTGGCCGGCGTGGGCGGGGCCTTCGGCGCGCGCGAGGATGTCAGCATGCACATCCACGCCTGCCTGCTGGCGCTGCGCACCCGCCGCCCGGTGAAGATGGTCTACTCGCGCGAGGAGTCGTTCCTCGGCCACGTGCACCGCCACCCGGCGCGGATCTGGATGCGGCATGGGGCCGCCCCGGATGGACGGCTCGTGACGGTCCACGCGCGGCTGCTCATCGACGGCGGAGCCTACGCCTCGTCCTCGCCGGCCGTGATCACGAACGCCGCGACGTTCGCCGCGGGCCCGTACGAGGTGCCCAACGCGCTGATCGACGGCACGGCTGTCTACACGAACAACCCGCCGTGCGGAGCGATGCGCGGGTTCGGCGCGGTGCAGGCTTGCTTCGCCTACGAGGCGCAGATGGACAAGCTGGCCGCGCGGCTGGGGATCGATCCCGTGGCGCTGCGCCTGCGCAACGCCCTGGCCACCGGCGCGGTCCTGCCGACCGGCCAGGTCATCCGGGGCACCGCCCCGGTGCGCGAGGTGATCCGCCGCTGCGCGGCCATCCCGCTCCCCGCGGAGCCGGTGGAGCGCGATCCGCTCACCTATCCGGGCGGCGCGGGGAACGTCAGCCGCGGCGAGCATCTGCGCCGCGGCGTGGGGTTCGCCGTCGGCTACAAGAACATCGCCTACAGCGCGGGCTTCGACGACTCGGCGGAGGCCCGCGTGAAGCTGTTCGCCGGGGCGGCCGGGCCGGTGGTCGAGGTGCACAGCGCGGCCGCGGAGGTCGGTCAGGGCGTCCACACCATCCTGGTGCAGATCGCCCGCGAGGAGCTCGGTGTCGAGCAGGTCATGCTGCATCCGCCCGATACGCTCGTCGGATCAGCGGGATCGAGCTCGGCCTCCCGGCAGACGATGATGTCCGGCGGCGCGGTGCAGCTGGCCTGTCGGGCGGTGCGCGAGCAGTTGTTCGAGCGCGTCCGACGCTGGGCGCGCGCGCGGGGCCTCGCCCTGTCCGGCCCGCTGGCGATCGCCGGCCCGGACATCGTCGCGGACGGCCGCGCGCTGGCCCCGGTCGTCGAGTTCCTCGACCCGCCGATCGTCGCCACGCGGGTCTACCATCACCGCAAGACCGCGCCCCTCGACGAGCGGGGGCAGGGGGATGCCCACGTCCTGTTCGCCTTTGCCGCGCAGCGGGCGGTGGTCGAGGTGGACGAGGAACTGGGGCTGGTGCGGGTGGTGCAGATCGCCTGCGCGCAGGACGTCGGCCGGGCGATCAACCCGCAGAGCGTCTACGGGCAGATCGAGGGCGGGACCGCGCAGGGGCTGGGACTGGCGCTGATGGAGGAGATCCGGCTGAAGGACGGGCGCGTGCTCAATCCATCGTTCACCGACTACCTGATCCCGACGATCCTCGATATGCCTGCTGTGGTCTCGGTGCTGGTGGAGGAAGCCGAGCCCGGTGTGCCCTTCGGGGCGAAGGGGGTGGGGGAGCCCTCGACCGTGGTGGCCACCGCCGCGATCGTCGCCGCCCTGCGCCAGGCCACGGGGCGGGAGCTGAACCGCGTCCCCGTGCGCCCCGACGATCTCGTCGGTCTCGCGCCGCCCCCGGCCCGCCCCGCGCCGCCCCCGGTCCCCGGGCCGATCTAGGCCGATGCGCACGCTGTTCGTCGGCGGCACCGTCGTCGGCCCCGACCTGACGCAGCGCGCGGAGCTGCTCGTGGATGGCGAGCGCATCGCCGCGATCGGCCCCGCGCTCCCGCGGGAGGACGCCCGCGTCGTGGACGCCGCCGGCTGCTACCTCCTGCCCGGCGGCATCGACGTGCACACCCACCTGGACATGCCCCTCGGCGACATCGCCTCGACCGACGACTTCGCCACGGGGCACGTCGCCGCGGCCTGCGGCGGCACGACCACGCACCTCGATTTCGTCATTCAGATGAAGGGCCGCTCGCTGCGCGAGGCCCTCGAGGCCTGGCATGCCAGGGCGGCGGGCAAGGCCGCCATCGACTACGGGTTCCACATGACGATCGTCGATCCGCGGCCGGAGGTGCTGGATGAGATCGCGCGCCTACCCGAGTGGGGAGTCACCACGGTGAAGGTCCTGATGGCCTACAAGGGGCGCGCGATGCTGGACGACGCGCAGCTGCTGGCCGTGATGCGCCGCGCCGCGGCCAGCGGGCTGCTGACGATGACGCACTGCGAGAACGGCGAGCTCATCGACGTGCTGCAGCGCGAGGCCCTGGCGGCGGGGCGGCGCGCACCCCGCGATCACGCCCTGACCCGCCCCGCCGCCCTGGAGGCGGAGGCCACGGCCCGCGCCATCGCCATCGCCGCGCTGGCCCGGGCCCCGCTGTACGTCGTGCACCTCACCTGCGAGGGGGCGCTGCAGCAGGTGCGCCTGGCCCAGGCCGCCGGCGCCGCGGTGACCGCGGAGACCTGCGTGCAGTACCTGTTCTGCACCGTCGACGACCTCGACCGTCCCGACTTCGAGGGGGCGAAGTACGTCTGCTCTCCGCCGTTCCGCACGCCGCGGGACCAGGAAGCGCTGTGGGCGGGGCTGCGGGACGGCGCCCTGGCCGTGGTCTCCACCGATCACTGCCCGTTCAACTTCGGACGGGAGAAGCAGCGAGGCCGGGATGATTTCACGCAGATCCCTAGCGGCGTCCCGGCCATCGAGGATCGCCTGTTGATGCTGTACCACGGCGGCGTCAACGGGGGCCGCCTCTCGCTGTCCCGGTTCGTCGAGCTGACGGCGACGGCGCCGGCGAAGATCTTCGGCCTCTACCCGCGCAAGGGGGTCCTCGCCGTCGGGTCCGACGCGGACATCGTCCTCTGGAACCCCCGGGCGCGCCGCACCCTCAGCGCCCGGACGCACCACATGGCCGTGGACTACAACCTCTTCGAGGGAACCGTCGTCACGGGCGCGCCGGACGGCACCTGGGTGCGGGGGGTGCAGGTCGCGGACCGGGATCGGTTCATCGGCCGCCACGGCGCCGGCCGCTTCCTGCCCCGCGGCGGCGCGGGGGGATGGCTCCGCTAGTCGGTCCCGTCGCCCCGCGGCAGGGCCGGCCGCACCGCCGCGTAGCGGCGGTCCACCTCCTCGACCCGCGCCGCCTCCGCCTCCCAGAAGGCGCGGCCGCGCATCTGCGCCAGGAGGTCCGCCGGGTACCCCAGGCGCGTCCAGACCGCCTCCTTCTGCGCGAAGAGCCGCTCCTTCTGCTCCCGCGGCCGCGTGTCGAGGATCTCCTCGGGGGTGGAGGCCTCGAACGGTTGGGCCTGCCAGCGCCCGAGCCCCTCCCCGAGGCGGCTGCCGACGCGGCGCTGGAACTCCTCCAGCACGGACGGGTAGCGGTCGAAGCCGTCGGTGGCCACCGTGACCACGTTGTCGCCGGCGCCCAGGCCCAGGTGGCGCGCCAAGCGGACCGCGGCGATGATGTTGCAGACCCCGGAGATGCCGAGCAGGCCCCCGAGCGGCGTGCGCTGGAGGGCGAGCAGGCTCCACAGACAGTCCTCGTCGTGCACCAGGACGACGAAGTCGGTGGTCAGGACGTTGTGGATGAGGGTGACCATCTTGTCGCCCACGCCTTCGATGCGATGGGCGCCGATGCCGTTGTTGTAGAGGGTGGGACACTCGCGCGGTTCCGGGGCGGCGACGAGCGCCTCCGGGAATCGGGCTTTGATCTCGTCGCCGGCGGCGAGCGTGCCCGCTGATCCGGGCGCGGCGACGAACAGCGCCACCTGGCCGTTCCCGTAGCCCGCCGCCGCCTCGAGGGCGGCGCGGCCCGTGGCGCGGCGGTGGAAGCGGTAGTTGGGGAGCAGGGAGAACTGCTCGAGGACGATGAACTCCGTCCGGTGCATGTAGGCCGCGTGCGTGCGCTCCAGGGTGAGGTAGACGTCCGACTCCGTGCCCGGGGTGAGATCCAGCACTCCGCCGTAGCGGCGGATGCGCTCGTACCGCTCGCGGCTCATCCCGTCGGGCATCACGACGATCGCCCGGTAGCCCTTCAGCCGGGCGACGTAGGCCGTGCCGATGCCGAAGTTCCCGGTGGACGGGCCGACCACGGTGTGCCGGCCGGGCTGCGCGCGGCCGTCCAGCTCCGCCTCCAGCAGCGTCGCGTACACCGCTCCGACCTTGTGGCTCCCGGAGGGGAAGTCCCGGCCCACGAGGACGATGATCGTGGCCTCCACGCCCGTGAGTGCGCGCGGCAGGACGATGTGGTTGATCGCGCCGTCGGGCCGCCGCCAGGTGATGTTGAAGAGGTTGAGGGGATCGTCCTCGCGGGCGCGCGCCGCGAGAACGCGCCGGCGGAACGCCGCGGGCAGGAGGCGGGGATCGTCCATCTCCGCGTAGGTCGGCCCCGGGACGTGGGTCATGACGCCGTCCCCGCGGGGAGGTGGGCGGCGAGGGCTTCTATCGCGGGGTCGATCTCGATCGCCCGGCCGGCGGCGCGCAGCGCGCCGGGGATGTCCTTCAGCCCGCTGCCGGTGACGACCAGCAGGATGCGCTCGTCCCGGCTGATCAGGCCGCGCGCGAGCAGCGCCGGCAGCGCCGCCAGTCCGGCGACAGCCGCCGGCTCGCCCCAGATGCCGGTCCGGCGGGCCAGCAGGGGCATCGCCTCGAGGATCTCCTCGTCGCTCACGGCGATGACGCTTCCCCCCGACTCGCGCACAGCGGCGATCGCTTTCCGCCAGTTCCGCGGCGTGCCCACGGCGATGCCGTCGGCGACCGTCGCCGCGGGGCCCGGGGTGACGGGACGGTTCGCGCGGAACGCCTGCTCGATCGGCGCGGCGCCCGCGGCCTGCACGCCGATGACGCGCGGCGTGCGTCGGGACAGGCCGAGGCGCTCCGCCTCCCGCAGTCCCTTGTGGATGCCGGCGATCGTGCAGCCGTCGCCCACCGGCACGACGACGGCGTCGGGCGGCTCCCCGCCCGTCTGCTCGGCGATCTCCAAGCCGGCGGTCTTCTTGCCTTCGACCAGGACCGGGTTGACGGCGCTGTTGCGGTTGTACCAGCCGAAGCGCCGCGCCGCGTCCATCGAGAGGCGGAAGGCGTCCTCGTAGCCGCCGCGCACCGTGAAGACGGTCGCGCCGTAGATCAGCATCTGGGCGAGCTTCGATTCAGACGCCCTGGCCGGCAGGAAGATGTAGGCCTGCAGCCCGAGCTGCGCGGCCTGGCCGGCGAGGGAGGAAGCCGCGTTGCCGGTGGACGCGCAGGTGATCTCGCGCCGCCCGGCGTGGGCGGCGCGCGCCGCGCCGACGGCGGAGGCCCGGTCCTTCAGCGAGCCGGTGGGGTTCTGGCCCTCATCCTTGATCGCGACGCTGCGCAGGCCGAAGTGGCGGGCCAGCGCCGGCGCCTCGATGATCGGCGTCCAGCCCACCGGCAGCAGCGGCCGCGGCGCCTCGGGGGCGAGCGGCAGCAGGGGGAGGTACCGCCACTGGCTGCGGTCGGGGTTGGCCGCCAGGCCTTCGCGCGTCAGGAGGCGTCCCGCCGCTTCGTAGTCGTACCGCACGTCGAGGATGCCGTCCAGGCCGCAGACCGCGCAGGTCTCGTTCGCCTCGCCGGGGCCGTAGCTCCGGCCGCAGGAGACACAGACGAGGGCGGTGGCCCTGCCCCAGGGAGACGACATCGTAGCGCTCTTCGTGCCGGCGCCAGGGGTTTCCTCGGCAGGGGCGAAACCAGCGACGATGACCATCTCTGCCGACCTCGTCCGGCGCGTCAGCGACGCCCTCGGCGCCCTCGAGGATGAGATCGTCGCCTTCCTGCGCGAGATCGTCGCCATCCCCAGCGTCGACAGCCAGCTTGCCGAGGTGGGCGGAGCCGTGGGCGACCGGATGCGGCGCCTGGGGTTCGATGAGGTGCGCTTCGACGCGATGGGCAACATCCTCGGCCGGATCGGCCAGGGTCCCCGCACGCTGCTCTACGACAGCCACCTCGACACCGTCGGGGTGAGCGATCGCGCCGCCTGGGCGTGGGATCCCTTCCAGGGCAAGGTGGAGAACGGCATCCTCTACGCCCTCGGCGCCGGCGACGAGAAGGGCAGCACGCCGCCGATGATCTACGCCCTGCACGTGCTCCAGCGGCTGGGGCTGCTCGCGGGGTGGAGCTGCTATTACTTCGGCAACATGGAGGAGTGGTGCGACGGCATCGCCGCGCACGCCCTCGTCGAGGGCGAGGGGCTGCGTCCCGACTTCGTCGTCATCGGCGAGCCCACGCGCCTGCAGGTCTACCGCGGCCACCGCGGGCGGGTGGAGGTGCGCGTCACCTTCCGGGGGAAGACCGCGCACGCCAGCGCGCCCGAGCGCGGGGACAACGCCGTGTACAAGGCGGCGGCGTTCGCCCAGGCCGTGGCCCGCCTCAACGGCACCTTCCGGAGCGATCCCTTCCTGGGCCCGGGGAGCGTCGCCGTGACGCAGATCCAGAGCCGCTCGCCATCGCTGAACGCCGTCCCCGACGTCTGCGCGCTGTACCTCGACCGCCGGGTGACGGTGGGCGAGACGAAAGAGCAGGTCCTGGCCGAGCTGCGCGCGCTGCCCGGCGGGGCGGAGGCGGAGATCGTCGTCCCCACGTACGCCGAACCCAGCTACACGGGGTTCGTCTTTCCGGTGGAGAAGGTCTACCCGGCGTGGGTGCTGCCGGAGGATCACATCCTCGTGCGCGCGGCCCAGGCCACGGCCCGCGCGGCCTACGGCCGGCCCACCGATCTCGGCCGCTGGGCGTTCTCGACCAACGGCACCTACTGGATGGGCAAGGCCGGCATCCCGTCCATCGGCTTCGGCCCCGGCGACGAACGCTACGCGCACACCACCGAGGATCAGGTGCCCCTCAGCGACGTGACCGCCTCTGCCCGCTTCTACGCGCTGCTGCCCCTCGTCCTGGGAGCGATGCTCGGCGGCCCCTGAACCTGGTCCCGCCACGCCCCCGGCCTCCCTCGCCCCAGCCCAGGTGTGGGACAGGCCGATTCCCCTTCGCCGCGGGCGGCTCTGCCCGGGAATGGGCAGGCCGGGCGCGGCGAGGGAGAGGTGAACAGGGACGGCCGGCCAACACTTCCCCACAGATGCCCCGCGCGGCCCTCTACCTGCAGGACAAGCACCCGATCCGGGACGGGATCCGCTACGCGCAGGCCGCCGAGGCGCGGGGCTTCGAGGCCGTCTGGCAGGCGGAGTCCCGGCTCGTGCGCGAGGCCACGGTGCCGATGGCCGCCTACGCTGCCCACACCACGCGCATCCGGGTGGGCTCGGGGGTGGTGAACACCTGGACCCGCAACGTCGCCCTGCTCGCCGCGACCTTTGTCACGCTCGACGACCTCGCCCCGGGGCGGGTCATCCTCGGATTGGGAGCCTGGTGGGACCCGCTGGCCCGCAAGGTCGGCATCGCCCGGCGGAGGCCCCTGCAGTGCATGCGCGAGACCGTGGAAGCCTGCCGGCGCCTCTTCACCCTGGAGGAGGTCACCTACCACGGCGCGTTCGTGCACCTCGAGGGGGTGCGCATCGACGTCGTCCACGGGGACACCCGGCCGCGTCGCATCCCCATCTACATCGGCGCCACGGGGCCGAAGATGCTGGAGCTGGCCGGGGAGATCGCCGACGGCGTCCTGCTGAACTACATGGTGTCCCCGCAGTACAATGATGCTGCGCTGGAACGCATCGCCGCCGGCGCGCGGCGGGCCGGGCGGCAGCTGGAGGACATCGACCGGCCGCAGCTCGTGGTCTGCTCGGTGGACCGGGACCGCGCGCGGGCCCTCGATGCCGCTCGCGTCCTGCTCACCCAATACCTGGGACAGCAGCCGCACATCATGAAGGCCTCGGGCGTCGCGCAGACGCTGATCGACCGGATCAACCAGATCGTCGCCTGGCCGGCGACGCACGAGGAGATCGTGCGGGCGTCGCGGTACGTCCCGGACGACGTCGTGCAGATGGTCAGCGCCGCGGGCACCCCGGAGGAGTGCCGGCGGAAGGTGGCCGAGTACATCGCTCACGGCGCGACCTGTCCCGTCCTGTATCCGCTTGGCGACGACGTCCCGCTGATGCTCGATGCGTTCGCGGTGACCGCATGAGGGCCGTGGCCTTCACGCTCAACGGCCGGCCGGTCACGGTGGAGGCCCATCCCGGGGCGACGCTGCTGGACGCGCTGCGCGAGCAGCTCGGCGTGACCTCGCCCAAGGACGGCTGCCAGCCCGAAGGCTACTGCGGCTGTTGCACGGTGCTGGTGGACGGCCATCCCCGCGTGGCCTGCTCCCAGCCGGTGGAGATGTTCGCCGGCAAGACCGTCGTCACGCTGGAGGGGCTGGAGCCGCGGCACCGCGAGGCCTTCGCCGTGGCCTTCGCCGCGACCGGCGCGTCCCAGTGTGGCTTCTGCTCACCGGGCATCGTGGTGAAGGCCAGCCAGTTCCTGACGCGCACGCCGCACCCCAGCCGCGAGCAGGTCGCGAAGCTGCTCACGGCACATCTCTGCCGCTGCACGGGGTACGTCAAGATCCTCGACGCGATCGAGCTGGCCGGCGCGATCCTGCGCGGGGCGGCGGCGCCGCCGCTGGAGTGGACCGGCCGTCTGGGCAGCCGGGCGCCGCGCTACGAGGCGTCGGACCTGGCCCTGGGGACGAAGCCCTTCCTCAACGATCTGGCCGTGCCAGGGATGGTGTTCGGCGCCCTGCGGTTCTCCGATCACCCCCGGGCGATCGTGAAGAAGATCGACCTCTCGAAGGCCGCCGCGATGCCCGGCGTCGTGAAGATCGCACGTGCCGGCGATGTGCCCGGCGAGCGCACCGTCGGTTGCATCTACAACGACTGGCCGGTCTTCGTCGCCGAGGGCGAGACGACGCGTTACGTCGGCGACGTCCTGGCGGCCGTGGTCGCGACCTCGCGCCTGGAAGCCCGGGCCGCGGCGGCGGCGATCGAGGTGGAGTACGAGGTCCTCGCGCCGGTGACCGATCCGGAGGCGGCCCTGCAACCCGACGCCCCCCGGGTCCATGAGCGGGGCAACCTCCTGAAGCAGTGGGCGATCAAGCGCGGGAACGTGGCGGAGGCCCTGGCCCGCTCCGCGCACGTCGTCACGGAGACGTTCCAGACGCAGTTCGTGGAGCACGCCTTCCTGGAGCCCGAGTCGGCCCTGGCCATGGACACCCCCGAGGGGATGCGTGTCTTCTCCGGCGGTCAGGGCATCTGGGATGACCGGCGGCAGATTGCCCGTCTGCTCGGCGAGCCGGAGGCGGGCGTGCGCGTCACGCAGGTCAGCAACGGCGGGGCGTTCGGGGCCAAAGAGGATCTGGGCATCACCGGGCACGCGGCCATCCTGGCGCGTCTCGCGGGCCGGCCCGTGAAGCTGACGCTCAGCCGCGAGGAATCCATCCGTATGCACGTCAAGCGCCACCCCCTGCGGATGACCTATACGGTGGGCTGCGACGCGCGCGGCCGTCTCACCGCGGTGCGGGCCCGCATCATCGGCGACACCGGGGCTTACGCCAGCGTAGGCGACAAGGTCCTGCAGCGGGCCTGCGGCCACTCCTGCAGCGCCTACGACGTGCCGGCCGTGGACGTGGAGGCCTACTGCGTCTATACCAACAACCCGCCCGCCGGTGCGATGCGCGGCTTCGGCAGCAACCAGGCCAACTTCGCCATGGAGGGGATGCTGGACCGGCTGGCCGAGCGGGTGGGCCTCGACGGCTGGGAGATCCGCTGGATCAACGCCCTGGACGTGGGCGGGACCTTCGCCACGGGACAGGTGCTGGGGCCGGGCGTGGGATTGAAGCGCTGCCTGCTCGCGGTCCGGGACGCGTACAAGAGCGCGCGGTACGCCGGCATCGCCTGCGCCGTGAAGAACGTCGGCGTGGGCAACGGCCTCCCCGAGCACGGGTTCGCCTCGCTGCAGGTGCAGGAGGACGGGAGCGTCGTGTTGCGTCACTCCTGGACGGAGATGGGGCAGGGTGTGCACACCGTCCTGCAGCAGGTCGTCTGTGAGGAACTGGGCCGCTACGGCCTCGACCTGCGCGGGGTGCGGGTGCGCGTGGACACCGAGCGCGAGTTCGGCACCGGCCAGACGACGGCCTCGCGCGGCACCTTCCTGGGCGCCCTGGCCGTCCGGCGCGCCTGTGAGCAACTGCGGGCGCAGCTCGACGGTCGCAGCCTGCGGGACCTCGCCGGCCGGGAGTTCACCGGCGAGGTGACCTTCACGCTCACCCAGCCGATGGACGATCCGCACCTGCAGCGCTCGCACATCTGCTTCGGCTGGGCGGCGCAGGTCGTGATCCTCGACGACCGGGGGCGCATCGCGAAGGTCATCGCGGCGCACGACGTCGGTCGCGTGATGAACCGCAACCTGCTCGAGGGACAGATCGAGGGCGCGGTGCACATGGGGTTGGGCCACGCGCTGACGGAGGAGTTTGTCGTGCAGCGGGGCTACATCAAGACGCCCACGCTGAAGTCCCAGGGGATCATCCCCGCCACCGGCATGCCGCCGGTAGAGTGCCTCTTCATCGAGGAGCCCCAGCCCGAAGGCCCGTACGGCGCAAAGGGGGTGGGGGAGATCGGCCTGGTGCCGACCGCGGCGGCGGTGGCCGGCGCG
>DATLZI010000086.1:0-7151 GCA_035574075.1 bacterium | reverse complement strand
GCTGGAGCCTGCTCGTCCGGTTGTTCATGACGGGTGTGCTGCTCGTCCCCTCGCGCGGGCCATGGCGGATCCTCCGGCCGGCCGCGCTGGTCTGGTTCGTGGGCGGCACGGCGGTGATCGCCGTTCTCGGCGGTCCCGGTGCGCTGCGCGGCAGCCACGTCACCCTCATCGTCCTCGTGGGCACCGTCTACGGCCTGGTCAGCGTGATCGCCGCCATCATCCTGCCGCAGATCCCGGATCTGCGCATCCCGCAGTGGGGTCTCACGCGGCCCATCGCCGCGGTCCTGCTGCTGTGGGGGTTCACGCTGACCTCCCACGCCGTCGCTGGCGGCGCTGTCGCCGTCGCCCTCGACTGGCTCCACCTCCTCGCCGCCGCGGTGTGGCTCGGCGGGCTGCCGGCGCTGCTCGCCACCTTCCGCGCGATCGCCGCGCGCGACCGGGCGGCGGCCGCGCGGGTCCTCGTCCCTCGCGTCTCGCGCCTGGCCCTGGGCGCCCTGATCGTGATGGCGGTGACGGGGCTGGCGGCCGCCCGGCGCACGGTGCCTGCGCTCGAGGCGCTGGCCACGTCGCTGTACGGCCGAACCCTGCTGGTCAAGCTCGCCCTCGTGCTGCTCGTGGCGACCCTGGGGGCGATCAACCGGTTCGTCCTCCGGCCGCGCATCGCCGCCGGCCGCGCGGGGGCGCTGGACGCATTCCGACGCAGCGTCGCGGCCGAGGTCGCGCTGGGCGCGCTCGTCCTGCTGGCCGTGGGCGTCCTCACGACGGTGCCGCCCGCCGCGGTGAACCGCCAGGCGTCGGCGCCGCCGCTGGTGCTCGCCGGCCTGGCCGGTCCCTGGCACGTGCGTCTTGAGATCGCGCCGCCTCGGCCGGGGTGGAGCGAGGCGCGGGTGGAGATCACCGGCCTTGAGGACGCGCGGCCCGTGGCGGGTGCCGCCGTTCAGATGGTCCTCACCGCCCTCGACCACGCCGAGGACCGCGCCGTCGCTCTACAGCCTCGGGCCGCAGGCTACGCCGCCTCGGGCGACCTCCTCAGCGCTGGCTGGTGGGAAGTGACCATCGTTGTCCGCGCCGGAGGCCGCGAGGCCCGCACCAGCTTCCCGCTCATCGTGGGCGCAGATCGCGCCCCGGCGCCGTCGGGGCAGGCCCGCGCGTTGTTCGAGGCGGTGCGGTCGCGGATGCGCGCCGTGCGGACGTGGCGCGAGACGGAGCAGATCACCGATGGCGCCGGAGGCGTGGCGCTGACCCGCTTCGAGGCGCAGGCGCCCGACCGCCTGGCCTTCCGCACCTCGGGCGGAACGGAGGCGGTGATCGTCCGCGCAGTACGCTACAGCCGCGAGCGAGGCGGCCCCTGGACGAAGGACACGCTGCCGCAGCCGATCGCCCTGGCCGGGCCGCTGAGCGACTTCTTCGAGGGGGCGGAGGGGATCCGGCTGGGCCGCGAGGCGATGTGCCCCGACGAACCCTGCTGCGTCCTGCTGTGGGACCTGCCCCGGGCCCAGGCGCGCATCGCCGCGCGCGCCGGGGAACGCTCCCGGACCGTCCGCATGCTGTGGATGGTAGCCCCGGGACACCACATGACGTCGCGCCCCCAGGATCTGGGCGCGCCCGTGCGGATCGTGCCGCCCCAGCGCTAGCCGGCGGGCCAGCCTAGGGCAGAGCGAAGACGGTGGTGAAAAGGGTCAGGCCGGTGTTCAGCATCGCCATGCTCACCGCCCAGCCCACGACCAGGACGGCCACGCTGGCCAGCCACCCGATCACGGTGACCCGCAGCCACCGCTGGGCCCGGACGTACCGCGCGTAGACCACCTCCAGCTCGCGACCTTCCATCTGAGCCACCTCCGCTACGCGGAATATGCCCGCGGAGGTCTGCGCCTACTCCTCCGCGGGCACCCTTTGGGCAGGACGCCATCTGAAGCGGAGGACGAGCGATGCTCTGTCGCGCCTGCGGGCGGATGAACCGCGACGAGGACCTCTACTGCGGGAGCTGCGGGGCGAAGCTCATCCGCGCCCGCGTCTGCCGGACCTGCGGCACCAAGAACCGGCACGACAGCACCTTCTGCGGCACCTGCGGCGCCGCGCTGCCCGAGGACGCCGCGACCTGCCGGCACTGCGGCCATCCCCTGAACGCGCGCGACAACTTCTGCGCCCACTGCGGCCAGCAGGTCGCCGCCGGCCAGCTCTGCGACCGCTGCCACGCGTTCAACCACGACGACGCCCGTTACTGCGCGGTCTGCGGCACGCCGATCTCGATCCGCGTCACCGCCACCTGACCTCCCGGCGTCGCCTTTCCGCCGGTCGGCCCCCGTGCTAGAATCTCACTGTCGCGGTGGCCGTAGCTCAGCCTGGTAGAGCGCCTGGCTGTGGCCCAGGAGGTCGCGGGTTCAAGTCCCGTCGGTCACCCCATCTCGCGACGGGGTTCTCCCGAGAAGTCTGGCCCGAGTCCCGGCGTACGTCTGTTTGGGTCCCAAGCCGCCCGGTGAACGAATTCTCATCCGCGCCTCATCCCCCATTCAGGTTCGTGGCCATCCTGTGAAACTGAGCGGGTAGGCTCCCCGCCAGGGGGAGCGATGCCATGGCCACGGCGCACGTGCTGCTCGTCGAGGACGATCCGCGGATGCGCGCGATCATCGAGCGCGGGCTGGGCGCGCGCGGCTTCGCGGTGACCGCGGCCCCGGATGCGGCGTCGGGCGTGGAGCTGGTCCGCAAACTGGAGGTGGACGTCCTGCTGCTGGACCTCGTCCTGCCGGACGGGTCAGGTCTGCGGCTGCTGGAGGACGTCCGGGCTCTGCGCCCGCGCCTCCCGGTGATCGTCCTCACGGCGCTCGGCGACACCGCGTCCAAGGTGGTGGGGCTGGACGCCGGCGCCGACGACTACGTCACCAAACCGTTCTCCATGGACGAACTGGCCGCCCGGATCCGCGCCCGCCTCCGGGCGCGGGAGGAGGGGGCGGCTGTCCTCAAGGCCGGGCCGCTGGCCGTGGACCTCGCCGCCCACCGGGCGGTGCTGGCCGGTCAGGAAGTGCCGCTGTCGGCGCGCGAGCTGTCGCTGCTCGCCGCCTTCCTCCGGCACCCCGGGCAGGTGCTCTCCCGCGCGCAGCTGCTGCAGATGGTCTGGGACGTGGACTTCGATCCGGGCTCCAATGTCGTGGAGGTCTACGTCGCCGCGCTGCGGCGCAAGATCGGCGCAGCCTTCATCGAGACGGTGCGGGGGCTGGGATACCGCTTCGTGCCGCCGGACCCGGGCGATGCTCCGTAGCCGGCTGGTCGTCGCCGCCGCGCTCGTCGGAGCGCTGGCTGTCGCCCTCTCCACGGCGGTCGGCGTGCGGCTGCGCACCTCCAGCAGCCAGGTCGTGCGGCCGGTGGCGCTCGGCCCCCTCGGGGGGGCGGGCTCTGCGCCCCCCCGAGCGGCGTCGGATGCCGAGCCAGAGCAGGGCGCGCCGATGATCCGTGTCGTCGGCACGCTGAGGATCGAGACGATTGAGGACTATGCGCCTGGCCGCCCTGCGCGGTAAGCGCCCGGGGCTGCCCGCGCGCCTGGCGTTGCTCCAGGGCGTCGTGGTGACCGCGACCCTGGTCTTCGTCATCGTCCTCACGGCGCGTCTGGCGCACGTCTACCTGACCCGCGAACTGGACTACCGCCTCGCCAGCACCGTGCGGTCGTTCCAGGAAGGGCCAGCGCAGCACATCGCGGCGCCGCAGGACCTGGCGCGAGAGGCCAGCACCTGGCTGGCTGACCGTGGCGCGACCTTCGATGAAACGATCGTCGTGCGCGGCCTGGAGGGCCTGGTGTACGCGAGCGCTGGCGGGCTCGACCTGCGAAACGTGGTCGGGGCGCGGGAGCTGCTCCTGGCCGATCGCGTCGTCTGGCGGATCCTCGACGGTCCGCAGGGCCGGGTTCGCGCCGTCGCCGTGCCGCTGATGCTGGAGGGACGGCAGATCGGCACGCTCGTCGTCGCCGCCTCCAAGGACCGTCTCAGCGCTACCACCCGCGCCGTGGCTGTCCGATCGGTCGCTGCCGGAGGGGTCGGCCTGCTGCTGGCCCTCGCCGCCGGGTACACCCTGATGCGCTCCTCCCTGCGGCCGCTGGCGCGGATGCTTGCGCAGATCGAGACCATTCACGCCACGGCCGATCTGCGGGGCCGCGTCGGGCCGGTCGCAGGATCGGACGAGATCGGCCGGCTGGCCCGGGCCTTCGACCGCATGCTGGAACGGCTGGAAGGCAGCTTCCGCGCCCAGCAGCGGTTCATCGCCGACGCGTCGCACGAGCTGCGGACTCCGCTGGCCGTGGCGCAGGGCCACCTCGAGCTGCTGCGGGACGAACTGGAGGCCGCCCGGCGCCATCCGTCGCTCGCCGCCGCGGCGGAGGAGCTGAGCCGCATGGCGCGTATCGTGGATGAACTCCTGCTGCTGGCGCGACTGGACGAGGGGATGCCGGTGGACGTCCGGCCGGTGGAAGCGGAGCTGGTCCTGCGCGAGGCCGTCCTGCGCGCGCTGCGGCTCGCGCCGCGCCGGATCGCCGTGGAGGCGGAGTCCGGTCTGTTCGTCCTGGCCGACCCGGAGCGGCTCCTGCAGGTGCTGACCAATCTGCTCTCCAACGCCGCGATCCATGGCGGGGAGGAGGCGGCGATCGTGCTGCGCGCGCGATGCGAGGGAGACCGGGCCCTGATCGAGGTCGCGGACAGCGGGCCGGGCATCCCCCCGGAGGATCTCCCCCACGTGTTCCAGCGCTTCTATCGCGGCAGCCGGGCGCGGTCCACGGCGGGCGGGGTGGGGCTGGGCCTGGCGATCGTCGCCTCTCTG
The DNA here is from genome assembly GCA_035574075.1 of bacterium. Classification (GTDB taxonomy): domain Bacteria; phylum Sysuimicrobiota; class Sysuimicrobiia; order Sysuimicrobiales; family Kaftiobacteriaceae; genus Kaftiobacterium. The sequence continues at coordinate 2,351 of DATLZI010000086.1, read as the reverse complement.
GTGCGGGCGATGGGCGGCGAGGTCGCGGTGCAGTCCGCCGCCGGTCGCGGCACGACCTTCCGGGTGGTGCTGCCGCTGTCGCCGGCCCCCGGGGGGAAGGCAGGGGCGCGCTCGCCCTGATGAAGGAACCCTCAGGCGGGCCTCACAGCCCCTTCATCGCCGGGGGGCATGCTGGAGGCGGTACCACGACCTGACCATCCGGGAGCGTGATGCGGGATGCGGACCGATCGGAGTTGGATGATGCTGGCAGTGGGGATGATGGTCGTCGTTCTGACTGCGCCGGCGCTGGCCCAGAGCACCGCCGGGGTGACCGTCGAGCGGACCGTAACGACCGACGCGCAGGGCAACCGCGTTGTCACCGAGCGCACCTTTCGCAGCGGCGTCCTGGTGCAGATCGAGATCAAGACCTTCTCTCCGCAGGGCACCCTCCTCCGCAAGGTCGAGGAGACCTTCGTCGGCGGACGGCTGACCGGGCGAGAGACGGTCGTCTTCAACGCCGCCGGCCAGGTCGTCTCGAAGGTCGAGGTGACCTTCGACGCCGCGGGTCACGTGGTCAAGGTCGAGGAGACCACCGTGACCTTCCAGAACGGCCGGCGGGTGGAGACCGAGCGGGAGTTCCGGCTCGTCAACGGGGTGCTGGTCGAGGTCGAGCGCGAGGTGGAGACGATCGTGATCATCGACGGCCAGCGGGTCCGGATCAAGCAGGAGTTCGAGCTGCGCAACGGCGTCCTGGTGCTGGTCGAGGAGGAGCGGCGCGTCCTGCAGGGCAACGAAGGCCCCGGCAACGCGGGGGACCGCGAGGATGGCGGGGACGACGATCGGGACGAGGACGACGGCCGCAGCGGCAGCAACTCCGGATCGCACTGACGACGCGGCGGATAGAGCAGCTCGCCGACCGCGGCAGGGATTCCGCCGTCGGTGGCGCAAGTGCGACGATGGGCCCGGGAGCGCGGGCCCATCGTCGCACGAGGAGGAGAGATGATGCGCTTCGGGCGAGCCCTGGCCCTGACCCTGTCGCTGCTCCTGCTGTGGGTCCCCGCCGCCGGCGCGCAGAACACCGTCTCACGGGAGCAGGAGCTCGCCGCCGGCCGGTACGCGGCGGCGCGGCTGATCGCGGAATACCCGCTGCTCGTCGACGCCGACTGGCTGGCGTTCCTCGGGCAGCTGCGCGATGCGCTGCAGCCCTTCTCCGGCCGCCCCGATATCCCGCACCAGGTCCTCCTGCTGGAGACGGAAACCCCGAACGCGATCAGCACACCCGGCTACCTCTTCTTCACTGCCGGGCTGCTCAGGCTGGGGTTGGACCGCGACGGCTGGGCGTTCGTCATGGCCCACGAGCTGGCTCACACCGCCCGCCGCCACGTGGCGATCGAGATCGAGAAGGCCCAGGCCGCGGCGGTTCTGAACGTGCTTGTCGCCGTCCTCTCCGGCTCCGCCGCGGCGGGGGATCTGGCGGAACTGCTGATGCGCGTAGCGAACCTCGGCCATGCGCGCGAGCTGGAGGTCGAGGCCGACGTCGAGGGGTACAAGATGGCTGTGCAGGCCGGCTTCGATCCCGAGCGGGCCGCCGCCACGCTGCGCGTCTTCAACGAAGCGACGGGACGACGTCAGGAGCGCACGCACTGGGCAGGCACGCACCCGGGGTTCGCGGAGCGGATCGATCGCCTGGGTCAGGCCCGCCAGCGCCTCCTGGAGCAGGGCTTCCCGCAGCGCGTCATCTACTTCACCGTCGAGGGCGCCGCGGGCGGGCTGCGGCTGAGGCCCGTGCGGATGGTCGAGACCGTCCGCGACTGGACGTTCCTCGTGGAGGCGGCCAACGACACCGCCTCTGGGGTCGAGATCGCCAACACCGCGGTTCGGCTGGCCCTCGCCGACGGCCGCACGATCGATCAGGTCTTCCTGCGGGGGACGCTGCCTGATCAAGTCGGGCCGCGGTCCCGGACGAGCGGCACCGTCGTCTTCGAACGCCCCGATCCCGCGGCGCGGCCCGTCCGCCTGCTCATCTCGGCGGCCGGCGTCGAGCTGGCGCTGCCCGTCAGCGGCGGCGGCCCGTTCCGCGCGCCGGCGACGCCCCCGGCGTTGCCGCGTCCGCCGTCGCCCTGATCGCGGCGCCGTCCTCGACGCCGCCGGCGCGGGGGGGACGGCTCGCCGCGGCAGGCCGGCGCGACGCCGATGAGGAACACCACCGACGGTGGCGCATCGGGAAGGGACTTTCACGGGGACGGGCGGGCTCAGCCTCTACTACCAGGTCTGGCGGCCGCCGACCACCCCGCTGGCCGTCCTCGGCCTTGTGCACGGCGTCGGCGAGCACAGCGGCCGCTACGAGACTCTCGTCGACCACCTCGTCTCGC
>DATLZI010000085.1:0-4046 GCA_035574075.1 bacterium | reverse complement strand
CTTGGGCTGCGTCGCCCCGATCCCCGCCAGCGTGTGCGTGATCGCCGCCGTCAGCGTCGTCTTCCCGTGGTCCACGTGCCCGATCGTCCCAATGTTTACGTGCGGCTTCGTCCGCTCAAACTTCGCCTTGGCCATCGTCGCTCGTCCTCCTCAGGGTCAGGCTCTGGCCGCCACGCCGGCCCGGGCGCGGATCTCCTCGGCGATGTTGGCCGGCACCTCGGCGTAATGCGACGGCTCCATGGTGTAGGTCGCGCGGCCCTGCGTCGCCGAGCGCAGCGCCGTGGCGTAGCCGAACATCTCCGCCAGCGGCACCAGCGCCCGGATGACCCGCATGGTGCCCTGCTGCTCGATGCCCTCCACCTGGCCGCGGCGGCGATTCAGATCGCCGATCACGTCTCCCATGTACGCTTCGGGGGTGACCACCTCGACCTTCATCACCGGCTCGAGGAGCACGGGCTTCGCCCGCGCCATCGCCTCTTTGAACGCCAGCGACCCCGCGATCTTGAACGCCATCTCCGAGCTGTCCACCTCGTGGTAGCTGCCGTCGATGAGCCGGACGCGGAAGTCAACCACCGGGTAGCCCGCCAGCACGCCGGACTCCGCCGCCTCCCGGATCCCCGCCTCGATCGGCGGGATGAACTCCCGCGGGATCGCCCCGCCCGTGATCTCGTCCTCGAACTCGATCCCGCTGCCGCGCGGCAGCGGCTCGAGGATGATCTCGCAGTGCCCGTACTGACCGCGGCCGCCGGTCTGGCGGACGTACCGTCCCTCGGCCTGCGCGGTCTCCCGGATCGTCTCCTTGTAGGCAACCTGCGGGCGGCCAACGTTGGCCTGGACGTTGAACTCCCGCAGCATGCGGTCGACGATGATCTCCAGATGCAGCTCGCCCATCCCGGCGATCAGAGTCTGGCCCGTCTCCGGATCGAAACGCACCTTGAAGGTGGGGTCCTCTTCCGCCAGCTTGGCCAGCGCCGTGGCCAGTTTGTCCTCGTCCGCCTTCGACTTCGGCTCCACGGCCACGGCGATGACCGGCTCGGGGAACTGCATCGCCTCGAGGACGATCGGATGCTCCGCGTCGCAGAGCGTGTCGCCGGTGGTCGTCTCCCGCAGCCCCACGCCGGCCACGACGTTCCCCGCCGTGACCTCCGGGATGTCCTCGCGGTGGTTGGCGTGCATCTGCAGGATGCGGCTGATGCGCTCCTTCTTGTCCTTCGTGGCGTTGTAGACGTACGATCCCGCCTTCAGGGTCCCGGAGTAGACGCGGAAGTAGGTGAGCTTGCCGACGTAGGGATCGGTGACGATCTTGAAGGCCAGCGCGGCGAACGGCTCGGCCGGATCGGGCCGGCGCCGCTCGGGGTCGCCCGTCTTGGGGTGCCGGCCTTCCACCGCCGGCACGTCCACCGGGGAGGGCAGGTAGTCCACGACGGCATCCAGCAGCGGCTGGACGCCCTTGTTCCGGAAGGAGCTGCCGGCCAGCACCGGCACGAGGCGGTAGGAGAGGGTGCCCAGGCGCAGTCCCCGCCGGATCTCCTCCTCCGTCAGGGAGTGCCCCTCGAGGTACTTGTGGGTCAGCTCATCGTCCATCTCCGCGACGGCCTCGATGAGCTTCTCCCGCCAGGCCTCGGCGAGCTCGCGCAGCTCCGCCGGGATGTCGGTCTCGTCGGAGCGGGTGCCGAGGTCGTCCAGGTAGAGGATGGACTTCATGCGGACGAGATCGATGACGCCCTGGAAGCTGTCCTCCGCGCCCACGGGGAGCTGGATGGGCACCGCGTTCGCGCCCAGCCGCTCCCGAACCATCCGCACGGTCCGCAGGAAGTCCGCGCCGGTGCGATCCATCTTGTTCACGTAGAGCACCCGCGGGACGCGGTAGCGGTCGGCCTGCCGCCAGACGGTCTCGGACTGCGGCTGCACGCCCTCCACCGCGCTGAGCACGACGACCGCGCCGTCGAGCACGCGCAGCGAGCGCTCCACCTCGACGGTGAAGTCGACATGCCCCGGCGTGTCGATGATGTTGATGCGATACCCGCGCCACAGGCAGGTCGTCGCGGCGGAGGTGATCGTGATCCCCCGCTCGCGCTCCTGGACCATCCAGTCCATCGTCGCCGAGCCTTCATCGACCTCGCCGATGCGATGCACCCGTCCCGTGTAGAAGAGGATGCGCTCGGTGGTCGTCGTCTTGCCGGCGTCGATGTGCGCGACGATCCCGATGTTCCGGATGTTGTGCAGGTTAACTCCCGTCATCTCTGCTGTCGCCCGATCCCCGTTGGACGTTGCCTCGCGCGGCGGCCGCGTGATCACCACCGGTAGTGCGCGAACGCCTTGTTCGCCTCCGCCATGCGGTGCGTGTCCTCGCGCTTCTTCACCGCCCCGCCCTGCCCGCCGCTGGCGTCCATGATCTCGGCGACCAGCCGCTCGAGCATCGTCCGCTTGTCCTTGCGCTGCCGGGCGTATTCCACCAGCCAGCGCAGCCCCAGGGACAGCCGCCGCTCCGGCCGCACCTCGATCGGCACCTGGTAGGTGGCGCCGCCAACGCGGCGGGGCCGCACCTCCAGGACGGGCATGATGTTGTGCAGCGCCTTGTCCAGGACCTTGACCGGATCCTGGCCGGTGCGCTCCTTGATCTGGTCGAAGGCGCCGTAGACGATGCGCTCGGCGAGGGACTTCTTCCCCCGCTGCATGACCTTGTTCACGAGCCGGTGCACGATCACGCTCTGGTAGAGTGGATCGGGTGCAATCTCCCGGCGGCTGACGGCTCCCTTCCTCGGCATCGCGCTCCCCCGCTACTTGGGCCGCTTGGCCCCGTACTTCGATCGTCCCTGGCGCCGGTCAGCCACCCCCGCGGCGTCAATCGTCCCGCGGATGATGTGGTAGCGGATGCCCGGCAGGTCCGGCACGCGCCCCCCGCGGATCAGCACCACGGAGTGCTCCTGCAGGTTGTGACCGATCCCCGGGATGTAGGCGGTGACCTCGTGATGGTTGGTCAGCCGCACGCGGGCGATCTTCCGCAGCGCCGAGTTCGGCTTCTTGGGTGTCATCGTCCGGACCTGGATGCACACCCCGCGCTTCTGCGGGTTGCCTTCCAGCGCCGGTGACTTCGTCTTCGAGAGCACGGCCCGCCGGCCGTGCCGCACGAGTTGGTTGATTGTCGGCATGCCTTCCTCCTCAACGGTCGTCCAACTGCCTTCCCCCTGGCCCGCCCGCGAACACGCAGACTCCCCGTCGCCCGCCAGGAAACGGGCCGGAGCGAAGCGGCGCGATGCCCCGCGGCCGGAATGCCCCGCGGCGGTTATCGCGACTGCTGGCCTGTCTTCAGTTGCGCTGCGCCATACGCGACACCGGGGGAGCGGTGTCCTGCGGCGCATATGAGGATCGGACGAACCGATCCCGATTCATAGCGGGGACCCCGCCTGGCCGGTCCCCGCGCCCGCTTCCTGCCGGAACGGCTAGCCTCTCAATTATAGGAGGGATCCGCCGCCGGCGCATCCGGCGGCGCGAGCACCGCCGCCGCCGACGCGCCCACGGCGATCCCGCAGGCCCGGCCGAGCTCCTGCATCGTCCCGGCCTCGACCACCTCGAGGCCCCGTTCGCGCCCGGCGGCCAGCACCTCCTGCACCACGCGCCGATCGGCGTCCGCGGCGACCACGACCAGCACGGCGCGCCCCCGCCGGATGGCCTTCACCGTCTGGTTCGCGCCGACCGCCCGATACTCGGCCGTCCGGAGCCGCTCCAGCACGCCGGCAACATGCGGGCTTTCGGGCACGCGTTCCATCCTAGCATCGGCGGTAGGGGGTGTCAATTGCGCGGCCCGCCGCCCCGTCTGGTCGCGGAGCGCGTCAGGCCTGTTCGTCGGCGACGTCGTCGAGGAGCGCGTACAGCGTCTCCAGCCGCCGCTGGACGACCTCGTAGCGGGCCCGCTCCTCCCGGACCCGGACGGCGTCGCGGTACAGCTCGGGATCCGACAGCCGCCGGGCCGCATCTTCGAGCTCGCGCTCCGCCGCCGCGATCCGCGCCGCGACGTCGTCGAAGGTCGGGCCGGCCCGACCTTC
>DATLZI010000084.1:0-26472 GCA_035574075.1 bacterium | reverse complement strand
CGCGTTCTTCACCGGGGTGCTGGCCAGCGCCGTGGGACCGGAGGAGATCCTGACCAGCATACGGGTGCGTCCGCTGCCCGATGGCACGGGGCAGGCTTACCTCAAGTTCCCCCATCCCGCCTCGGGCTTCGCCGTGGTCGGGGTGGCCGCCGCGGTGCGCCTGCGGGGAGGCGTCTGCGCGGAAGCGCGGATCGGGATCACCGGGGTCGGTCCCTCGGCCTACCGGGCGTCGGCGGTGGAGGCGGCGCTCGTCGGCGCGCGCCTCGACGAGGCAGCGATCGCCGCGGCGGCGGACCACGCCGCCGACGGCGTAGAGGTGAACGAGGATCTGTTCGCCTCCGCCGACTACCGGGCCCACCTCGCCCGTGTCTTCACCCGGCGCGCGATCCAGGCCGCCCTGCACCGGATGGGGGGGGCCTAGATGGCGACGCGCGAGCAGCTGATCGACCTGCTCTCCGGGCTGGCGCTCTTCGCCGATCTCTCGCGGCCGCAGCTGGAAGCCGTCGTGCACCGCCTGGAGGAGGAGTACATCCGCGAAGGGCAGCGCATCCTGCGCCAGGGGCTCTCCGGCAGCCATCTCTACTTCATCCTCGAAGGCGAGGCGGGGGTGGTGATCGACGGCGTACAGCGCAGCACGCTCGGCCGGGGCGACTTCTTCGGCGAGGTCTCCCTGCTGCTCGGGGAGCCGCCAATCGCCGACGTCGTCGCGTTGCGGCCGCTGCGCTGCCTGGTGCTGCCCGGGCCCGACGTCGAGCCGTTCCTGCTGGCGTATCCCCACGTCACCTACCGCATGCTGCAGGCGGAGGCGCGGAGGCTCCGGAACACGAGCCTATGGCGGTAGGCCGCTCCGGGCGGGCGGGGCGGGGACAGCGGCCGTTCCCGCCCGGGCGCTACCCGGTCGTCGTCGTGGGCAGCGGTCCCGGCGCCCTCCAGGTCAGCTACTTCCTCGGCCGGCTGGGTGTGGCCCACGCCGTCATCTCCGCGGACGAGGCGCCGGGGGGGATGTTCCGGCGCTTCCCCGTCTACCAGCGCCTGAACAGCTGGTCGAAGCCCTATCCACCCGTGCGGGCCGACTCGCGCCACTACGCCTGGTACGATTGGAACAGCCTGCTCACCGACGAGCGGCGCCATCGGGCGCTGGTGCCCGAGTTCATGCGTGGAGATTCCTACTTCCCCACGCGGTCCGAGATGCAGCGCGCCCTGGAGGCGTTCGCCCGTCGGGCCGGCGTCCGCGTCCGCTATCGATGCCGCTGGGAGTCCACGCGGCGCGATGGCGAGGAGATCGCCCTCGGGACCACTGACGGCGAGTACCGCTGCCGGGCAGCGGTGTTCGCCGTCGGCATGGCCGAGCCGTGGAAGCCCGAGATCCCCGGGATCGAAGAGGTTCCGCACTACGCGGAGGTGCGCCAGCCCGCCCGGTACGCCGGCAAGCGCGTCCTCCTCCTGGGCAAGCGCACCTCGGCCTTCGAGGTGGCCGACGCGCTGCTGCCGTATGCCCGGCAGATCATCCTCCTCTCGCCGCGGCCTCCGCTGCTCTCGATCCAGAGCCGCTCGACGGCCGGCGTGCGGGCCCGCTACCTGCTGCCCTACGAAGACGCCGTGCTGGGCGGCGGGGTCCTGATGCTCGACGCGGCGACCGATCGGATCGAGCGCGGCGCCCGGGGCTTTCGCGTCCATGCCCTCGGCACGACGGTGCCGGGCGAGTTCACCTTCGCGGTCGATGCCGTGATCGCAGCCACAGGCTGGACGACGCCGCTTCGCGATCTGCCCCGCCTCGGCGTGGCCACCTTCTACCAGGACCGGCTCCCGGCGCTGACGCCGTTCTGGGAGAGCGTCGGGGTCCCGGGCATCTTCTTCGCCGGCGCGGTCACTCAGGGGGCCGTCGGCCTGCGCAAGCACGGCGTGCCCAGCAACTCGGGGGGCGTGGGCGGGTTTCGCCACAACGCCCGCGTCCTCGCGCACCATCTGGCCGAGACCCGGTTCGGTGTGCGCCTGCCGCGCCGCCGCCTGCGGCCCAGCGAGGTCGTGCCGTTCCTGCTCGCGGAAGTCAGCCATGCGGCCGAGTTGTGGAACCAGCGCTCCTATCTGGCGCGCGTGGTGAGCCTGGACCCCTCCACAGGCATCCGGGACGAAGGCGTCCGGCCGCTGCAGCACTTCGTGGACACGCCCGGTCCGGACGCGGTGGCCATCGTCCTGGAGACCGACGCCACCGGCGATCACCACCCGGCGGTCTATCTGCGGGCGAAGGGCAGGGTCACCGAGCACATCCTACCGGGCAGTCTCCTCCAGGGCTTCGAGACGGCGTCCTGCCGCGCGGCGCTGCGCGCCGTGCTCCCGGGGCTGTCCTGAGCTCAGTGCGTCGGGGCGTCCGTCGTCTCGCGCAGGCGGCGGGCGACTTCCTTCAGGATGGCCAGCGTGACCTTGGGATTGCGCTCGAGCATCCGCGTGAAATCCCAGGAAGCCAGGGCGAGGACGGTCGTCGGTTCCTCGGTACGCACGTGGGCGATGCGGGGGCTCTGGTCGAGCACGGAGAGCTCGCCGAAGAAATCACCGGGGCCGAGGGTGTTGAGGACGCGGTCGCCGCGTTCCACCCGAGCGCGGCCGCTGGTGACGAGGTAGAAGCCGGTGCCCACCTGCCCCTGGCGGACGATGTAGCGACCGGCGGGGAAGGTGATCTCCTCCATCAGGTCGGCGATCTCGCCGAGGGCCCGGGGTCCGAGGCCGGCGAAGAGGGTGACGCCCCGCAGAAGCGCGACGCGCTGCTTCCTCGTCATGGCTATTGGTGTGGGGTTCGCTCCCCGCGGAACGGAGTCCTGTGCACGGCCCGCGCCCGCGGGAGGAGAGAGGGTGTCGTCCTGCCAAAGTATACAAGTTACAACCGCAGAGCACACCGCAGCGGGTGATTCCCCGAGGGGGTGGTGCAGGGATGCAGGAATCTTCTGACGGCAAGTGGGTACGGGTCGACGATCACCGCTGGCGCCGCATCTCGCGACGCGACTTCCTCAAACTCGGCGCCGGTGCCGCCGGGGCGGCCGCCGCCGCCGGCACCGTCGGCTCGCTGCTCACGACGATCGTCCGGGCCCAGCAGCGCGAGTTGCGCATCATGACCTGGAGCCACTTCGTCCCTGCCTACGACGAGTTCTTCGATCCCTGGGCGCAGCGCTGGGGCGAGAGCCGAGGGATCCGGGTCACCGTCGACCACATCTCGTTCGCGGACATCGTGCCGCGGGCCAACGCCGAGGTCGCCGCCCAGAGCGGGCACGACCTGTTCTTCTTCCTCTCGCCGCCCTCGGCGTTCGAACAGCAGGTGCTTGATCTGGCGGACATCAACCAGGAAGCGCAGCGCCGCTACGGCCCGATCGTGCCCTTCGTGCAGAAGAGCACGTATAACGCGAACACGCGCAAGTGGTTCGCCTTCTCGGACAACTGGGTGCCGGACCCCGGTGACTACCTGAAGAGCGTCTGGACGGCCGTTGGCTTCCCGAACGGGCCGTCCACCTGGGACGAGCTGCTGCGCGGGGGGATCGCCATCAAGCAGCGCTTCCGGGAGATCCAGATCCCGGTGGGGATCGGCTTCTCCCAGGACATCGACTCTAACATGGCCACGCACGCCATCCTCTGGGCCTATGGGGCCAGCGAGCAGGACGCCAATGAGAACGTGACCCTGAACTCGGAGGAGACGGTGCGCGCCGTGGAGTACGGCGCGCGGCTGTTCCGCGAGGCGATGAACCCCGCCGTGCTCTCCTGGAACGCGGCCAGCAACAACCAGGCGCTCAACGCCCGCCAGACCGCGTACATCCTGAACTCGATCTCCGCCTATCGCACCGCCCAGGACAACCGCCTGCCCGTGGCCGACGACATCAACTTCGTCGGCGCGCTGCGCGGCCCGCGGGCGCGGTGGGCCAGCGAGCACGTCATGGGGGCCTGGGTGATCTGGCGGTTCGCCCGGAACCCCGACAACGCCAAGCAATTCCTCCTGGACGTGGTGGGCAGCTACCGCCAGCACGTCATCGCCAGCAAGCTCTACAACTTCCCCTCCTTCATGGGTTCCGTGGCCGACTCCTCGGTGCCCGTGGCGCAGAAGCCAGAGGAGGGGCGAAAGTGGATGCGCGCCGCGGTGCTGAACGATCCCTTCGGCAGCAACCCGCGGAACAAGCTGGCCGTGCTGGCCGACGCGGAGAGCTGGTCCACGAACCCCGGCCATCCGGGACCGGCCAACCCGGCGATCGGCGAGATCTTCGACACCTTCGTCATCCCGGACATGTTCGCCAAGGCGGCCACCGGGCAGCTCTCGCCGCAGCAGGCGGTGCGCGAGGCGGACCGGCGGGTGAAGGAGATCTTCGCCAAGTGGCGGCGGCTCGGTCTCGTCGGCGGCGGCGGGCGGGATCGGTAGCCGGGCAGACCGCGGCAAGGTGCAGGGGCACAGGGGATAGGGGGCCGGTCCGCCCTTATCCCCTGTCCGCCGTGAGGGGGACGCATGGGGTACGTTGAGGCGCGAGGGCTGCACAAGCACTTCGGCGAGGTGCGGGCGGTCGACGGCGTGGATCTCGATGTCCGCGAGGGCGAACTGCTCGTCCTGCTCGGTCCGTCAGGGTGCGGCAAGACCACGTTGATGCGGATGATCGCCGGGCTCGAGCAGCCCACGGCGGGCGAGATCTACATCGCCGGCGAGCTGGTGGACGAAGACGTGCCGCCGCGGGCGCGCGGCATCGCGATGGTCTTCCAGAGCTACGCCCTGTATCCGCACAAGACCGCGTTCCAGAACATCGCCTTCCCCCTCGAAGCTCTGGGCAAGCCGCCGGCGGAGATCAAGCGGGCCGTGGATTGGGGGGCGGGGATGTTCGGCATCCGCCACCTCCTCGGGCGCCGGCCGCGCCAACTCTCCGGCGGCGAGCGGCAGCGCGTGGCCCTGGCCCGCTCCGTCGTCCGCGAGCCCCGGGTCTTCCTCTTCGACGAGCCGCTGAGCAACCTCGATGCGCAGCTCCGCGCCGTGGCCCGCTTCGAGCTGAAGCAGTTCCAGCGACAGATCGGCACGACGACGATCTACGTGACGCACGACCAGATCGAGGCGATGGGCCTGGGCGATCGCATCGCGGTGATGAACAAGGGCAGGGTGCGACAGATCGGCACGCCCCAGGAGGTCTATGCCAACCCCGCGGACACCTTCGTCGCCACCTTCCTGGGCTCGCCGCCGATGAACCTCGTGCAGCGCGATCCGCACCGCCTGATCGGCTTCCGCCCGGAGACGTTCCTGCCGAAGGGCGCCTTCCCCGCCGATCGGCCGGTGGAGACGTTCCGGTTCCGGGTGCGGGAGGTCGAGCACCTGGGCTCCGACCGGCTGGTCTACGGCGCGCTGGAGGGCGGTTTCACGGCGGAGGCCACCGTGATCGCCGACATCCCCTCCACGATCACCGTGCCGATCGCGGAGGGCGAGGCCTACGATTTCGCGGTGCCGCGCGACCACCTGCGGTTCTTCGACGCGCAGAGTGGGCTGCGTCTGGACGGCGATGCTGCGTAGGGCCGCTCCGGCCGCGGTCGCCGCGCCCGCCCTCTTCCGCCGCCGGACCCTCGCCGATCGCGAGGACCTGCTCGGCCGGCTGATGCTGGCGCCGGCCCTGGTCTACGTCATCGTCCTGGTCGGGCTGCCCCTGGTCCTCGCGGTCCTGCTGAGTTTCAGCGCCGCCTTCGCCGGCAGTCTGGAGTTCCGCTGGATCGGGCTGCGCAACTTCGCCACGGTCATCGGCGATCCGCAGTTCCGGCTGGCTCTGCGCAACACGACCCTCTTCACGCTGGTCTCGCAGGCCCTGGTGATCATCCTCGCCGTGACCGCGGCGCACGTCCTGGACGCCGCCTTCGTCGGCCGGCGGGTGGTGCGCTTCCTCCTCCTGCTGCCCTGGGCGGTGCCGGTGTCGCTGGCGGCGATGGCCTGGACCTGGATCTTCGACTCCACGTTCAGCGTGATCAACTGGACGCTGAAGGTCGCCGGGCTGCTCGATGGCTGGTTCTACTGGTTCGGCGATCCCACGCTGGCGATGATCGCGATCATCACCGTGCACGTCTGGCGGATGTTCCCCTTCGCCACGGTGATCGTCCTGGCGGGGATGAGCGCGGTGCCGCCGGACATCCGCGAGGCCGCGGTGGTGGACGGCGCCTCCTTCTGGCGGCGGCTGTTCCAGGTCAACCTGCCGCTGCTCCTGCCGATCATCACCGTGTCGGTGCTCTTCGGGGTGGTCTTCACCTCCACGGACCTCGGCGTGGTCTGGCTGCTCACCCGCGGAGGTCCCTACAACAGCACCCACGTCCTGGCGACGCTGGCCTTCCAGCGGGGCATCCTGGGGGCGAATCTGGGGCAGGGCGCGGCGATCGCCGTCTTCCTGCTCCCGGTTCTGATGATCGCGGCGATCGGCATGCTGCGCGTGGCGCGCCGCACGGAGGTCGGGGCGTGAGCGCGACGGCGCTGGCCTTCGGCTCCCGACGGCGCCGCCGGGCGGGACGGCTGGTGAAGCGGGTGGCGCTGTACCTCGCCGCGCTCCTCTTCACGGTGTTCGCCGTTTTCCCGTTCTACTGGATGATCCTCACCGCGTTCAAGACGAACCGCGACCTCTACGTTGGGGCGACCGATCTCCGCCACATCCCCTGGATCTTCAACGAGGCGCCGACGCTGCAGCATGTGCGATTGCTCTTCCTGAACACGCCCTACCTGGTGTGGGTGCGCAACACCGCGGCGATCGGGGCGGTGGTGGTGGTGATCACCCTGGCCTTCGCCCTGCCCGCCGCGTACGCCCTGGCGCGCCTGACCGGGCGGTGGGGCGAGCGGTTGGGCATCGGCATCTTCCTCACCTACCTCGTGCCGCCCACGCTGCTCTTCATCCCGTTCGCCCGCGTCATCGCCATGCTCGGGCTGCAGAACTCTCCGTGGGCCCTCATCCTGGTCTATCCCACCTTCACCATCCCGTTCTGCACGTGGCTGCTGATGGGCTTCTTCCGCTCCATTCCCCGGGACATCGAGGAGCAGGGGATGATCGACGGCTACAGCCGGTGGGCGGTCATCCGCCGGGTCGTTCTGCCCCTGGCCACGTCGGGGATCCTCACCGCGGTGATCTTCGCCTTCACCCTGGTGCTGCAGGATTTCGTCTACGCCCTGACCTTCATCAGCTCGGTGGGAAAGATGACGGTGAGTCTGGGCGTGCCGGTGGCCCTGGTGCGGGGGGACGTCTTCTACTGGGGCTCGCTGATGGCCGCGGCGCTGATCACCAGCATCCCCATCGCCATCGTCTACAACCTCTTCATCGATCGCTTCATCCAGGGGCTCACCGCCGGGGCGCTGAAGGGCTGAGCGACACCGCCGCGGCCGGCGCGCGTGGGCTGGCGCGCCGCGAGGAGCGGTCTGCCCCCGGACGGAATACCCTCAGCTGTGGCGCAGAGCGAGCGGGAGGCGGCGCGGGCGTTCGGGGCCTACGTGCGGATGCTGCGGGAGCATGCCCGCGGCCCGGGGCGGGGCAAGACGCTGCGTCAGCTCGCCCGCGAGGCGGGAATCGCTCCCAGCGTGTTGAGCCGGGGCGAGCGGGGGCTGCAGGATCTGCGCCAGCCTGAGTACATCGAGCGCCTGGCGCCGCACCTCGGCGTGCGCGCCTCCGTGCTGCGGCGGGTGGCGTCAGCGATCACCGGCGAGGACGTGGCGCGCCTGCGGCCGCGGGCGGGGGAAGAGCCTGCCGGGCTGCCGGCGCGCAGCGCGCAGCAGGTGCTGTGGGCGAAGCTGGGCCGGGAACTGGAGGGACTGCGGCACGCGCCGCCCGAGACGCTGGAAGCGCTGCTGGCCTACATCGAGTTCCTCGCCGCACGGGCGAACACGGCCGGCCGAACCGCCAAGGCCTAAGGCGGTCCGGGGCCGTCGCTCTCCGGCCCCAGGAGACGGAGCGTCACCTGCTCGGGTGCGGCGCCCCGCACGTAGGCCGTGACCGTGATGGTCAGGCGGGCGCCCGGCGGGGGAGTCTGCCAGGAGGCATACCGGAAGCGTCCGTCGCGCATCGCCCCCGCGTAGCCCGTGGCACGCTGGGGGGGGCCATCGGCGGTCTCCACCGCGATCGCGATCTCCACCTTGGCGCCCGGCACGGTCTCGCCTTCGACGATCAGGGGACCGGCGATCGTCGCTCCGTCCGGGGGCGTGGTGACCTTCAACGGGAACCGCGGGCCGGGATCTCCCGCACCCGTCGTGCGGTCGGCCTCGGGCGCGGCGGGATCGTCGGCAGGGGAGGCCGCTGGTGGCGTGGTCTCCCCGGCCCACCGGCGGTGGGCGCGCACCTCCGCCGTCTCCTGCAGCAGGTAGTCAGTGGGCTCGGTGCCCCGGATGAACGCTTCGCGACGCGGGTCGACACAGGCCGCGGTGGCCAGCAGCCCGGAGGTTCCGCAGGTGGTCACCACCACGATCCCGGGCGGCACCTCCCAGTCGCGCTCCGGCACCGCGGCCAGCGCGCGCGCCATGAACGCCCGCCAGATGCGCGCCGGCACGGTCGCGCCGACGACGCGCTCCATCGGCGCGTTGTCGTCGTTTCCCACCCACACCCTGGCGACGAGGTCCGGCGTGTAGCCGATGAACCAGGCGTTGCGGTAGTCGTCGGTCGTGCCCGTCTTCCCCGCCGCGGGACGCCCCAGGTCGGCTCCCCGGCCCGTGCCGCGCTGGATCACGCCCTTCAGCATATCGGTCATGAGATACGCGTTCTCCGGGCTGAAGACCAGGCTGCGCTGCGGGGCGGCGTCGTCCAGCCGCTTCCCGAAGCGGTCCTCGACGCGCACGATCGCCACCGGCTCCGTCCGCGTCCCCATCGCCGCGAACACCCCGTAGGCCGAGGTGAGTTCGAGGAGCGTGACCTCGGAACTGCCCAGGGCCAGGGAGAGGTCCGCGCGGAGCGGACTGGCGATGCCCATGCGCTGGGCGAAGGCGATGACCCGTCCCACGCCGACCTCTTCCAGGGTGCGGATGGCGGGGATGTTGATCGAGCGCTCCAGGGCCTGCCGCATCCGCACCGGCCCGACGAACTCCTCGCCATAGTTCTGCGGCTGCCAGAGGCCCTGCGGCGTCTCGTACTCGATGGGCTCATCGACGATGATCCTCCCGGGCGACATGCCGCTGGCGATGGCCGTGAGGTAGACGAACGGCTTGAAGGCCGACCCCGGCTGCCGCCGCGCCTGCCAGGCCCGGTTGAACTGGCTCGATGCGAAGTCGTAGCCGCCGATCATCGCGCGGATCGCGCCGCTCGCCGGCTCGATGGCCACCAGGGCGCCCTGGCTGACGTTCAACCCCGCTGCCTGCGCGGCGTCGATCTCGCGGCGCACCGCCGCTTCGGCGGCGGCCTGCATCTCCAGGTCGAGGGTGGTGTGGACGCGCAGCCCGCCGCGGTAGACCGCGTCCTCTCCGTACCGCTCCAGGAGCACGGGCAGGATGTACGAGACGAAGTAGGGCGCGCGCACGCCGACCAGCCCGAGGTTGCGTTCCCGGACGAAGACCAGCTCCTCCGCCGCGGCCTCCGCGGCCGCGCGGCGGCTGATGAAGCCCACCGCCGCCATCCGCGCCAGGACCAGGCGCTGGCGTTCCCTGACCCGGTCCGGGTCGCGATAGGGCGAATAGATCGAGGGGGCGCGGATCAGGCCGGCGAGGACGGCGCTCTGCGCCAGGGTGAGATCGTCGACCGGGCGGTCGAAGAAGACGCGAGCGGCCATGCCCACGCCGTACGCGCCGTGGCCGAAGTACACTTCGTTCAGGTAGCGCTCGAGGATCTCCGCCTTCGTGAAGCGCCGCTCGATCTCCACGGCCATGAGGATCTCAGCGAGCTTGCGGCTCACGGCCCGCTGCGGGCTGAGGAAGACCGCCCGCGCGAGCTGCTGGGTGATCGTACTGCCGCCTTCGATCAGCTCGCCGGCGAGGAGGTTGCGCCACAGGGCCCGCAGCGTGCCGCGCAGGTCCACGCCGTGGTGCCGGTAGAACCGTTCGTCCTCGATCGCCAGCACCGCCTGCTGCAGGACGAGGGGGACCTGCTCGAGGGGCACGATCGCCCGGTTCTCCTGGAAGAGGCTGGCCACGAGCTGGCCATCGCGGGCGTAGACGCGCGTCGCCTCTGCCGGCGGCGCATAGAGCGCTCCCAGGTCGGGCAGGCGTCGGTTGAAGGACACCACCATGCCGATCGCCGCCCCTACGGCGAGGGTGCCAAGCAGCAGCAGGCACAGCGCGCCGGCGGCGGCCGCGCGCAGGGCGCGGCTGCGGCGGTAGGCCTCGGCCAGGCGCATCCCGATCCGCGGAGCCATCGCTGGTATCCCAGCCATTCCCCGCAGCCGCCGCGGCCAGACCGCCCGGCGGCCCGGAGGAAGGTGCTGGTCCCGCGCCGTACACAACTACCCGGACCGGGCCGCCCGCTAGGCGGCGGAGGAACAAGCGAATGGCCGAGGTCTCGGCAGCAACGACGATCCGCGCGCCGCTGGACGAGGTGTACCGGGTGGCCAAGGACGTGGAGCGCTTCCCGGAGTTCATGCCAGACATCGAATCGATCCGGGTCGTGGAGCGGCAGGGCAGCCGCACCGTCACGGAGTGGGTGGGACTCGTGCAGGGACGGAAGATCCGCTGGGTGGAGGAAGACCACTGGGACGACGCCGCTCACGTCTGCACCTTCCGTCAGCGCCAGGGGGACTTCACGACCTACGAAGGCCGCTGGGTCTTCGAGGCCGTCCCGGAGGGAACCCGCACGACCCTCAACCTCGTCTATGAGATGGACCTGCCGCTGGCCGGCGCGCTGCTCAGCAACCTGCTGCGGGTGCTCGTGCGCAAGAATCTGGAGAGCATGCTGGCGGCGCTGAAGGGCCAGCTCGAAGGCGTTAGGCCGGCACATCCCTAGGAGGTGGACGATGGATCCGCTGTTCTCCTGGCTCTACACGCAGCTCCGCGCCCGGCTCGACGAGCGCGGCCAAGCCGAGCTGATCGTCGTGGCGTTGATTGTCTTCCTGCTCTGGCTGTACGTCACCGGCCGCAGGGTCGTCGTGCAGTAGGTCGGGCGCGGCGGCGAGGCCTTAGGGAGGCCCGGGGCTTCCCTAAGGCCTTTTTACAGGCGGCCGAGGGCAAGGCGCAAGGGGCGAGAATGCGCTGGGAGGCGGCCGGACATTATAGGAGGAGCCATTCGACCCGCGGGGCATGAAGACGCGCGCACGCATCCCGATTGCCAGGCCGCAGATATCCGACGACGAGAAGCGACGGGTGCTGGAGGTTCTCGACTCTGGCCAGCTCGTGGCCGGGGCGAACGTCCGCGCCTTCGAGCAGGCCTTCGCCGCCTTCGTCGGCGTGCCGCACGCCGCGGCGACCTCCTCCGGGACGACGGCGCTGCAGGTGGCCCTGGAGGCCCTGGAGGTGGGCTCCGGCGACGCCGTGGTCACGACGCCCTTCACCTTCGTGGCCAGCAGCAACGCCATCGTCTACACCGGCGCCCGGCCGGTCTTCGTCGATGTCGATCCCCGCACCGGGAACATCGACCCCAACCAGGTGGAGGACGCTGTCCGGCGGGAGCGTGCCCGGGCGATCCTCTGCGTGCATCTCTACGGGCTGCCCGCCGATCTGCCGGCGCTGGTGGAGATCGCCCGGCGCTACGGCGCGCTGCTCGTTGAGGATTGCGCCCAGGCCCACGGGGCGGCGGTGCACGGCCGTCGGGCCGGCAGCTTCGGCGATGCCGCGATCTTCAGTTTCTACCCGACCAAGAACATGACCACCGGCGAGGGCGGGATCGTCGTCACCCCGCACGCGGAGGTGGCCCGCCGCGCCGCGGTGCTGGTGAACGTGGGGCAGGACGGCGTGGGAGCGTACGTCTACGAGCGCATCGGTTACAACTACCGCATGACCGAGCTCGCCGCGGCGCTCGGCCTGGGCCAGCTGGCCCGTCTCGAGGCGTTCAACGCCGCCCGCCGCCAGAACGCCGCCCGCCTCACGACGGGACTGCGCGGGCTGGACTGGCTGAGCGCGCCGGTCGAACCGCCCGGGTATCACCATGTTTACAACCAGTACACCGTGCAGGTCGCCGCGGAGCGCGATGCCCTGGCGCGCCATCTCGCCGCCGCCGGGATCGGCACGCGCGTCTACTATCCCCATCTCGTCCCGCACTCGCCCGCCTACCGGCGGCTGGGCTTCGGCGGTCACTATCCCGTCGCTGAAGCGCTGACCCGACGGGTGCTGTCCCTGCCGGTGCACCCCGGGTTGTCGGATGAGGATCTCGATCGCATCATCAACGCGGTGCGCGCTTTTTCCGCGGGAGCGGAGGGCTAAGGGGCATGGCGCGCCGCGTCCGGGTGGGCGTCGTCGGCCTGGGCCAGTGGGGGCGGCACCACGCCCGGATCTACGCCGGTCTCCCCGATGTCGAGCTGACCGGCGTGGTCGATCTGAACAAAGCCGAGCTCCGCGGCGTCGTCAATCGCTACCGCACCGCCGGCTTCACCGACTACCGCGATCTCCTCGGCAAAGTGGATGCCGTGAGCATCGTCGTGCCCACCGTGCTGCACCATGAGGTGGCGCGGGTCTTTCTCAACGCCGGGGTGCACGTGCTGGTGGAGAAACCGATGACGGCCACGGTCGGCGAGGCGGAGGAACTGGTGGCTCTCGCCGAGCAGCGCGATCTGGTGCTGGCCGTGGGCCACGTGGAGCGGTTCAAACCTGCGGTGCGGCGGTTGATGGAACTGGCCCGTGATCCGCTGTTCATCCAGGCGCGGCGGGTGCGGCCGTTCGACCGCAGCCGGGTGATGGATGTCGGCGTGGTGATGGACCTGATGATCCACGACATCGATATCGTCCTCTCCCTGGCCGGGGGCCGGGTCCGCGAGGTGGGCGGCCTGGGCGTGCAGGTCCACAACTCGCACGAGGACCTCGCCGTGGCGCACCTCACCTTCTCCTCCGGCTGCGTAGCCTGGCTGCTGGCCAGCCGCGTCTCCGCGGACAAGGTGGCGGAGATCGAGGTGACCACGGCGGCGCGGACGATCCGGCTGGACTACCACAAGCAGCAGATCGCCCTGCACCCCTTCGGGGGAGAGACCGAACAGATGGCCATCAAGGGCGACGAGCCGCTGCGCGCCGAGCTGCGCCACTTCGTGAACTGCGTGCAGGGGCTGGAGCTGCCGATCGTGCGCGGGGAGGACGGGCTGCGCGCCCTCGAGGTCGCCCTGCGCCTGGTCGAGGTGATGGCGACCGTCAGCCCGGGCGTGCGCGTCTAGCGTCGCGGCGGTGCGCTGGCAGACGCTCGAGCTCGCCACATCGCGCCGCGTCCAGGTGCTCGACGTCACGGCCGCGGTCGACGAGCTCTGCCGCCGGTCAGATGTTCGCGACGGCCTGCTCGTCGTGTGCTGCGAGCACACCACCGCCGCGCTCTGTCTGAACGAAGCCGAGCCGCGCCTGCTTGCTGACCTCGAGGCCTGGCTGGAACGGCTCGTGCCGCGCGGCGCCGGTTACGCCCACGATCGGGTGGACGACAACGCCGACGCGCATCTCCGTGCCCTCCTGCTCGGTCACAGCGTCGTGCTGCCGGTGGAGGGCGGACGGCTGCGTCTCGGGGCGTGGCAGCGCATCCTGTTCGTCGAGCTCGACGGGCCCCGCGCGCGCCGGCTGCGGGTGGGGGTCTGAGGCGTCCCGACGCTCAGGGGCGGACGACGACGCAGGTCGCCACCTTCGTCACGCCCTCCACCCGTTTGATCGCCGCCGCCACCGCCGGGAACCCCCGGGTGTGTTCCTGTTCCACGACCGCGATGACGTCGTAGTCCCCCATCGTGACGTGCACGTCGGTGACGCCGGGGACTCTGGCGACCTCGCGCGCCACGGCCGCCGGGGTGCTGCGGTCGAGGGAGATGAGGATGTAGGCGAGATGGCCCACACCGCTGAGTTCCCGCGCCCGCGCCGCTCTTCCTGTCGTCCGGCCAGGGGAGGGGCGAAGGGGAAGGATTGACAGCGACCGCGCGCCGTCCCTAGGATGGGAGGCAGCACGAGGCCCGCAGTCTTCAGGGGCAGGGTGAGGCCCGGCGCGCCGGGCCAATTCCCGATCGGCGGTGACAGCCCGTGAGGGCCTGGGAGGTTCCAGGCCCGTGGCCCGGTGGAATTCCGGGGTCGACGGTACAGTCCGTATGAGACGAAGACGCGGGGACCGGCGCCTGCGTGCCCCCAGGACGCCCTGATCGGGCGTCCTTTTGCATTGCGGTCCCCGCCAGCACAGGGAGGAGGGAGGCAGCGATGAAGGCACGGGATCTGGCCGCCGCGGCGATCTTCACCGCGCTGACGTTCGTCGTCACGCGCTACACCGTCATCCCCATCCCGGCGACGAAGGGCTACTTCAACCTCGGGGAGGTCGTGATCTACATCGCCGCGCTCGTCTTCGGGCCGGCGGTGGGTTTCCTGGCGGGCGGGGTGGGTTCCGCGCTCGCCGATGTCGTCGCCGCCCCGCAGTTCGCGCCGATCACCTTCGTGGTCAAGGGCGTGGAGGGTCTCATCGTCGGCCGGCTCGCCGGGGCGACCTCGGCCCGGCGCCTGACGGCCACCGTGGCGGGCGGGGCGTGGATGGTGGCCGGTTACTTCACGGCCGAGGTGCTGTTCGCGCGCACGCTGGGCATCGCGCCCACCCCGGGCGCGGCCGTGGGCGCGGCGCTGACGGAGGTGCCGTTCAACCTGGTGCAGGTGGCGTCGGGCGTGATCGTCGCCGTGCTGGCCGCGGCGCGGCTGCGGGGACTGGCGCCGGAACGCCTCGCTCCGTGAGAGCGGGGAAGGTGCCCATCGACGTCCTGCGTCGGACCGTCTACCCGCACCTTGGCCGGCGGAAGGATGTGCTCGTCCACGCCAGCGTGGGCGAGGATTGCGCCGTGGTGGACTTCGGCGAGTGGGCCGCGGTGCTGACGACCGATCCGGTGACCGGCGCGGCCGCCCACCTGGGGCGTTACGCCGTCCACGTGGCCTGCAACGACCTGGCCACGAGCGGCGCCGAGCCGATCGGCCTGCTGCTCACCCTGCTCCTGCGGGAGGGCAGCCTCCCGGAGGACCTCGAGCGCATCATGCGCGATGCCGGCGGAGCGGCGGCGAGCCTCGGCGTGGAGATCATCGGCGGCCACACCGAGGTGACGCCGGGGATCGATCGGACGATCGCGGTCGTGACCGCCCTCGGGCGCGCCCGGAGGGGCGCGGTGCTCTCCGCGGGCGGGGCCCGTCCCGGCGACCGCGTGCTGCTGACGAAATCGGCGGGGGTGGAGGGCACGGCGATCCTCGCCGAGGACATGGCCGGCGTGCTAGCCGGCCGGGTGGACGAGGCGACGCTGGCCCGCGCGCGGGGGTTCCTCGACCAGATCAGCGTTGTGCCCGAGGGGTTGGCCGCGGCGCGGGCCGGCGCCCGGGCGATGCACGACGTCACCGAGGGTGGCGTGCTCGGCGGCGCGTGGGAGCTGGCCGAGGCCGCGGGCATCGGGATCGAGGTGCGGGTGGAGGACGTGCCCGTGGCCCCGGAGACGGCGGCGATCTGCCGGGCGCTGGGGGTGGACCCCCTGCGGCTGATCAGCAGCGGGGCGCTGCTCATCGCCACCCCCGACCCCGACCGGACGATGCAGGCGGTGCGCGACCAGGGGATCGCCATCACGGAGATCGGCGTCATGACCGCCTCGGGCCGCGTCGTCCGGCGCGAGGGGCGCCTCGAGCCGCTGGACGCGCCGCGGCCGGACGAGTTGTGGCGCGTGCTGACCCAGGTGTAGTACAATACAGACCGAACTGCATAGGCTGGACAGGGGAGCTCGGGGAGCCGGGCTGAGAGTGCGACCGCATCCGTCGCAGACCCTTCGGACCCGATCCAGGTAATGCTGGCGTGGGGATCGCATGCGCCGACCCGGGTTGGGTCGGCGCTTTGGCATTTCGGAGGCGACGTCCGATGGAGGTGAGGCCGATGAACCGCAGCAATCTGCAGCGCATGGTGGAGATCGCGATCGCCGTGGCCCTGGTCGCCGTGCTGAGCAACATCCGCGTCTACAAGCTCCCTCAGGGCGGCTCGATCACCGCCGGCAGCCTGGTGCCGATCTTCTACATCGCCCTGCGCTGGGGGGGCAAGGCGGGGATCCTGGCCGGGGTGCTTGCCGGGGTCGTGAACTACATCCTCGAGCCGTACTTCGTGCACCCGGTGCAGGTGCTGCTCGACTACCCCGTGGCCTTCGGAGCGCTTGGTCTGGCCGGGTTCTTCTCCCGCAGTCCCGTGGCCGGGATCGTCGTCGGGGGCGCGGGCCGCTTCCTCGCCCACTTCCTCTCGGGGATCGTCTTCTTCGCCTCCTACGCGCCGGCGGGGACCTCGCCCGTGGTCTACTCCGCGGTCTACAATGGCAGCTATATGCTGCCCGAGACCGTGATCAGCGTCGTGCTCACGCTGCTGGTCCTGCGGGCGATGGAGCGCATCCGGCCGGTGCAGGTCGCCTGACGGCGGCGCGATGCGCGCGGCGATCGTGGGAGCCGGTCCGCTGCGCGGAGGGAGGGCGCTCGCGGCCCGGCTCCGCCGGGCCGACCTGGTGATCAGCGCGAACGGCGGCCTGCGCGCCGTTCGTCGGCTGGGGGTGCGTCCCCACGTCGCGCTGGGCGACTTCGACTCCGCCTCGGCGGCGCTGCTCGTCTGGGCCCGCCGCCGCGGGGCGGAGATCATCCGCCACCCGGCGGAGAAGGATCAGACCGATGCCGAGATCGCGCTGGACCACGCCCTGGCGCGGGGCGCCAGGGAGATCGAAATCTTCGGCGCGCTGGGCGGTCGCGTGGATCACCTGCTGGCCAACGTCGGGCTGCTCCTGCGGGGGGCGCGAGGGGTGCGGATCAGCGGCCGCCGCCGGCGGGCCCGGGTGCGCATCGTGGACGGCGGGGTGGAGCTCTTCCTGGCCGAGCGCCGGACCCCCCTCGCCGGACGGCCGGGGGATCTCGTCTCCCTGCTGCCGCTCACCCGCCGCGTCAGCGGTGTGCACATCCAGGGCGTGAAGTATCCGCTGCGCGACGCCGTCCTCGTCGAGGGCAGCAGTCTGGGGGTCAGCAACGAGATCGTGGCGCGGAGGGCGTGGGTGGGCGTGCGGAGCGGGGATCTGCTCGTGGTCTGCACGTCGCGGCCTGCCCGCCGTGCCGCGTCGCGAGCCGGCGTATAATGGAGGCCATGCGAGACTACTGGATCCGGTCCGTCACCGAGGACGGCACGGTGCGCGCCATGGCCGCGGTGACGACCCGCACGGTAGAGCAGGCTCGCCGCCGCCACGCCACCGCCCCCACCGCCACCGCCGCCCTCGGCCGCACCCTCACCGCCGCCGGCCTGCTGGGGGTCTCCCTGAAGGCGGGCCAGACCGTGATGGTGCGGGTGCTGGGGGACGGCCCGCTGGGGGGAGCCCTGGCGATGAGCGACAGCAGCGGCGCGGTGCGCGGCTACGTCGCGAATCCCGATGTCCACCTGCCCCTGACCCCGCGGGGCAAGCTCGACGTCGGCCGCGCCGTCGGCCGGGGGACGCTGCAGGTCACGGTGGACCTGGGACTGCGCTATCCCTACCACGGCAGCGTGCCGCTCGTCTCCGGTGAGATCGGCGAGGACCTCGCCGCCTACCTCGCCACCTCCCACCAGATCCCGTCCCTCGTCGCGCTGGGGGTCATGGTGGCCCCGGACGAACGGGTGCTCGCCGCCGGAGGGTTGATCGTGCAGGTCATGCCCGGGAGCGACGGGCGGGTCGCCGCCTACCTCGAGCGCCGGGCGCGCGTCCTACCGACCGTCACCGCGATGATCAGCGGCGGGCACACGCCGGAGGAGATGGTCGCCGCGGCCCTGGGGGATGTGCGCGCGGAGATCGTGGAACGGGCGCCGGTGCGCTTTCGCTGCGGCTGCACGGCAGCGAAGGTCCGCGCGGTGCTGGCCAGCCTGGGCGAGGAGGAGATGGCCGACATCGTGCGGGAGCAGGGGCAGATCGAGGTGCGCTGCAACTTCTGCTCTCGGCGCTACAGCTTCACCGCCGAAGACATCCCGGCGATCGTCGAAGCGGCCCGCGACGGCGTTCCAGGGACCGGGGGAACGGCGCGCCAGCGGGTCCCGCGGCTCAGCTAGCCCGCTTCACCCGACCGCTCTTCAGACAGGTCGTGCACACCGTCAGCCGGCGGGGGCGGCCGTCGACCAGGGCGCGCACCCGCTGCAGGTTCGGCAGGAATCGCCGCTTCGTCTTCACGGCCGAGTGGCTGACCGCATGCCCCACCCCCGGCCGCTTGCCGCAGATCACGCACTGCCGTGCCATCGCCATCCTCCGTTCGACGGTACCAGGCGATTCTAGCACGCGGGGGCGGCCAAGGAAAGCCCGGCGGGTCGTAGAACTGTGAGGCGGATGGCCACGCCGCGCCTGTCGTCACCGCCCCGGCCGCCCGCCGCGCCCGCGCGCGGTCTCCTCGCTCCGGTGCAGTACCTGAAGGGCGTTGGCCCCGCCCGTGCCGCGCAGCTGGCGCGCCTGGGCATTCGCACGGTGGAAGACCTGCTCTACCACCGCCCGCGGCGCTACGAGGATCGGCGGCACCTGGCGCCGATCGCCAGCCTGCGCTCCGGCCAGCGCACGTCCACCGCGGGCACGGTGGTGGCGGTGAGCGAGAAGCGCCACGGCACCTATCAGTTCCTCGCCGCGCTGGCCGATGATGGCGGCGTGCTGCAGTGCGTCTGGTACGGGCAGCGCTACCTCCGCCGGCTGATCACGCGGGGCGCACGGCTCATCGTCTACGGTCGGGTGGAGCGCGTCGCCCCCGCGGTGATGGTCGTCGAGGAGTTCGAGATCCTCAGCGGCGGCGTGGAGGACAGCCTGCACACCCAGCGCATCGTGCCTGTGCATCCGGCGACCGAGGGGCTCACCCCGCGCGTCCTGCGCACCCTCATCTACGGCGCGCTGGAGGCCTGCGCCGGCGACGTCCCGGAGATCCTGCCGCCGGAAGTCGTGCGCCGGCACGGTCTGCCCGACCGGGCCGCGGCGCTGCGCGCCCTGCACTTTCCGGAGACGATGGCCCAGGCCGAGGCCGCCCGCGCCCGGCTGGCCTTCGACGAGCTGTTCGTGCTGCAGCTCGGCGTGCTGATGCGCCGCGCGGGGCTGGCCAGCGTGGACAAGGGGTATCGCTACGCGGCCATCGACGAGGCGCTGGCACAGTTCACCGCCACGCTGCCCTATCCGCTCACCGCTTCGCAGCAGCGGGCGCTCGGGGAGATCGCCCGCGATCTCCGGCGACCGGCGCCGATGAACCGCCTGCTGCAGGGCGATGTGGGGTCGGGCAAGACCGTGGTGGCGGCCGCCGCCCTCTACCTCGCCGTTCGCGGCGGGCATCAGGGGGCGCTGATGGCCCCCACCGAGATCCTCGCCGAGCAGCACTACCTGACCTTCCGGCGCCTGCTCGAACCGCTGGGCGTCCGGATCGGTCTGATCACCGGCGCGCGGCGGCGCGGCCGCGCCGACCAGCGCCGTGCGCTGGCCGCGGGGCGCCTCGACATCGCGGTGGGCACGCACGCGCTCCTGGAGACGGGGGTCGCTTTCCAGCGTCTCGGCCTGGTCGTCGTGGACGAGCAGCACAAGTTCGGCGTGATGCAGCGCGCCACGCTGCGGCGCAAGGGGTTTCATCCCGACGTCCTGGTGATGACCGCGACGCCCATCCCCCGCACGCTGACGATGACCCTCTACGGCGACCTCGATGTCTCCGTGCTCGATGAGCTGCCTCCCGGGCGGGGCGCCATCCGCACCTACGTGCGCGGACCGGAGAAGCGGGAGGCCGTCTACCGCTGGGTGCGGGATCAGGTGCGCGCCGGCGCCCGGGCCTACATCGTCTGTCCGCTGATCGACGAGTCCGAGGCGTTGCAGGCGGAAGCCGCGGTGACGCTGGCCGAGCGGCTCCGGCGGGAGGTGTTCACCGATCTGGCCGTGGGACTGCTACACGGTCGGATGCGGCCGGAGGAGAAGGAGGCGGCGATGGCGGCGTTCCGCGACGGGCGGCTGCAGGTCCTCGTCGCCACCGCGGTGATCGAGGTCGGGATCGATGTCCCTGAGGCGACGATCATCGTGATCGAGGACGCCGACCGCTTTGGCCTGGCGCAACTGCACCAGCTGCGCGGCCGCGTGGGACGGGGACCGCGCCCCTCCACCTGCGTCCTGCTCAGCACCCTGCGCACGGAGGAGGCGCGGGCCCGCCTGGAGGCGATGGCCGCCTCCAGCGACGGGTTCGTCATCGCGCAACGGGATCTGGAGCTGCGCGGCCCGGGCGAGCTCCTCGGCACGCGGCAGCACGGCCTCCCGGACCTGCGGGTCGCCGACCTTTTGGCGGATCTGCCCGTGCTCGAGCGGGCCCGCGAGGAGGCTGCCCGCCTCCTGGCCGATGCGCCGCGCCTGCCGGGCGATCGGTTCGCCGCGCTGCGGGAGGCGGTGCGGGCGCGCTTCGGCGGCCGGCTGGATGCCGAGGCGGGAAGCTGAGGTGGGCCGGCGGGGACGCCCCTCGGGGCGATCGGCGCTGCGGCCCACGCTCAGCCGCGTGCGCGATGCGCTGATGAACAGCCTGGCTCCGCGTCTGCCCGGCAGCCGGCTCCTGGAGCTGTTCGCGGGCACCGGGGCGCTGGGGCGCGCCGCGCTGGCCCGAGGCGCCGGGCGGGTCGTCTTCGTGGAGCGCGACGCGCGCCTGGCAGAGGTGCTGCGCGCCACGCTGGCCAAGGAAGGATGGGCGGACCGCAGCGAGGTCTGGTGCAAGGATGCCCTGGCCGCGGTGCGCGACCTGGGCCGTGCCGGCGAACGGTTCGATCTCATCCTCATGGATCCGCCGTACGGCGAGGGCTGGATTCCCCGGATCCTGCGCGCGATCGGGGAGGCCAAGCTCGCCGCGCCGGGCGCGCTGATCGTCGCCGAAGGGCACTGGCGCGACGCCCCGGTCCCCGAAGCGGGTTTCGTCCAAGTGCGCGCGCGGCGCCACGGTGAGACGGTCCTGTGGTTCTATGCTCCAGACGGAGGACGGACAGGATGACGCTGGCCATCTACCCCGGAAGCTTCGATCCCGTGCACCTCGGGCACCTCGACCTCATCGAGCGCGCGGCCCGCGTCTTCGATCAGGTCGTCGTCGCCGTGGCGCGCAACGCGGAGAAGGAGGGGCTGTTCACCCCGGCCGAACGCCTGGAGATGCTGCGGCAGGCTACGCGGCAC
This sequence comes from bacterium, assembly GCA_035574075.1. GTDB lineage: Bacteria > Sysuimicrobiota > Sysuimicrobiia > Sysuimicrobiales > Kaftiobacteriaceae > Kaftiobacterium. The sequence continues at coordinate 5,286 of DATLZI010000084.1, read as the reverse complement.
CTGCGCAACGTGGAGGTGGATGCCTTCGACGGGTTGACCGTGGAATACGCCCGGCGCCGGGGCGCGACGGTGCTGCTGAAGGGACTGCGCGCCGTGGTGGACTTCGAGTACGAGCTCAAGCAGGCCTCGATGAACGCGCGGCTGGCGCCCGAGATCGATACCGTCTTCTTCATGACCGCGGCGCCGTTCTACTTCCTGAGCTCCACGCTGATCCGTGAGGTGGCGCGGCTGGGGGGGCCAGTGACCGGTCTCGTGCCGGAGGGCGTGGAAGAGCGCCTGCGGGCCAAGTTCCGGCGGGCCTAGGCGGGGCGATGCGCGATTCCGTGTTCGACCTGCTGGCCCGGCTCGAGGCGCTGGTGCGCCAGGCCCCCCTGCACCCGCGCACCGCGCAGCGCCTCGTCGACGAGCGTGAACTCTCCGGCCTGCTGCAGATGATCCGCGGCGCGCTGCCCGAAGAGCTGCGCGCGGCGCAGCGGCTGCGCGGGGAAGCCGAGCGCCTGCTGCGCAGCGCCCAGGACGAGGCGCGGGCGCTGGTCCTGGAGGCGCAGGCCACGGCCCGCCGGCTCGTGGACGAGCACGCCGTGGCCCGCCAGGCCGAGCGGCAACGCGAGGCTCTGCTGGCCCGCGCGGCGCAGGAGGCCCGGGGCGTGCGCCAGGACGCCGACGCCTACGCGGCGCGCGTTCTCGCCGATCTCGAGGCTCGCCTGGAGCGCATCCTCGAGACGGTCCGCCGAGGGCGGGAGTCGTTGAAAGACGCGGCACCGTCGGCCTATAATGAACAGTCTGGATCGGAACAGGGGAGAAGTCGTGCGGGTGAACGTTCGTGAGCTGGGGACCGGCGCGCCGATCGAGGCGTCGTTCGACGAGCGGCTGACGCTGGAAACCGACGGGCAGGTCGTCGACGCCCGGGCGCACGGAGAGATCTGGATCGAGCGGACGGGGCTGGACGGGCGCCTGCGCGGCCGCATCGAGGCCGAGGTTCCCCTGACCTGCAGCCGATGCCTGGCGCGCTTCACCTCGCGCCTCGCCGCAGAGCTGGATGAGGAGTTCACCACGGGGCCGGGCCCGCGGGTCCATGGCGGGGAGCTGGGGCCGCAGGACTTCGTGCAGTGGGTGGGGCCGGAGGGCGAGCTGGACGTCAGCGAGATCGTACGACAGCACCTGCAGATGGCGGTGCCCATGGCGCCGCTGCACCGCCCGGATTGCCGGGGTCTGTGCCCGGTCTGCGGCGCGAACTGGAACGAGCGGGCCTGCCCGCACATATCGTCGCCGGGCCCCTAGCGGCCGGCGACATCGTCAGGAGGACGAGATGGGGATCCAGAAGCATCGACGGTCGCGGATGTCCGGCCGAACCCGGCGCGCGCACTGGAAGACCCCTGCCGTGCCGCTGGTGGAGTGTCCGCAGTGCCACCGCCTGATGCGACCGCATCGCGTCTGCGCGCACTGCGGGTACTACGGCGGCCGGGAAGTGGTGAAGAAGGCCGAGGCCGAGCGCTAGCGTCGGGCGATGCGCATCGCTGTCGACGCCATGGGTGGAGACTACGCCCCTCAGGCCGTCGTCGCCGGCGCGGTGGCGGCGGCGCGGGACTTCGCGGCGGAGATCGTGCTCGTCGGGCCCGAGAGCCGGGTGCGCCAGGAGCTCGCCGCCTACCGGGACGCGCCCCCGCTGACGATCGTCGACGCCCCCGAGGTGATCGAGATGCACGAGTCGCCGGCGATGGCCGTGCGCCGCAAGCGACGGTCCAGCATCGTCGTCGCTGTGGACCTGCTGCGCGAGCGGCGGGTGGACGCGGTGATGACCGCCGGGCACACCGGGGCGGCGATGGGCGCCGCCCTGCTGGGGCTGGGGCGCCTCCCCGGTGTGGATCGTCCTGCCCTTGCCGTGGTGCTGCCGACCAAGACCGAGCGCCCGGCGATCCTCCTCGATGTGGGCGCCAACGTGGACTGCAAACCCCACCACCTCCTGCAGTTCGCGCACATGGGCGCGGTATACGCCGGCTCGGTTCTGGGCATGGCCTCCCCGCGGGTCGGCCTCCTGAACATCGGCGTCGAGGAGGGCAAGGGCTCAGAGCTCACCACCGCGGCGGCGGAGCTCCTGCGCCGATCGGCCCTGAACTTCGTCGGGAACGTGGAGGCTCGGGACGTCTTTGGCAGCGTCGCCGACGTGATCGTCTGCGATGGTTTCGTCGGCAACATCGCCCTGAAGTTCGGCCAGGGCCTGGCCCTGGCGATCCGGGACATCGTGAAGAACGAGCTGCGCGGCCTGCGCGGCCGGCTGCTCATGCTCTACGTCGCCCCCCTGGCGGGCAAGGTGCGGCGGATGTACCGCCGCATCGACTATCGGGAGTACGGCGGCGCGCCGCTGCTCGGCATCGACGGCGTGGTCGTGGTGGGGCACGGCAGCAGCAACGCCCGCGCCATTCGCAACGGCATCCGGGTGGCCATCGAGGCCGCCTCGCACGGGTTCGTCGAGCAGCTGCGCACCCGGATGCCGCAGCTGGGCATCACGGCGGAATCCTGAGGAGCGCACCCGTGAGAGGATCTACGATCGCAGGGATCGGCCACTACCTGCCGGAGCGCATCCTGACCAACGCGGAGCTCGAGCGCCTCGTCGAGACGAGCGATGAATGGATCGTCACCCGGACGGGGATCCGCGAGCGGCGCATCGCTGCGCCGGAGCAGGCCAGCAGCGACCTCGGCCTGGAGGCGGCCCGCGAGGCCATGGCGGACGCCGGGGTCGGCCCGGAGGACCTCGATCTGATCATCGTCGGCACGGCCACGCCGGACATGCTCTTCCCCGCGACGGCCTGCATCCTGCAGGATCGTCTGGGGGCGCGCCGCGCCGGCGCCTTCGATCTCTCCGCGGCCTGCAGCAGCTGGGCGTACGGCATCGCCGTGGCGCACAGCTACGTGAGCAGCGGTCTGGCCGACACGGTGCTCGTCGTCGGCGCCGAGACGCTCTCCAAGATCACCGACTGGAAGGATCGCTCGACCTGCGTGCTGTTCGGCGACTCGGCGGGCGCGGCGGTCATCCGCCCCTGTGAGGTGGGGCAGGGCTTCCTGTCCTTTTACCTCGGGGCCGATGGCTCGGGCGGGTCGCTGATCACCCTGCCCGCCGGCGGCTCGCGGCGGCCGGCGTCCTACGAGACGCTCGAGCGCGGCGAGCACTTTCTGAAGATGAACGGGCGCGAGGTCTACAAGTTCGCCGTCCGCCAGATCCCCCGGGCGATCGAGGAAGCGGCGGCGCGGGCCGGCGTGCGCCTCGAGGACGTGGACTGGTTCATCCCGCACCAGGCGAACATCCGGATCATCGACGCCGCCGCGGAGCGGCTGGGGCAGCCGCGCGAGAAGTTCTACGTCAACGTCGAGCGCTTCGGGAACACCTCCTCCGCGTCGGTGCCGGTCGCGCTCTACGAAGCCGTGCGCAGCGGACGCCTGAAGCGCGGCGACCTGGCCGTGCTCGTGGCGTTCGGCGGAGGGCTGACCTGGGCCTCGGCGGCCCTGCGCTGGACGCGATGATCGCGTTCGTCTTCCCCGGTCAGGGGGCGCAGTACGCCGGCATGGGCCGCCGCCTGGCCGAGGCGTTCCCCGAGGCGCGCGCGGTCTTTGAGCGGGCGGACCGCCTGCTGGGCATCGAACTGTCCCATCTGTGCTGGGAGGGCCCGGAGGACCGGCTGAAGGAGACCGCGATCACCCAGCCGGCCATCCTCACCACGAGCGTCGCGGCGCTGGCCATCCTCGAGCAGCGGGGGCTGGCCTGCGACGTGGCCGCCGGGCTCAGCCTCGGCGAGTATACGGCCCTTGTGGCGGCCGGGGCGCTGGCCTTCGAGGACGCCCTGCCGCTCGTCCAGGCCCGGGGACGCTTCATGCAGGAAGCCGCCGCCGGTCGGGCGACGGCGATGGCCGCGCTGCTGGGTATCGACGCGGGAGCGGTGGAGGCGCTGTGCCGCCGGGCGGCGGCGAAGGGCGTGGTGGAGCCGGCCAACTTCAACGGCCCGGGCCAGACGGTGATTGCCGGCGACGAGGCCGCGGTTGAGGAGGCGATCGCCCTCGCCCGGGCCGCTGGCGCCCGGCGCGCCGTGCGGCTGCCGGTGAGCGCGCCGTTCCACACCAGTCTCATGGCGCCCGCCGCGGAGCGCCTGCGGCCGCTGCTCGAACAGGTGCCGCTGCGGCCCCCCCGGGTGCCCGTGGTCAGCAACGTCACGGCGCAGCCCACCCGCTCGCCGGAGGAGATCCGGCGCCACCTGATCAGCCAGGTGGCCCAGCCCGTGCAGTGGGAGGCCTCGGTCCGCCAGATGAGCGCCCTCGGGGTTCAGACCTTCGTGGAGATCGGCCCGGGCTCGACGCTGGTCGGGCTGATCGGCAAGATCGTCCCCGGGGCGCGGCTGCTGCGCGTGGAAGACCCGGAAACGCTGGCCGGGACGCTGCAGGGCCTCGCGGAAGGGGCGCGCACGCATGGCTAGGCTCGAGGGGAAGGTGGCGATCGTCACCGGCGCTTCGGGGGCCCTGGGCGGCGCGATCGCGAAGGCCCTGGCTGCCGAAGGCGCCGCCGTGGTCGCGCACTACGGCCGGAACGCGGAAGCCGCGTCCGCCCTCGTGGAGGCGATCCGCCGGGCCGGCGGCCGGGCCGAGCCCGTGGCGGCCGATATCAGCCGCTCTGACCAGGCCGCGGCGCTCGTCCAGGCGGCGATCAAGGCCTTCGGCGGGCTGCACATCCTCGTCAACAACGCGGGCATCACGCGCGACACGCTGGTCCTGCGCATGAAGGAGGAGGACTGGCAGGCGGTCATCAATACCAACCTCAGCGGCGCGTTCTACTGCACCAAAGCCGCGTTGCGGGAGTTCGTCCGGCAGCGCGGCGGGCGGATCATCACCATCACCTCGGTGGCCGGGCAGATCGGCACGGTGGGGCAGGCGAACTACGCGGCGGCGAAGGCCGGGCTGATCGGCATGACGCGGGCCGTGGCGCGGGAGGTGGCGTCGCGGGGCATCACCGTGAACGCCGTGGCGCCGGGGTTCATCGAGGCGGGGATGACGATGCAGCTGCCCGCAGACGTCGTCCGGACGTATCTGGAGCAGGTGCCCCTGGCGCGGGCAGGGAAACCTGAGGAGGTAGCGGCGGCTGTCGTCTTCCTCGCCTCCGACGACGCATCCTACATCACGGGCCAGGTGCTGAACGTCGACGGCGGTCTGGTAATGCGGTAAACTCATCGACAGAAGGTGGGAGGCTCGATGGCATCAGTCTTCGATCGTGTCAGGAGCATCGTCGTCGACCAGCTCGGTGTC
>DATLZI010000083.1:0-2064 GCA_035574075.1 bacterium | reverse complement strand
CCCGCCGGTGCTCCTTCGAGCGATCTCCGCCTGACCCCGTAACGCGGCGAAAACGAGAGATTTCTGGAGCGTGCGCGAGCCCGTGACCGTAGCGCACGTTTGTTCGCCTCTATTCCCGCACATCCCACTCCGTCACCCCCTTGATTCTCGTACATATGTTCGCTATATTGTAGCCAGGAGGTGGCGGAATGGGGGCACCCCTGACCGACAGGCAGCGGCAGGTCCTCGAACACATCGCCGCGTCCATCCGGCGGACGGGCATCGTGCCGTCCGTGCGGGAGATCGGCAGCGCGTTGGGACTGCGTTCTCCCTCGACGGTGCACCAGCATCTCAAGGTGCTCGAGCGCAAGGGGTACATCAAGCGTGCCGGCGACCGGATGCGGGTGATGGAGGTTCTGGATCGGCGGATGGTGCCGCATGGCGACGAGGTTGCCAGCCTCCCGCTCGTGGGACGCGTCTCCGCCGGCACGCCGATCCTGGCCGACGAGAACATCGAAGAGATGATCCCCGTGCCCCGCAAGATGGTGGGGTGGCACGACGACAGCTGCTTCCTGCTCACGGTCCGCGGCGATTCGATGATCAATGCCGGTATCCATCCCGGCGACCTAGTCATCGTGCGGTCCCAGCCCACCGCGGAGGCGGGGGAAATCGTCGTGGCCCTCCTGGGTGAGGAGGCCACCGTGAAGCGCCTCCGCTACGAGGAGGGACGGCCGTATCTCCAGCCGGAGAACCCGCGCTACCCGCCGATCTACGAGGCGTTCGAAATCATCGGTAAAGTCGTCGGCCTGCTGCGGCGCTACCAGGGAGGCCAGGCATGAGCGTCGAGACGCTGCCCATGCCCGCGGCCGCGCCCCGCGCCGCCCCAGGGTCAGCGCGAGGAGGGGCGTGGGGACGCCGCCACCGGCGCTCCCTCCGATCGGCGGCCGCACGCTTCGCCGACGACCGACAGCTGGTCCAGGTGAAGCTGATCGTCCTCGGATTGCTGCTGCTCGCGGCGATGGCGCTGGAGGTGCCGCTGTAGGGTGAGACCGCTGGAGGTATGCACAAGCACGGCCTACCGCGATGGCCAGGCGGGCTGCGGGATCGTGCTCCGCGCTGCCGGAGAGGCCGCGCGGGTGATCCGCCGCACCGTTCGGGCGGGGTCCCGGGCGGAGGGGGCCTACCGCGCGCTTCTCCACGGGCTGTGGAGGGCGCGCGGGGCGGGGGCCCGGCGGGTGCGCGTGGTCACCGACGATCCGGAGGTGGCGGAGCAACTGGCGGCGCGCGCCGACGTCCCGGTTGAGCTCATCGGTCTCTACCTCCAGGTGCGCGCGCTGCTCAACGCCTACCGCTGGCGCGCGGTGGAGTACGTGCCCCGGGAGCGGAACGCGGAAGCGGCCCTGGCCGCGCTGGAGGCCCTGGAGCGCTCGCCGCTCGCCACGGATCGCGATCTGGAGGACGAGACCTTCCTGCCGCTCTTCGCGTCGCTGACAATCTGATTTGACAGTCTGATCGCGTTGCGCCGTTGGGCGGCCCCCGCGGGCGGTCAAGGAGCCGCCGCGCAGTCGCCGAAGGAATAGCGTCGTGGGACACCCCGCAGCGCAGCCCTTCCTCGAGGCCGGCGAGCGCCACCTGCAGGCGGGCGAGTTCGAGGCTGCCGAGCAGGCGTTCCGTCGCGCCGTCGAAGCGGCGCCCGACTCCGCCGTCGCCCACAGCAAGCTCGGCGTGGCCCTCGCCCAGCAGGGCCAGCTGGACGCGGCGATCGCGGCGTTCTCCAGGGCGATCGCCCTGCAGCCCGGTTACGCCCCCGCCTACAGCAACCTGGGCAACGCCTACCGCCAGAAGGGCATGCTCGCCGAGGCGCTGGCCGCCTACGAGCGCGCGGTGGCGCTCGATCCCGACTACTGGGTGGCGCACCAGAACCTCGGCGCGCTCTACAAGCAGATGGGCCGGATCGGCGAGGCGGTCGAGCACTTCAAGCGCGCCACACGGCTCTCGATGCGCCGCCCGCGCCCCGCGAGCGCAGGCACGTCCCGCGCCGGGTGCCTGCCTCGCGCGACCGCGCTGGCGGTCGCGGCCGGCGCC
>DATLZI010000082.1:0-2931 GCA_035574075.1 bacterium | reverse complement strand
GGGTGGAGACGCCACGGCGCGCGCCGGCCCAACGGAGAGCGTGATCACGGTGCCCCGAGACAAATTCGTGTCGATGGTTATCGCGCCCCCCAGGAACGCCAGCTGCTCCTTGACCACGGGCAGACCTGAACCGACCCCTTTGATCAGGCGGCGCATCTGTGCTGTCGCCGTGGTGTAGCCGGGCAGCAGCGCGCGCTGCGGATCGCTGATCCCCGGCCCCTGGTCGGCGATGCGGATGGTGTTGCCGTCGTCGAGGATGCTGATCACGGCGCCTTCGAAGTAGGCGTGGATGAGATTCTCCACGATCTCCCGGATGACAACGTATGGAATCCTCCCGCCCCGCTCGCGGGAGTGATTGTAAGTGCGGGCCGCGAGTTCGCCCACGAACTGGTGGAACTCCTGGCCGCGCAACCCGATCACGCGCGGCGGAGCGAGCGGCGAATCATAGACGGCCAAGCGGACCTCGGGCCCGGTGCCCTCGCCGCCCTCTGCGCCGCGGCCCCCTGACCAAAAGGCGTCAGCCCAATCCGTCATGCAGCCGTGAAGCGTTCCGCGGGGGCACCGTGACGACGGATGCGTGTGTTATCCGTGCCCCCCCCAACTCCTACCGGCAGGAGGGCGAGGACGGCGATTTCATGGCGTGCCATGGATCACCAGTCGGTAACCGGGATTGTGGATAAGTGATGCGGGAACACTGGGGCATTCGACCGACCGCGCGGACACTCCTGTCGAACGGAAGTGCGTAGAGAGGGGCTGCAGCGCGGGCCTGGAGAGTTATCCACAGCTGTGCAGAACCCTGTGGATATCTCCGAGACGGCGCGCCGGACCGGTGTGCATGAGGACGGGCAGAGGCGGTGAGGAGGGCAGCTAGCGCCCAGAACGCGCCGAGCCTCAGCGAGCCGGTCGAGGCAATTTGTGGACAACTCTCTCGCCTTCACCCAGGTTATCCACAACCCGCGCCCGCGCCCTTCTGCCGGGCGGAGCGCCCTGTGCTATAGTGATGGGCATGAAGCGGACCTATCAACCGAAGGTGCGCCGGCGGCAGAAGCGCCACGGCTTCCGGGCGCGCATGCGCACCGCCGGCGGGCGCAATGTCCTCAAGCGGCGCAAAGCCAAAGGGCGCCATCGTCTGGCGATCTGACGGGTCTTCTCCTGTTGAGCGGCTGACCGCCTCCGCGCAGTACCGCCTGGTCTACCGAGAGGGGACGCGGATCTCTGACGATCTGCTCACCGTCTACGTGCGGCCGAACGGACGGCCGGGACGGCGGATCGGGCTCGCCGTGGGGGGACGGGTGCGCAGCGCCGTGCGCCGGAACCGGATCAGGCGGCGCTTGCGCGAGGCGGTACGCGCGGCGCTGGACGCCGCTCCGGCAGGGTGCGACCTCGTTGTCGTGGCCCGCGCGGCCTGTGAGCGCGTCCCGTTCGCGGCGCTGCAGGATTCCGTCCGTGCCCTGTTCAATCGGGCTGGCGGAGTCCCATGACGGCCATCCTGCTCGCGCTGATCCGCGCCTACCGGCGATTCGTCTCGCCGTACCTTCCGCCGTCGTGCCGCTTCTATCCATCGTGCTCCGCGTACGCCGCCGAGGCCATCAGCCGCCACGGCGCGTGGCGCGGTAGCTACCTGGCGCTGCGTCGGCTGCTGCGCTGCCATCCGCTCCACGCCGGCGGGTACGACCCCGTACCCTGACCGGGCGCGAGCACTTCGGGAGGTCCCGTCGGTGATCAACAACATCGCGCAGTTCCTCGCGCAGATCCTGCGCGTCTTCCATGACTGGACGGGCAGCTACGGCCTGGCCATCATCTTGCTCACGCTGGCGGTGAAGCTGGTCCTGCATCCGCTGACGCGCAAGCAGCTGCGCTCGATGAAGGAGATGCAGTTCCTGGCGCCCCAGATGGCCGTGCTGCGGGAGAAGTACAAGGGAGACCCGCAGCGCATGAACGCCGAGTTGATGAACCTGTACCGCGCGCACAAGGTGAACCCATTCGGCGGGTGCCTGCCCCTGCTGCTGCAGATCCCCATCCTCTGGGCGTTGTTCGCGGTCTTCCGCATCCCGGGCATCTTCAACGGCGCGACGTTCCTCGGGGTCCCCCTCGAGCAGACGCCGTCGTTCCGGGCCATCGCGGCCAACCCGCTGCTCGCCCTCTGGCCGCTGCTCGTCGCGGTGACGACCTACCTGCAGCAGCGGATGTCGATCACGGATCCGCAGCAGGCGCGGATGTTCATCTTCATGCCGATTCTGGTCGGCTGGTTCGCGCTGAGCTTCCCGGTGGGGATGTCGGTGTACTGGGTCACCTCCACGCTCGCCTACATCGCGGAGTATTACGTGGTCGTCGGTCGGCTCACGCCGCCCGCGCCCGCGGCGCCGATCAGCGAGGACAAGCCGCCGATCTCGATCCTTCCCCAGCGCCCGCGGGGGACGAAGAAGCGATGAGGCCGGTCGAGGCCTCCGGGCGGTCGGTGGAGGAGGCGGTGGATCAGGCGTTGCGCCAACTGGGCGCCGCCGCCGAGGACGTCGAGGTGGAGGTGCTCGATCCCGGCGCGCGCGGGGTGCTGGGCCTGGGGACGCGGGAGGCCCGGGTGCGGGTCACGCTCAAGGAGGGCCAGGCCGCCGCGGCCCACCAGCTGGCGGAGCGGTTGGTCCGGGCGATGGGCTACCGGGCGACCGTGCGCGCCCGGGAAACGCCCGAGGCGGTGCTGATCGAGCTGCACGGGCAGGATCTCGGCGCGCTGATCGGCCGCCGCGGCAGCACCCTGGAGGCGATCGAGGTGTTGCTCGGGGCGATGGTGGGCAAGGTCTCCGGCCAGCGGCAGCGGGTGATCGTGGATGTGGAGGGCTACTGGGCGCGGCGACGGGACTGGCTCGAGAAGATGGCCCAGCAGGCCGCGGAGCGCGTGCGCCGCAGCGGGCGGCCCGTGCAGCTGCCCCCCAT
>DATLZI010000081.1:0-3511 GCA_035574075.1 bacterium | reverse complement strand
TGCAGGCTGCGCCGCAGGGCCTCCATCAGATCGACGACCTTCGCCTCCCGACGCTCGGGAGCCTCCGCCGGCGGGGCGCCCTCGACCTTGGCGCTGATCACCTTCATCAGCGCGTCGCGGTACTCGTCCCGGTACTCCTCGGGCTTGAACTCCCCGGCCAGCCCCTCAACCAGCTGCAGGGCCATCTTCTTCTCGTTCGGATGGATCTTGGCCTGGACAGGGAGCTCGGGGATCTCTGCCAGATCGCGCACTTCATCGGCGTAGTACAGGGTGGACATGACGAGCGCGCCGCGGTACGGGCGCACCGCGACGAGGTGCTCCTTCTCCCGGATCACCACCTTGCCGATGGCGACCTTCTGCGACTCTTCCAGCGTGTCGTGCAGCAGCCGGAAGGCCTTCTGGCCCCCCTCGTCGGGGGCCAGGTAGTAGGACCGGTCGTAGTGGATCGGATCGATGTCGCTCAGCTCGACGAAGGCGCTCACGCTCACCGTGCCGGCGGTCTCCAGGGGGACGTTGTCCAGTTCCTCGTCGGTCAGCGGCACGAACTTGCCGCGAGCGTATTCGAAGGCCCGCACGACGTCGTTCCATTCCACGATCTGCTCGTGCTGCGGGCAGTAGCGCTTGTTCTGGATCGGAACGAGGTCCGTCTTGTGCAGCAGGCGGAAGCGGATGTCCTTCGATTCCGTGGCGCTGTAGAGCTTCACCGGGATCGTGACCAGGCCGAAGGTGAGATGTCCCTTCCAGATTGGGCGCATCGGGGCTCCTCGCCAGGTGGATTCGAGCGTAGGCCTTATTATATACCAGGTGGCCCCCGGAGGAACGGCGCCGCGGATCGCCAAATCCCCTACAGCGGTGATGGTTTGGATGCCCTGGATGCCTCCGGCGCTGGCCAAGTTCTTCACCTACTGGTCGCTGACGTTTGCCGTCTTCCTCTTCTATCTCTTCGCCTTCATCGTGGCCGGGATGGATATCTGGGAGTCGCTGATGGAAACGGTGCGCAAGCGTCGCCAGACCCTGCGGCCCGCGCCGGCCTACGACCCTAACCCCCTGGCCGGGCGGACGATCGCCGCCACCCTGGGCGGCGGCCCTGGCCAGCGGCCGGACGCCAAGCGCGGGTGGGTCCTCGACCGCGCCCGGGCGGCGGCGCAGGCCCTGGGCCTCGACCGCTTGCAGATCGTCGTCCTGGAGGACTCCAAGGAACATCCGCTCGTGCACTTCACAGACGGCCGCCAGCTGCGCTCGTACCGGGTGGACAAGACCTGGGTGGCGGAAGGGCGGGCCGGCAACGCCGACCGCGAGCGGCAGATCATAGACCTGCTGCAGCGCTATCTCGCCAGCGACTTCCTGGGCCGCCACGACGTTCGCCCCCGCCGCACCACCGAGCTGGCGCGGGGGAAAGAAGCCTAGCCCGAGGGGGGGCCGCTGGTCGGGGCGGCCGGACTCGAACCGGCGACCTCGTGGTCCCAAACCACGCGCGCTCCCAGGCTGCGCCACGCCCCGACGCGGCTCCAGCCTAGCACGGCCTCCCCGGAGGGTCAATTTGGCCGCGTCCGGCGGAATGCGCCGCCGGAGCGGAGGCGTTCCCTCGCCACAGGGGAGGACGATGCGCCAGGACCGGACCGTTGACCCCGTGACCTTCATCATCATCGGTGCGACGGGCGACCTCGCCCAGCGCCTGCTCCTGCCGGCCCTGTACCATCTGCGGGCCGACGGCCAGATCCCCGACCGCTTCGCGGTGGTGGGGTTCTCCCGCCGCGGCTGGAGCGACGACACCTTCCGCTCGTTCGCCCGCCAGGGTTTGCCCGCCGGGGCGCTGGACGCAGAGGCCTGGGAGCGCTTCGCGCCCCATCTCTACTTCGTCCCGGGGGACTCCACGAAGGCGGCCGACCTGACGGTGTTGGGTCAGGCGCTGGCGGCGATCGAGACGCGCCACGCCACCGGGGGGAACTGCATCTTCTACATCGCCTCGCCGCCCTCCACGTATCACGCTCTGCTCAGCGCGCTCGGCCGGCAGGGCCTGGTGCGCCGCGGCGACCGGCCCTGGACGCGGATCATCGTGGAGAAGCCGTTCGGCGGCGATGAGGCGTCGGCGCGCGCGCTGAACGCCCTGATTGACGAGGTCGTCGGCGAATCAGGGGTCTACCGCATCGACCACTACCTCGGCAAGGAGACGGTGCAGAACATGCTGGTCTTCCGCTTCGCCAACACCGTCTTCGAGCCGATCTGGAACCGGCGCTATGTCGACCACGTCCAGATCAGCTTCGTCGAGGACATCGGCGTCGGCTCCCGCGGCCGCTTCTACGAAGAGGTCGGGGTGGTGCGGGATGTCATCCAGAACCACGTCCTGCAGCTGCTCACCGTGATCGCCATGGAGCCGCCGGCGGTCTTCGACGAGGAGGCCTTCCGCAACGAGAAGGCCAAGGTGCTGCGGGCCATCCCGCCGGTGCGGCCGGAGCACGCCGTCCGCGGGCAGTACGGCGCGGGGGTCGTGCACGGCCAGCGCGCCCTGGGGTACCGCGAAGAGGAGGGGGTCGATCCCTCGTCCGTCACCCCGACCTACGCCGCGATGCGCCTGTCGGTGGAGAACTGGCGCTGGGCCGGGGTGCCGTTCTACCTCCGGGCCGGGAAGCGGCTGGCCCGCAAAGACACCGAGATCGTGATCGACTTCCGCCAGCCGCCGTTGATGCTGTTCCGGGAGTGGGACATGACGGAGATGGACCCGAACGTCCTGATCCTGCGGACCACGGAGGACGAGGGCATCTCCCTGCAGTTCGCGGCGCGCGTGCCCGGCCACCGGCGGCAGATCCGCACCGTGCCTCTGGACTTCTCGTACGCGGCGATGGGCACCGCGGAACGGCCGGCCTACGAGCATCTCCTGCTGGACGCGTTGCGCGGCGCGCAGACCTTCTTCGCCCGACGCGATGAGGTAGAGCTGCAGTGGGCGGTCGTGGATCCGCTGCTGCGGCAGTGGGCCGAGCATCCGCCCCGCGACTTTCCGAACTACGCCGCCGGTTCGATGGGACCGACGGCCGCGGACGAGTTGCTGGAGCGGGCCGGCCGGCGGTGGCGCGGCGCCGTCGACCGCTAAACCGCCTCCAGCGCTCCGCCGTCTAGGCAGCATCCGGAGGGGCGCAGCGGAAGGAGCGAGGACCATGCGGATGATCGTCGTGGGGCTGGTGCTGGCGGCGCTCGTCGCGCCCGCGGCCGCGCAGCCTTTGCCGGCGGTGGAGAGCGTGGACGCCGCCGTCGTGCATCTCGGGGTGCTCCTGGAGAGCGGGGGGCGTCTGGTGCGCGGTTCCGGCTCCGGCATCATCGTTGAGCCCGATGGGCTCATTCTCACCGCGGCCCATGTGATCAACCGGGCTCGCCAGATCGAGGTCACGCTGCGCAGCGGCGATATCTACCCGGCGACGGTGGTCGGCACCGATCCCGTCTTCGACAGCGCGCTGATCAAGATCACGCCCGCCGCGCCGCTGCCGGTGGCCGCGCTCGGCGACGCCGGGACGCTGGC
>DATLZI010000080.1:0-5741 GCA_035574075.1 bacterium | reverse complement strand
CCGCGCGGCGCGTGGCCCTGCGCGTCTACGAACCGACGAGCGATCCCTCCGTCCTCCGCGTGGCCGTCCACCACATCATCGTCGAGGCGGGGGAAGGGCTGATCCAGGTCGCCGAGCTGCTGGTCTTCACCAACACCAGCGACCGCACCTACATCGGCGGAACACCGCGGGCCGATGGCAAACGCGAGACCCTGCGGCTCACGCTGCCCCGGGGGGCCGGGAACGTGCAGTACATGGACGGCCTGATGGAATGCTGCGTCTTCCCCACCGACACCGGCTTCGTGGATACGATGGACGTCGAGCCGGGGATGCGGGAGATCGCCTACACCTACACGCTGCCGGCCGAGCGCGGGGCGCTCGCCCTGACGCGGCGGCTCGACTATCCGGCGGAGCGCGTCGAGGTCTTCGGGAGCCGCGCCTTCACGATGCGCGTCTCCCCCCTGCAACCCCAGGCCGATGTGCAGACCGAGCAGGGCGTCTACGCGCGCTTCTCCGCGACGGCGCTCGCGGCAGGGACGGACGTCCAGATCGCGCTGAGCGGCCTGCCGGTGCCCCGCGGCGGAGCGCGGCGGATCGCCGTGGCCGCGTTCGCCGGCATCGTCGCCGCCGCGCTGATCTATCCGCTCCTGCGCCAGCGGAACCGGCGAGAGGCGCCGCCGGCGGAACCGACGCGGGAAGAGCTCATCGCGGCGGTCGCTGCGCTAGACGATCGCTTTGAGGCCGGGGAGATTTCGGAAGCGGAGTACCGGGAGCGCCGCGCGCGCTACCTGGCCACGCTACGGCGGCTGACCGCCGCCTGAGCAGGCCGATGAGGAGGTGGCAGCAGTGGGAGGTCGGATGGTCCTTACCGTCATCGTCGGGGTGACGCTCTTCGCCGGAGCGGCGCTGGCCCTACCGAGCGACAGCGCGACGTTCAAGCAACTCTACAATCCCGCTGACGGCACGAAGCTGGCCGCGGCGGGGTGCCTGGTGTGCCACGATAAGGCGCCCTTCACCAAGACGGCGCTCAACCCGTACGGGAAGGACCTGGCCAAGCAGCCCAAGCCGCGCACAGCGGCGGCGTTTAGGGCCATCGAGGCGCTGGACTCGGATCGAGACGGCGCGACGAACCTCGCCGAGATCAAGGCCGGCACCCTGCCAGGCGACCCGACGAGCAAGCCCGCGAAGTAGCAGGGATGCGCACCCTGCCGGCGGTGGACCTGGCGGAGCTGGTGGACGGCACGGGCGATCCGGCCTTCGCCGTCGACGCGGCCCAGACCATCGTGGCCTGGAATCGCGCGGCCGCGGAGTTCTTCGCCGTCGCCGCCCCGGAGGCCCTGGGCCGTGATTGCGGGCAGCTCATCGGCGGCCGCAACCGCGACGGGCACATCGTCTGCACGGCGCTGTGCCCGTTCCGGCTGGCGATGCGCCGGGGGGAGCGTCTGGCCGCCATGGAGGTGCAGGTCCGTCCGCCAGGCCGCCCGCCGGTCTGGGTGCGCATGAGTTCCATCATCTTCCCCGGGCCCGATCCCTGCGTCATCCACCTCCTCCACGACGCGACCGATGACCACAACCGCGAGGCGTTCGTGCAGCAGGTCATGCAGGCGGCCTCCGCGCTGTCGGGGGCGCGCGCCGCGCGGGGCGGAAACGGTCCGCCGGTCCTCCTCTCCCCGCGGGAGATGGAGATCTTGCGGCTGCTGGCCAGGGGGGCGGGGACGCGCGAGATTGCGCAGTCCCTCAGCATCAGCGTGGCCACCGTCCGCAATCACATCCAGCAGATCATGACGGCGCTCCGCGCCCACAGCCGGCTTGAGGCCGTGGTGAAAGCGATGCAGCGCGGCCTCTTCTGACCGCTCCCTCCGTCCGCTGCAGTAGGCTGAGAATCCGGTCCGCGCCCGATGGGCCCGACCGTGTCGCCGCGCCTATCGTGGTGGCGGGACGGCGCGCCGCCGGCACGAGGACGCCGGGAGAGGATGAGACCGATCATCGAGGAGTGGATCGCCCGATTGCTGGTGCGCGAACGGGAGCGTGAGCTCCGGCGCGAAGCGCTGATCCGCGAGGCGGAGCGTCTCCGCCGCCGCGCACGGCAGACCGCCCCGGCGCCTGACGAGCGCGCCGCCCCGGCCGAGTCATCCCTTCGCGATCGCAAGGCGGCGTAGTCGGGGGCTCGTCGATGCTGTCGGAACACCGTCGCCTCCTGCATGAGATCCGCGCCGCGTCCGCGCGCCAGCTCGACGCGCACCACGAAGCTCTCCGCAGGCACCGCGACCTGGCCCGCCGCATCCTGCGGTCGGAGCGGGAACGCGCGGCGCGCGCCGCCGCGGAGCACCGCCGCCGCCTGAGCGCGGCGAAGGCCGAAGCGCAGGAGTACCGCATCATCTGGGCGCAGGCCAAAAAGGACGGCCGGCGCCTGCTCGAGTTCATCGACCGGCACCTGCGGCGGTGGGCCGCCTGACCTCTCCGCGCGATCATTGCCCCGCCACCGCGTCCCCGGGCCGGCGGTGCGCCTACCGCCTGACCGTCAAGGACGAGGCCGTGGTCGTCACGGATCACGGTCCACCGGAAGCGGTCTACACCTTTGATCGGGCCGGCCGCCTCTTCGCCGCCTGGGTGGGCGGGCGGTTTTACCGTCGGGCGCTGAACGGCCGGATCGTCGAGAAGTTCACGGTCGGCATCCGCCCCCGGCGGATCACCTATCGCCGCACGCTCGAGGCGCGGGAGGCCGATGCCCTGGTCGACCGGGCTGCCGCCGCGGCGCGCGAAGCATCCGCCGGCGTGGGCACCGACGCCGTCGAGGTGCTGTGGACGGCGTCCGGACCGCGCTCGCTGGAGGAGGCGGCGCGGCTGGCGCAGGCCGCGGCCGCGTTCACCTCCGCCGCCGCTAGCGCCGACGTCCGGCGGTATGGCGAGGTCTACCGGCCGGTCGGCATCCTCCCTCCCGATCAGTACCTCGCCCTCGTGCTCCAGGTCACGGAGGGCTGCCGGTGGAACCGGTGCACCTTCTGCGCCTTCTATCGCGATCAACCGTTCCGCGTCAAACCGCTGAGCGAACTGGCGGAGCACATCCAGCAGGTCCGCGCCTACCTGGGGGAGGGGCTGCGCCTCCGGCGCAGCCTGTTCCTGGGTGAGGCCAACGCCCTGTGCCTGCCCACAGCGGACCTCCTGCCCCGCCTGGCGCTGATCCGGCGATGGTTCCCGGACGGCGGCAGCCGACCGATGTATTCGTTCATGGACATCTTCACCACCCGGCCGAAGACGATCGAGGAGTTCCAAGCCCTGCGCCAGCAGGGCCTGCGCCGGGTCTACCTGGGGCTGGAGTCGGGCGACGATACCCTCCTGCGCTGGTTGAACAAGCCGCAGCAGGCCGCTCACGCCGTGGAGGTCGTGCGGACTCTCAAGGCGGCGGGGCTGGCCGTGGGCGTGATCCTCATGGTCGGCGTCGGCGGCGATCGGTTCGCCGCCGCGCACGTCGAGGCCTCCCGCCGGCTCCTCGCCGCTCTGCCGCTCGATGACGGCGATCTCGTCTACCTGTCCGTGCTGCAGTCGCCCCCCGGCGGGGACTACGAGCGCGCCGCCCGGGAGGCGGGCATCCATCCCCTGAGTAGTGAGGCGCTGGCGGCGCAGCTCGACGCGCTGCGCGCCGCAGCAAGCCGACAGCACGGCCCGCGCGTCGCGCCGTACAACATCGCCGACTTCGTTTACTAGACATCGGCTCCCCGCCCGAGGCCCCCTGGCCCACTTCAGCCACCCTAAATAGTACGCTCGCATCATCGACGTCCCCACCGGAACGCATCTAGGATACAAGCGCATCCAATCGGTGCGAATCGCGCGAGCGAAGCGCGCGGTACACCCCGTATGGGAGGTCCCGTATGAACAGAGGCATGCGCATCGTGCTCGTGCTCATTGCCGGCCTCAGCCTGATCAGCGGTCTGCTCTGGACGGCGACGCGGACGTCGGCGCAGCAACTGGAGCTGGTAGCCGTGAAGGTACCGGCCGGCCCGACGCTGGACGGCGCCGTGGATCCGGTGTGGAGCCGGGCGAAGGAGATCGCCATTCCCGTTTCCGGAGGCGCAAACCTGCCCGGCGGGCAGACCACCGTGCGGATGCGCGCCCTGTACACCACCGACACAGTGTACTTCCTCTTCACCTGGCGCGATCCGACGGAGAGTCTCCGCCGGGCGCCCTTCCAGAAGCAGCCCGACGGCAGCTGGAAGAAGCTGACCGACCCCCACGACAAGGGCGGCGACAACAACCTGTACTATGAAGACAAGCTCGCCCTGATCTGGAACATGAGCATCAAAGGGTTCGAGCAGATGGGCTGTTTCACAGCGTGCCACGCCGGCGAGCCCGGCAAGCCGTACGGGAACAAGTACACCGCCACAGCCAGCGAGATGGCGGATATGTGGCACTGGAAGGGTGTTCGCACCGGCCCGCTGGGTCAGGTGGATGACCAGTATCTGGACAGCACGCGCTTCGATCCGCAGACGGCGCCCGAGGCCGGGCGCAAGAGCGATCCGCGGACGGGCGGCGGCTACGCTGACAACCCCCTGGAAGGCGGAAAGCCCAAGTGGGCTCTGCCGAACAACCGGCCCGCCCCGCCCTACTGGATCATCGACTCCCAGAAGGTGGCCTTCGACGACACCAAGTACAAGCCCGGCGACGAGGTGCCTGGCATCGTCATCGCGCCCTTCACCGGCGATCGCGGCGACATCGCCTCCCGCGCGGTGCATCAGGACGGTCTCTGGGTGCTGGAGATCGCCCGCAAGCTGGTCACCGGCAGCCGGTTCGACATCCAGTTCAGCAACCTGAATCGACCTTACTACTTCGGCGTCGCCGTCTTCGACAACGCCCAGGTCCGCCACGCCTTCCAGATGGGCGCCGTCCGGTTCGTCTTCGCGCCGTAGCCTCCCCGCCCCGCGCCAGGTTCGTCGCGCAGGGGGACATCGGGCAGCCACCCGATATCCCCCTGCGCCCTTTGTGCTGATGCCGCGGGATGGGGCGGTGAAGCATCCGGCTCATACCGCTTGTTCCATGCGGCGCGTACGCTGAGGACGAACGCACCGCCCTCGGCAGCTCCGCGCGGTGATGGTTGCGACGATGGACACCGAGAAGCGCTACCTGACCCGCCTCGACGTCGCCCTCCTGTTTGAGGTGTCGCCGCACACGGTGTACCGCTGGACGCGGGAGGGGCGGCTGCCCTACGTCCTGACGCCTGGCGGCCGGCGGCGCTACCCCCGGGAGGAGATCGAGCGTCTGGCGGCCTCGTGGCTGCAGGTGCGGACGAGGGTCGAGCCGCCGGCGCGCAAGGCGGGATGACGGGTTCGGCACAAGGAGGCATGGTATGATCCGACACGCTCTGCGCATCCGAGGAACAGCTATCGCGGCGCTGGCGCTGGCGGTCCTGCTGGCCGGCGCGGTGATGGCCCGCGCCCAGACCGACATCCGGGCGCAGTGGGCCTCGACCGGGCACGCTAACCGCGCCCTGGCCGTGCTCGAGGCGACGGTGGAGAACCGCGGCGCGACGGCTGCCCACTGCGGCCGCTGCCACGCGGAGCAGGGCTTCCTGGCCTGGCTGCCCCAGCTCAACGCCGGGAACCCCGGGCTGATCACCAAGCCCGACGGCAGCCCGGCGGATGTTCGTTTCTTGACCAACCTCGGACTGACCAGGTTCTCGGTGCGACCGGTGACCTGCACCGCCTGCCACAACCCGGACCAGAGCGTCCGCGTCACGAAGTCGACGGCGCTGCTGCCGGCGGGTTTCC
>DATLZI010000079.1:0-4993 GCA_035574075.1 bacterium | reverse complement strand
GAGTCCACGAGGTAGGCGTAGGCCGCGCGGTGGCCGGTGAGCGCCCCGCCGAGCGCAGGGATCACCGCCGCATAGAGGCGGTAGAGCGCCCGCGCGAGGGCCGAGGGAGGACGGCCGAACTCGAGGATGACGAGGCGGCCGCCGGGCGCCAGGACCCGGTGCAGCTCCCGCAGGGTGCCGTCGAGGCTCGTCGTGTGTCGCAGGGTGAAGCCGGTCAGGACGACGTCGAAGGCGGCGGAGCGAAAGGGCAGGGCGGCCACATCCGCGATGACCCACCGCGCCGAGGCCGGGCCGCGCCGTCGGGCGATGGCCAGCATCGCGGGGGTGAGGTCTGCGCCGATCACCTGCGCTCCGCGCGCGGCCGCCAGGCGGGCCAGATCCCCCGTGCCCGTCCCCGCGTCGAGGACCCGCTGTCCCGGCCGCACCTCCGCCGCGGCGACTGCCCGACGCTTCCAGCGATGGTGACCGCCCGCGGTGAGGACGGTGTTCGCCAGATCGTAGCGCCGCGCGATGCGCGAGAAGTGATCGGGGCCACAGCCGCTCATCACGGTGACCATTCGCGCACCGCCGGCGGGATCCCGGGCGGCCCGTCCTGGCAGGGACCCGTCGCCGCCGCCCGGAAGGACAGGGAGGGACCGCCTCAGGGAGGGAAGCCATGCTGATCAGCCAGAAGCTCGTCGACGCCATCAACGCGCAGATCGGTCGGGAGTTCGGCGCCTCGCAGCAGTACGTGGCGATCGCCGCCCACTTCGGCGCGGAGAACCTGCTCCGGCTCGCCCACTACTTCTACCGCCAGGCCGAGGAGGAGCGGGAGCACGCCATGAAGTTCGTGCACCACGTCGTGGAAGCCGGCGGCCGCGTGACGATCCCTGCCATCCCCGCGCCCCGCGACCGCTTCGCCAGCGCGGAGGAGGCCGTGAAGCTCTCCCTGGACTGGGAGATGGAGGTGACCAAGCAGATCTACGCGCTGGTCAACCAGGCCGCCCAGGAGGGGAACTGGGTGACCCACCACTTCCTGCAGTGGTTCGTGGACGAGCAGCTGGAAGAAGTGTCCAGCATGGACCAGCTGCTGAGCGTGGTCAAGATGGCCGGCCCGCAGCTGCTGCTGGTGGAGGACTACCTCGCCCGCACCGGCCACCCCGAGGAGGGCAAGGGCGGCTGAGCGCTAGGGCCGCAGCGACCAGAACGCGCCCTCCAGGCCGATGCTGCGGAACACCGCCTCGGCCTCGGCGGGGGTCTTGCGGCGCCAGTCCGGACTGAGCTTGTCCGCGTACCAGGCGCGGGCCAGCTCCCAGCCCTGCGCCGGCGTCAGCGTCGCTCCCCGCGCCAGCCCGCGCTGCGCGCACCAGCGGGCAACGTGCTCTTCCGACCGGAAGAGCAGCATCGTCGATCAGGTGAAACCGATGTCCTCCCACCAGCGGGCCGCGGGGACGGCGAAGTGGATCTCTCCCGTCGCCTCGACCAACCGGCGGCCCCGGACCGCCAGCTCCAGGGGCTCGCCACAATCAGGGCAGTGCGTGCGCAGCACGCCGTCGGCGTCCAGCAACGCCAGGACGCCCAGGCCGTCCCAGACGCAGTTGCCGAAGTAACTGCGTCCCCGGGCCTCGATCCGAAAGTCCGTGGGGACCGCGGAGAACGGGTTGGCCATCCAGATGTCTGTCGTGCCCGGCGCGAGGACGATGACCCGCCCGGCGGCCAGATGCTGCAGCGATGCGGTCACCGCGTCGGAGGGCTCGCCCAGGGCAGAGGCGATCTCGTCGAGGGTGGGGACCGTCCCGATCTCCGCGGCGCGCCCGAAGACGAACAGCCGGACGCGCCGGTCGACGGCGCCGGCGGTAGAGCCATCCGCGCTCATGTCATTCGATAGTAGAGCAGCTCATCGGTTGGGACAAGGTGAGGGCAGAGGACTCGACCTTTCAGCCGGACAATTATCCCCCGAAGGGATCCGGCCGGATCACCATGTGGCGGCGACCCCGCACACCACCGCAGGCGCGGTCGGATGCTCCGACGGAGGTGCAGAATGAGGCGCTATGGGGTGGCAGTCACGTTGATCGTGGTGTTCGCCCTGGTCATCCCCGGCGGCTGGGTCCAGGCCCAGGGAACGGTGAAGATCACGTTGTGGCACGCCATGGGTGGGGCGCGCTACGAGGCCATCACCAAGGGCATCGCCGAAGGCTTCAATCGCACGTATCCGAGCTACACGCTGGAGCCGCTGTTCACCGGCAGCTACGCGGAGACGTTGACCAAGGCCATTGCGGCCATCCGGGCCGGCAATCCGCCCCACATCGTTCAGGTGTACGAGGTCGGCACGCAGACGATGATCGACAGCGGCGCGATCATCCCAGTCACCGATCTCGTGAAACCCGGCGAGATCAACTTCAACGACTACATCGACCCGATCCTCAAGTACTACACCGTGCGCGGGAAGCTGTACTCGATGCCGTTCAACTCCTCCACGGCGATCCTCTACTACAACAAGGACATCTTCCGCAAGGCCGGGCTGGATCCAGACCGCCCGCCGCAGACCTTCGACGAGCTCGAGCAGATGGGTCGGCAGATCATTCGCAGCGGGGCCGCGCGAGGCGCCGTGACCCTCGGCTGGCCGGCCTGGATCTTCGAGCAGATGTTTGCCTACCACAACAAGTTGTACGCCAACAACGAGAACGGCCGCACGGCCCGCGCCACGAAGGTGCTCTTCGACCAGCCCTTCGGGGTCTATCTGGCCTCGCGCTGGGCGGCCTGGGCCAAGGAAGGGCTGCTGGTCTATGGTGGTCGTGAGTACGCGCCCAACCGGGCGTTCCTCGCCGGCGAGGTGGCCATGCTGATGCAGTCCACGTCGCAGGTCAGCACCATCGAACGGGGGGCACAGTTCGCCGTCGGCACGGCGTTTCTGCCGCGCATCCCGGGGCAGCCCCGCGGCAAGTCGGTCATCGGCGGCGCGTCGCTGTGGGTGCTGAAGGGACGCGGGCGCTCCCCGGCCGAGCTGGCGGCAATCGTCGCTCTCTTCAAGTATCTGAACCAGCCGCAGCAGACGGCACAGTGGCACAAGGACACGGGTTACTTCCCGGCCACGCAGTCGGCCGTAAAGCTGCTCGAGGCCGAAGGGTGGTTCGCGACGCATCCGAATTTCCTGACGGCGTTCAAGCAGATCCAGACCGGTCCGGACACCGGGGCGACGCGCGGGGTGTTGCTGGGGAACTTCGTGCAGATCCGCGACATCACCGACACGATGCTGGAGCGGGTGTTCAGCGGCCGGATGACGCCGGCGGACGCGGTGCGGGTCGGCGCGGAGGAAGCGAACAAAGTCCTGACGGAGTACAATCAGGCCTACAAATAGGCGCTACTGCTGGCCGGTCCTCCTGATCGTCCGGCGAGGCGCACCGCAGGTGAGCCTGTGGAAGGGCGCTTCCCCGACCGGGTCCTGCCTTACGTCCTGGTCGCACCATCGATCATAGTCGTCCTGCTGTTCCTGCTCATCCCCTCGGGAGAGGCTCTCTGGCAGAGCCTCTCCCGCGTCAATCCCTTCACCGGGCAGGCCACCTTTGTCGGTCTGCACAACTTCATCGTCCTCTTGTCCTCGGAGGAGTACCGGCACAGCGCGGGGGTGAGCGTCGTCTTCACCGCGGCGACGGTGGCCCTCAGTCTGAGCACCGCCCTGGCCATGGCGTTGCTCGCCAACCAGCGGCTCCGCGGCATCGGGCTGTACCGTGTCGCCCTGATCTGGCCCTACGCCCTCTCGCCGGCGGTGGCCGGCACGATCTGGGCGCTGCTCTTCGAGCCCTCGACCGGCATCGTCACCTTCCTGCTGCGCGCCACGGTCGGCGTGGCGCCGAACTGGATGATGAACGGCCGGCTCGCCCTGCTGGTGGTGATCGTGGCCGCAGCCTGGAAGCTTCTGGGGTACAACGTCGTGTTCTTCCTGGCCGGCCTGCAGGCGGTGCCGGAGGAACTCTCCGAGGCTGCGGCCGTGGACGGCGCTCCGCCCTGGCGCCGGTTCTGGGCGGTGACGTTCCCGCTGCTCTCGCCGGTGACCTTCTTCCTGCTGATCACCAACTCGCTCTACGCCTTCTTCGAGGTGTTCGGACTCATCGACGTCATCACCCAGGGCGGTCCCGCGCGGGCCACGGACGTGCTGGTGTACAAGCTCTACCGCGACGGGTTCGTCAGCATCAACTGGGGTCTGGCGTCCGCGCAGTCGGTTCTCCTCTTCGTCCTGGTCGCGGCGCTGACGATCCTCCAGTTCCGGTACGCCGGCCGGCGGGTGTTCTACTCGTGAGCATCACGATGCCGCTGCGCAGGACGGCGCGGCCGGCAGGGCGCGCGCGCCGCGCCCTGCGGTTCGTCGTCTTGCACCTGGCGCTCATCACGGCGGCGCTGGTCGTGGTCTTCCCCGTGTACTACGCGGCGGTCGTCAGCACCCACACCTTCCAGGAGGTCTTCGCCTATCCGCCGCGGCTCGCCCCCGGGGACGCCCTGTGGGCGAACTACGTGGCGGCCTGGCGCAAGGTGGGCATGGGGCGCCTGCTGCTGAACAGCACCGGAATCTCTCTGGCCGTGGCGCTCGGGAAGATCGTCCTCTCCGTGCTGGCGGCGTTCGCCTTCACCTACTTCCGCGATTTCCGTGCCAAGGGGTTGTTCTTCATGCTCATCCTGATCACGCACATGCTGCCGCTCCCGGTGCGCATCGTCCCCACCTACCAGCTCATGGAGCGGTTGGGATGGATCAACACCTACGCCGCCCTGACGGTGCCGTTCTTCGCCAGCGCCACCGGCACGCTGCTGTTCCGCCAGTTCTTCCTGACCATCCCCGCTTCCCTCTCCGAGGCGGCCCGTATCGACGGCGCCGGCCCCTTGCGCTTTCTGGGGCAGATCCTGTTGCCGCTGTCCTGGAACAACCTGGCCGCGCTCTTCATGGTCGAGTTCGTCTACATGTGGAACCAGTACCTCTGGCCGCTGATCATCACCACCAGCAACGAGATGCGGGTAGTGCAGA
>DATLZI010000078.1:0-6254 GCA_035574075.1 bacterium | reverse complement strand
GGCTGCGGCTTCATGCACCTGCGCGGGGCCTTCGGCGGCGCCGAGCCGGTGGTGAAGGTGGGCGACGACCTGTTCCTGAGCGGTCCCCTGGCGCAGGCCCTCCCGCCGGACCTGCTGGTCCGCTTGCTTGCCCAGCCCCCGCGAGGGATCGCGGACCTCGGCGTCCCCGTGCACTCCGTCGGTCTGGGGGGTGGGCTCGGCGTGTTCCTGGCGCTGGAGGAGCCGGGCGTCGTGGACATCTTCACCTCCCGGCCGGAGCGGTGGGGCTTCCATGCCCTGAGCGGGGTGCTGGAGCCGCGAGAACCGAGCCTGTGCCTGATCCGGCGTGACGCCGCCGTCGTCTACGGCGGGGATGGGGCGGCCGCGCGATGGCGACAGCGGGTGGAGGAGTGGGTGCGGCGCGGCCGGCAGGGGCTGGACCGCCTGCGGATCGAGGTCCGGCCCGCGGGCGGCGGGCACCAGCCGCCGGACGGCTGGCGCCTGCGCCGGCGCTGGTCCGACATCGTGGCGTGGTTCGCTGGCTAGGCGGCGCCTAGGGGGGCTGGGGGATGTACCGCACGCGCCCGCCGACCGTGATCCGGTGGCGCTCGAAGAACCCCTGGTTCACCTCGAGGGCGTAGCGGTACGGCTCGGCCGACACGTAGATCGTAAACGGCCCCTGCTCCGGATTGGGCGCCACCGCCATGTCCTTGATGTCCACGATCGTCCACCCCTCGTCGATGAAGGCGATGGAGAGCGGGATCCAGGTGTTCTTCATCCAGAACCCGCCGCGGCCCGTGGCCTCGAAGATGAACAGCATGCCGGCATCCTCAGGCAGGTGCCGCCGGTACATGAGGCCCTGATGGCGCGCCGCCGGGGTATCGGCCACCTCCACCCGCAGGCGGACCTGGCGCGCCCCCTGCGAGAGGACGACCGTTCCCCGCTTGTAGACGATCCGGGGATCGGGCGCGGTCTGACCCCACGCCCCTCCGGCCGCCAGGAGCGCGATGAGCACGAGGAGAAGAGGCAGACGTCGCATGGTCATCCCGTCACACCGACCCTACGCCCGGCGCAGGAGAATTGTTCCGCAATGAGGCTGTCAGGCCTGCGGCACGCACCGCCGCCGAAAGGGGGTCTCTCCTCTGCCGCGTCCTGACTACGACCTCGTCGTGGTCGGCGCCGGTCCCGCTGGCGGCATGGCCGCGCTCACCGCCGCCCGCGCCGGGCTGCGCGTGGCCCTGGTCGAGGAGCACCGCGAGATCGGTTCCCCCGTCCACTGCTCGGGCAAGCTGCAGGTGCACGCCTTCCGGGAGTTCGATCTCCCCGCGCATCTCATCCTCAACACCCTGCGGGCCGGCGCGTTCTACGCCCCCGACGGCTCGGTGGCCAGGGTGCGCCGTGCCCAGCCCGACTCGCACGTCGTGGACCGCGCGGTCTTCGACCGCTGGCTCGGAGAGCAGGCCCAGCGCTCCGGAGCCGATCTGATCCCGGGCACCCGACTGTCGAGCGTCGAGCGGCGCAACGGCGTGATGCAGCTGCGGGGCCAGCGGAACGGCCAGCGCGTCTCCCTCTCCGCGGCGCTCGTCGTCGACGCCGAAGGCGCCCGACCGGTCCTCCCGGCGTCGCTGGGTGTGCGGCTCCCGCGCGCCTACGTCCTCGGCCTCCAGTACGAGATGGCGGGCGTGGCCCTCGACGAAGAGGATTGCCCCGAGATCTACCTCGGCCGGACCTACGCCCCGGGCTTCTTCGCCTGGCTCATGCCGATCGGCGGCCGCCGCGCCCGGGTGGGGCTGTGCGTCGACCCGCGTCTGGCCCGCGCCGCCCCCCGCTCCTACCTCGAGCGGCTGATCCGTGAGCATCCGGTCGCCTCGCGCCGGCTGCGCGGGGCTGTGATCGAGCGCCGGCTGGCCGGGCCCATCCCCATCCTGGGGGCGCGTCGCCCTTCGGTCCTCGACCGCATGCTGCTCGTCGGCGACGCCGCCGGTCAGGTCAAAGCCACCAGCGGCGGCGGCATCTACTTCGCGCTCATCGCCGGTCGCCTCGCCGGTCAGGCCGCGCAGCGCTTCCTGGGCGGGGAGGGCGGGGCCCTGCGCTGGTACGAGATCGAGTGGCGCCGCCGTTTCGGTCGCGAGCTGTGGGCCACCACGTTCGCCCGGCTGACCGTGAACCACATGACCGACGCCGAACTGAACGCCTTCGTCGGCGCCCTCGGCGAGGACGAGCGTTTCCGCCGCATCGTCGAGGCGCGCGGCGACACCGCATACCAGTCCCGGCTCGTCGCGCCGGCGATGGCTGCGGTGCTGCGCTGGTCGCTCGCCCGCCCCCTCCGCGCCGTGCTGATCAAGGCGCTGTGGCACGGTCTGCCCGCCCTCTGGGACGGGAGCCCGCACACGCCATCTCACGCCGCGCAGAGATCCGCCCAGCGGCGGCGGGACGAGGGGCCGGAGGAGAAACCGGAGGAGGAAGGGAAGCTCTAGGAAAGTTCCGGGGCGAGCGCAGCGGGCCATGCGGATCATTGCCGACCTCCATCTCCACTCGAAGTACAGCCGAGCGACGAGCCGGGAGATGGACGTCGAGAACATGGCCCGCTGGTGCAAGATCAAAGGCATCACCGTCGTCGGCACCGGCGACTTCACCCACCCGATCTGGCTCCGCGAGCTGCGGGCCAAGCTGAAGCCCACCGACCGCGGCCTCTACACCTACGGCGGCGTACACTTCATGCTGACCGTCGAGGTGAGCAACATCTACCCCCAGGGCGGTCGGCTGCGCAAGATCCACAACCTCATCTTCGCCCCCTCCTTCGAGACGGTCGAGCGCATCAACGCCGTGCTCGGACGCTTCGGGTCGCTGATGGCCGACGGCCGACCGACCCTCACGCTGCCCAGCGACAAGCTCGTCGAGTACGTGATGGAGATCTCGCCGGACTGCCTGGTCGTTCCGGCGCACATGTGGACCCCCTGGTTCAGCCTCTTTGGCAGCAACTCCGGCTTCGATTCGCTGGAGGAGTGCTTCGGCGCGCAGAGCCGCCAGATCATCGCCGGAGAGACCGGCCTGAGCTCGGATCCGCCGATGAACTGGCGGTTGGGGCAGCTGGACCGGCTGATGCTCCTCAGCAACTCCGACGCGCACTCCCCCGCCAAACTGGGCCGCGAAGCCAACGTCTTCGAGGCCGAGCCGGACTACTACGAGCTCCTGCGCATCCTGCGCGAGCGAGACACCAGCCGCTTCCTCTACACCGTGGAGTTCTTCCCGGAGGAGGGGAAATACCACTACGACGGGCACCGCAACTGCAACACGCGGCTCAGGCCCCGGGAAGCGAAGGCCGGCGGCAACCGCTGTCCGGTGTGCGGGCGGCCGGTGACGGTGGGCGTGATGCACCGGGTGGAGGACCTCGCCGACCGCGCGGAGGGCTACGTCCCCGCGGGAGCGGTGCCGTACCGCAACCTCATTCCGCTGGAGGAGATCATCGCCGAGGCGCTGGGACAGGCCGTGGGGACCGGCGCGGTGCGCGAGGAGTACTTCAAGCTCTGCGCGCGGTTGGGCAGCGAGTTCGCCATCCTGCTGGACGTGCCGGTGGAAGAGCTCGCCCGGCACACCACGGCGCGCATCGCCGAAGGCGTGCGGCGCGTTCGCGAGGGCCAGGTGGAGATCAAGCCCGGCTATGACGGCACGTACGGGGAGATCCGCATCTTCGGCGCGCGCGGCGACCAGGCCGCAACCTCTCCGGCCGTCGCCCAACCCGCGCAACCCGCCCAGACCACGCTCTTCTGATCGCCGCACCCCAGCACCGATGGCCACGGTGTTCCTGAAGCCCGGCCGCGAGGGACGCGTCGCCGCCGGACATCTCTGGGTCTACGGCGGCGAGGTGGCGCACGTCGAGGGCTCCGCCCCGGACGGCGGCATCGTCGACGTGCGCTCCGCGCGAGGGAAGTGGATCGGCCGCGGCTTCTACAACCGCCGCAGCGCGATCACCGTGCGCCTGCTCACCCACCGCCCGGAGCCGATCGACGAGGCGTTCTTCCGCCGCCGGCTGGAGGATGCCTGGGCCTTCCGCCAGCGCACGCGGACCGCCACCAACGCCTGCCGGGTCGTCTACGGCGAGGGGGATCTGTTGCCGGGATTGATCGTCGATCGCTACGGCGACGTGCTGGTGATGCAGACCCTGGCCCTGGGGATGGACGTGCGCCAGGCGCTGCTCGCGGACCTCCTCGCGGCGCTGTTGCGTCCGCAGGCCATCTACGAGCGCAACGATCCCGCGGTGCGCGAGCTGGAAGGGCTCCCCCGGCGCAGCGGCTGGCTGCGCGGCGCGCGGGAGCCGCAGATCGAGATCTCTGACGGGCCGGCGCGATTCATCGTGGACATCGCCGCCGGGCAGAAGACCGGCTTCTTCCTCGACCAGCGCGAGAACCGGCTGGCTGCGGCCGCCCTGCTCAAGGACCTCGACGTCCTCGACGCGTTCTGCTACACGGGCGGGTTCGGCATCGTGGCCGCCCTGGGCGGGGCCCGCACGGTGACCGGGGTGGACAGCTCGCAGGAGGCCCTGGCCCTGGCCGCCCGCAATGCCGAGCTGAACGGCGTGGCCGACCGCTGCCGCTTCGTCGAGGCCAACGTGTTCGAGGAGCTGCGCCGCCTGGCCGCTTCCGGCACGCGGTACGATGCGGTGATCCTGGATCCGCCTCCCTTCGCCCGCGGCCGGGAGGCCCTCGACCGCGCGCTGGCCGCCTACAAGGAGATCAACCTCCGCGCCCTCAAACTGCTGCGCCCCGGCGGATGGCTGGTCACCTGCTCGTGTTCCGCCCAGGTCGGTCCGGAGGCGCTCTCGCAGGTCGTGGCCGCCGCCGCGGTGGACGCCCGGCGGGAGGTCCGGCTGGTGGAGAGCCGCGGTCACCCGCGGGACCACCCGGTGCATCCCGCGATGCCCGAGACCCGGTACCTCACCTGCCTCATCCTCGCCGCGCGCTAGCCGCGGGGCATCGCCAGGCCGGCGCGGGCGGAGCCGGGCAAAGGGTAAAAGCGAACGTCTGTGGTATAGTGGGAGATGACAGAACGACGACCCGTGCCCGATCCACATCGAAGCGTGAACGCAGGTGAGGCGAGACGGAGAGGGGAGCCGCGAGGCGCCCCTCGTTGTGTTTCCTGACCCGCGTCCCGGCGGGATTCTCCCTTCGAAGGGAGCTAGAACCGCGGTGGTGCCCCGACAGATTCAGATCACCGACAACCTGGATCTTCTCCTCGAAGTCCTGCCGCCGCATCTGCGCGAGGCGCTCGAGCAGCGCGGCGATCTGGAGACCCTCCTCGAGGTGGTGCTGGACCTGGGCCGCCTGCCGGAGGCCCGTTTCCCCGGCGGCGTCGTGCACCTCAGCGAGGAGTACGTCACCGCCGAACACATTCGCTACGTGACCAGCCGGGTGGGGGCCTTCGGCAAGGACAACCGCGCCGGGATCGAGCGCACGCTGCACCGCATCTCGGCGATCCGCAACCGTCAGGGGGAGATCATCGGTCTGACCTGCCGGGTGGGACGGGCCGTCTTCGGCACGGTGGACATCGTGCGCGACGTGATCGAGAGCGGCAAGAGCATCCTCCTCCTCGGCCGCCCGGGGGTGGGCAAGACCACGCTGCTGCGCGAGGCGGCGCGCGTCCTGGCCGACGAGCTCGGTAAGCGCGTCATCGTCGTCGACACCAGCAACGAGATCGCCGGTGACGGCGACATCCCGCACCCCGGCATCGGCGGCGCGCGGCGGATGCAGGTGCCGCACCCCGAGCTGCAGCACGCCGTGATGATCGAGGCCGTCGAGAACCACATGCCGGAGGTCATCGTCATCGACGAGATCGGCACCGAGGCGGAGGCCCTCGCCGCGCGGACCATCGCCGAGCGGGGCGTGCAGCTCATCGCCACGGCGCACGGCAACACGCTGGACAACCTGCTGCAGAACCCGACCCTCTCCGATCTGGTGGGCGGGATCCAGGCCGTGACCCTCTCCGACGAGGAAGCGCGCCGGCGCGGGACGCAGAAGACGGTGCTGGAGCGCAAGGCCCCGCCGACCTTCGACGTCGTGATCGAGATCATCGAGAAGCACCGCCTGGCCGTGCACCACGACGTGGCCACGGTGGTCGATCGCTTCCTGCGGGGGGTCGTGCCGCGGCCCGAGGTGCGCGTGCGCACCGAGGAAGGAGAGGTCGAGATCGAGGCCCCCCGGCCCGCCCCGCCGGCCTGGGCGCCGCAGGGCCGGCTGGCCCCCGCGCCGGCGGCACCTGACGCCACGCGCCCGGGGCGG
>DATLZI010000077.1:0-7657 GCA_035574075.1 bacterium | reverse complement strand
GGAGGATGCCCGCCGGCCCCGCGGGCGATGCCTCACCGCCCGATCCAGACCTTGCGCATGTCCTGGGCGTCCATCTCCATCGGGTTCCCGACGAGACCGTGGACGTTCGGCTGGTGCACCAGGACGGCTTTGTTGTAGTTGAAGAAGAACCAGGGCGCCTCGCGGACGATGATCTCCTCCGCCTGCTGGCACAGGCGGATCTGCGCCGGCGTCCCCGCCGCGGTGCGCTCCGCCTGGTCGAGCAGCTGGTCCACGCGATCGTTCTTGTAGAACATGCGGTTCCCGGCGGGGCCGAAGTTCCGGGCGCGGAAGGGCCCGAGGTAGCCGACGCAGCTCGGCGTTCCGCCGTGCGAGAGGACGTAGGTGGGGAGCTCTCCCTTGCCGGCGCGTTCCAGCACGACACCGAAGTCCTGCTGCTGGATGCGCGTGCGCACGCCGACCTCGTTCCAGTAGCGCTGGATCCCTTCCATCCAGCGGCCCACGGTGGGGCTCGTCGAGCCGTTCAGATCGAGATCGAACCCGTTGGCGAAGCCTGCCTGGCTGAGCAGTTCCCGTGCCCGCTGGGGATTGTACTCGTAGCCGCGCAGGGCCCGGTTGTAGGCCGGGTGGCTGGGCGGGAAGACGCCCGTGGGCGGGAAGGCTTTGTTCCCCAGCACCGTGCGCACCAGGGCCGCCTTGTCCACGGCGTAGTTGAGGGCCTGACGGACGCGCACGTCGCCAAGCGGCGGCTTCGTCACGTTGAGGCCGACGTGCCGGGTGAACAGCTCCGCCACCTCGATGACGTACGGCTGCCACCGCGGGTCCTCGGCGTACCGGCGGTAGTTGACATCGCTGAGCAGCATGAAGTCCAGCCGGCCGGTGTCGAACTCGGCCTGGGCCGTCGCCGGGTCGGGGATGATGCGGAACTCCAGGGCGCTGAGAGGCGGGCGGCCGCCCCAGTAGTCGTTGTTCGCCCGGAGCAGGATGCTCGTGTCCTTCTGCCAGGAGACGAAGATGAACGGCCCGGACCCGACCGGACGCTGACCGAAGTCGCGTCCCAGGCGCTCCACGTCCTCCCGGGGCACGATGTAGAGGCTGAACGGCCCGGCGAAGTTCCAGAGGAAGTCGGTGTCCGGCTGGGTGATCGTGATCGATACCCGATAACGGTCCAGCACGCGGATGCCGCTCACCTCGCGCGCCTGGCGCGCGAGGAACTCCTGGGCGCCGACGACGCGGTCG
Source organism: bacterium (assembly GCA_035574075.1). Taxonomy (GTDB): domain Bacteria; phylum Sysuimicrobiota; class Sysuimicrobiia; order Sysuimicrobiales; family Kaftiobacteriaceae; genus Kaftiobacterium. The sequence goes on along the minus strand of DATLZI010000077.1, from coordinate 6,439 downwards.
TACGCGCGCACCTGCGGCGAGGCTGTCTCGGGGGAGAGGATGCGCTCGATGCTGTACTTGACGTCCTCCGCCGTCATCTCCCGGCCGTTGTGGAACCGGACGCCGCGCCGCAGCCGGAAGGTGAACGTCCTGCCGTCCTCGCTGATCGACCACGACTCCGCGGCCCGGGGCTCGAAGCGCAGGGTCTCGGGGTTCACGTCCAGCAGGGAGTCGAAGATGTTCATGCGCACGACGTCCTGCCGGACGAGTCGGGTCCCCGCGGGGTCCAGGGTGGCCGGATCGCTGCCCAGCGCCCGGCGGAAGTGACCGCCGCGCACCGGCGTCTGCGCCGACGTCGTCGGGACCAGGGCCAGGGCCGCCAGGACCAGGACCAGCAGGGCCGACAGGCGCCGAACCCCCGGGATGCCCATACTCCACCTCCGCGTACTTGGTCTATGCCCCCTCTTTCGATTACCTGCGGGGCCCGCCCTCTGCGACAGGCGTCCCCTCGCGCAGTGCGAATCCTACGATAGGGAGCCATGCCGTCCGGTTCGCTGATCATCGCCGCCGCCCGCGTCATCGCCGCCGGAGCCGACCTGTCTCCTGGCGTTGTCGAGGTGGCGCAGGGACGCATCGTGCGCGTGCGCCGGGGACGTCCTGCGCGGGGGACGCCCCTCCGCCGCGGGATCCTCGCTCCCGGGCTGATCGACCTCCAGACCAACGGCTGCGCGGGGGTGGACTTCGCCACGGTGCGGGATCCGGCGGCGCTGGAGCCGGTCCGCACCTTCCTCCTCCGCACCGGCGTCACGGCGTTCCTGCCCACGGTGACCACCGGTCCCCTGGAGGCGATGCGGGAGGCCCTGCGCTGGTGGGCCGGGTTGCCCCGCGGCCGGATGCCGCGGGTCCTGGGGCTGCACGTGGAGGGCCCCTTTCTCAATCCGGCCTTCGCCGGGGCCCATCCCCCCGAGCACCTGCGCCCCCCGGATGCCGCCGAGCTCGGCGCGCTCCTCGACGCCGCCCCGGGGTTCGTGCGGCTGCTCACCCTGGCCCCCGAGCTGCCGGGCGCCCAGGCGCTGATCGCCCTGGCGCGGCGGCGGCGGATCGTCGTCAGCGCTGGCCACACCGCGGCCGCCTACGACGAGGCGCGCGCCGCCTTCCGGTTGGGCGTGCGCATGGTGACCCACCTGTTCAACGCGATGCGGCCGCTGCATCACCGGGAACCCGGCGTGGTCGGCGCGGCGCTGGAAGACGCGGCGATCACCGCGGGCCTCATCGCCGACCTGGTCCACGTGCATCCGAGCGTGCTGCGGCTGGTCATCGGCCGCAAGACCTGGCGGCGCGTCGCCCTGGTCACCGACGCCGTGGCGGCGGCGGGGGCGACCGACGCGGGGGCCTCTGCGCAGCTGGCTGGCCGCCGGCTCGCCGTCACGGACGCGCCGCGGCTGCCCTCGGGAACCCTGGCCGGCAGCCTGCTGACGATGGATGGCGCGGTGCGGAACGCCGTCGCCCTCGGCGTGCCCCTCCGGGAGGCGGTGCTCATGGCGTCCACCGTCCCGGCGGACGCGCTCGGCCGGAGGGACCTGGGCCGCATCGCTCCGGGCGCCCGCGCCGACCTGGTCCTCTTCGATCCCGCCCTGCGCGTGCGCGCGGTCTGGATCGGCGGCTGCCCCGCCGCATGAGGCGAAGGAAACGGCGCGCAGCCGACGGAATAGCGAAGCGGATCCCATTTTGTGACGACCGGAGGTGCACTCGAGATGACACTCCGCCTGATCGCGCTGCTCGCCACCGCGGCGCTGCTCCTCGCGCTGCCCGCGGCCCAGGCCCAGGCGCCGGCCCCGCAGCGCGGCGGCACCATCCGCGTCGGGATCACCCAGGAAATCGTCAACCTGGATCCCCATCTGGCCACGGCGTTCTCGTCGTTCCAGATCCTGGACCTGGTCTATGAGAGCCTGCTCCGTCTCAACCCCCGCACGCTGAAGATCGAGCCCAACCTGGCCCAGTCCTGGACCGTCTCGCCGAACGGCATGGAGTACACCTTCACGCTGCGGCGTGACGTCACGTTCCACGACGGCAGCGCGCTGGACGCCTCGGACGTCAAGGCCACGATCGACCGGATCCTCGATCCGGAGACGAAATCGCCGCAGGCCAGCTTCCTCTCCGTCGTGCGCGAGGTCACCGTGGTCAACCCCTTCGTCGTGCGCATCACCCTGCGCCAGCCCTCGCCGTCCTTCCTCTCGCTCCTCACCAACCCGGGCCGCGGCATCGTCCCGGCGAATTTCACGGACAAGGTCGGCGACGCCCGCGTCAAGACGCTGGGCACGGGGCCGTACATGCTGGCCGAGTTCGGACCGGGGTCGGTGCGGCTGGTGCGGTACGAGCGCTATTGGCGGAAGGACGCGCAAGGCACCCGGCTGCCTTACGCGGACAGCGTCGTCTACCGCGTCATCCCCGACGCCGCCACGCTGCGCGCCTCGGTGCGCGCCGGCGAGGTGGATATGATCATCGGCTTCGGCGTGGACATCACCGCGGCGCGCGCCCTGCAGGGCGTGCCCGGCCTGCGCATCATGTCGGTGCCCGACCTCTCCTACAGCCTGGTCGGCATCAACGCTGGCAAGGCGCCCTTCAGCGATGTGCGGGTGCGGCAGGCGATGAGCCTGGCTACCGACCGCGAGCAGGTCGTGCAGATCGTCTACGGCGGGCGGGCCACGGTGGGCGGCCCGATCCCGCCGACCCTGGAGGAGTGGCGCCCGATCCCCGCGCGCAACCTGCCGTTCTACCGCCGCGACGTCGCCCGGGCCCGCGCGCTGCTCCAGCAGGCGGGGGTCGCCCTGCCGCTGGCGGTGAAGATGATGCCCATCCCCACCGTGCCCGATGCCGTGCAGATGGCGCAGGTGCTCAAGGAGCAGTGGGCGCCGGCGGGGTTGACCGTCGAGCTGGAGCAGGTCGACTTCGCCACCTTCCTGTCGCGCTGGCGCACCAGCCAGTTCGACACCTTCGTCTCGCTGAACGGCGGCTCGCCCGATCCCGACCTGCACCTCTACCGGCACATCCACTCCACCGGCAGCACGAACGTCTTCAAGTTCAAGGACGCCACGGTGGACCAGCTGCTCGATCAGGGACGGGCCACCGCCGATCCGGCGCGGCGCGTGGAGATCTACGCCAGGGCGCAGCGGGCGATCGCCGAGACGGTGCCATTCCTGTTCATCGCCTACGCCGATCTCTTCGCCGTGACGCGGGAGCAGCTGCAGGGGTTCGTGCTGTCGTCCACGCGCAGCATGGCGCCGCTGGCCGAGAGCTGGCTCGCCCGCTAGGCGGGAGGGAGGGGACGGACGAGCCTGCCCCGGACTGAGGCCCGGCGCGACGCTGTCCATCCGTCATGACGGCGTACATCATCCGCCGGATCGTCCTGCTCGTCCCGGTCCTGGCTGTCATCAGCGCCATCGTCTTCTCCCTGATGCACCTCATCCCGGGCGATCCGGCGCAGGTCGTCCTGGGCTTCGAGAACACGGACCCCGCGCAGCTGGCGGCCGTGCGGCGGGACCTCGGATTGGACCGCCCGGTCTACGTGCAGTACGGCCGCTGGTTGGGGCGGATCCTGCGCGGCGACTTCGGTACCTCGGTGCGCACCGGCCGGCCGATCCTGACCCTGCTCGCCGAGGCCCTGCCCTTCACGGTGGAGCTGGCGATCTACGGGGTGCTGCTGGCGATGCTCCTTGGCATCCCGGTCGGGGTCCTGGCCGGCGCCACCGCCTCGCGCGCCGCGGATGGCGCGCTGCAGACGCTCACGCTGCTCGGCCTGTCGCTGCCCGCCTTCTGGGTGGGCGCGATGTTCATCCTGCTCTTCAGCGTGCACCTGCGGTGGTTCCCCGTGCTGACCTACCCCGCGTTGCTCGAGGCGCCGTGGGCCAACCTGCGCGGCATGTTCCTGCCGGCGCTGACGCTGGCCGTGCCGAACGCCGCGGCGATCGCGCGGATGGTCCGCGCGTCGATGGTCGCCGTGCGCCGTGAGGAGTACGTGAAGGTGGCGCGGGCGAAGGGCCTGCGGGAGGCGCTCGTCGTGCGTCGCCACATGCTGAGAAACGCGCTGATCCCGGTGGTCACGCTGATCGGCATCGTCACCGGCTACCTGCTCGGCGGGTCGATCGTCGTCGAGCAGGTCTTCGCCATCCCCGGGGTCGGGCGGATGGGGCTGCAGGCCATCGTGCAGCGCGACTACCCCGTGCTGCAGGCCGTGGTGCTGGTCGTGGCCGTGCTCTTCGTCCTGGTCAACCTGCTCGTGGACGTGATCTACGTCGCGCTCGACCCCCGGATCCGCTATGCGTGACCATCCGCTCCGCGCCACGCCGCGGGGTCCGCGCCGCCGGGCGGGGTTCGGCCGGTTCGCCGCGCGCTCGCGAAAGTTCGTCGTCGGCGCGACGATCCTGGTTCTGATCACGACCGCGGCGCTGCTCGCGCCCCGCCTGGCGCCATACCCCGTCACGGAGATGCACGTCCTCGATCGCTTCGCCCCGCCGGGCGGCCGGTACGTCCTCGGCACCGACTTCTTCGGGCGCGACCTGCTCAGCCGCATCCTCTTCGGCTACCGCACCTCGCTGCTCGTGGCCGCCCTCTCCGTCGTCTTCGCCATGGTCTTGGGCAGCGCGCTCGGCGTCGTCGCCGGGTACGCCGGCGGAACGGTGGATAGCGTCCTGATGCGCGCCATGGACATCCTCTTCGCCTTCCCCGTGCTGCTGCTGGCGATCACGATCGTCGTCGTCCTGGGCGCCGGCACGCTGAGCACCGTGCTGGCGATCGGCATCGTCTACGTGCCGATCTTCGCCCGCATCGCGCGGGCCCCCGCCCTGGTCGTGCGCGAGCAGGCCTACGTCGAGGCGGCGCGGGCCCTCGGGCAGCGCCCCTCGTGGATCATCGCGCGCCACGTCCTGCCCAACGTCAGCACGCCGATCTTCGTGCAGGCGACGATCAACCTCGCCACGGCGATCCTCTTCGAGTCGGCGCTGAGCTTCCTCGGGCTGGGCACCCAGCCGCCGTATCCCTCCCTGGGGCTCATGGTGAGCGAGGGCCGGAACTACCTGGAGCTGAGCCCCTGGCCGTCGGTCTTCCCGGGTCTGGCCATCGTCCTGGCTGTCCTGGGGTTCAACCTCGTCGGGGACGCGCTGCAGGAGATCCTCGACCCGCGCCTCCGCCAGACGTGGGCGGCGGCGTCATGACCCTGCGCGCGGGGACCCCGGCGGAGGCCGGGCTGGACGAAGGAGGGCTGCGCGCCCTGGAGGCGCTGCTCGCGGAGGGGACGCGGGACGGTGTCTTCCCCGGGGCGGTGGCGCTGGTCGCCCGCGGCGGGGTCGCGGGCTGGCATCACGCCCACGGATACGCTCAGCTCACCCCGCGGCGGCGGCCGGCGACGAGGCGCACCCTCTACGACCTGGCCTCGTTGACCAAGGTGCTGGCCGCGCTGCCCGTGGCGCTCGCTCTCGTGGAGCGGGGGATCCTGCGGCTCGATGCCCCGGTGCGGGAGGTGCTTCCAGAGTTCGCGGACGGCGCCCGCTCGCAGGTCACCTTCCGCCAGCTCCTCGCGCATACCTCGGGACTGCCGGCCTGGCGCCCCCTCTACCTGCGCGCCACCGGCCGCCAGGCCGTCCTCGCCGAGATCTGCCGCACGCCGCTGGAGGCTGATCCCGGCCGGAAGGTAGAGTACTCCGATCTCGGCATCCTGCTCCTGGGGTTCGCCATGGAGCTCCTGGCCGGCGCGCGCATCGATGCGCTGGCGCGGACCTACGTCATCGCGCCGCTCGGGCTGCGCGAGACGCTGTACACGCCGCCGCCCGCGCTGCGCCCGCGCTGCGCCGCGACGGAGGCCGGGCACGGCTACGAGCGCGAGAAGGTGGGGGACGAGGGCGCGGGCTATCCCTGGAAACCTGACGTGCTGGTCGGCGAGGTGCACGACGGCAACGCGCACTACGCCCTGGGCGGCGTGGCCCCGCACGCCGGCCTGTTCTCCACGGCGTGGGAGGTGGCCGTGGTGGCCCAGCGGTGGCTGCGGCCCGGCGGCTGGCTGAGCCCCGCGCTGGTGGCCGAGGCGACGCGCGACCAGCGCGCCGGGGCGGAGGGCTATCCGCGCGGCCTGGGCTGGGTCCTGCACCACGAGGGGACGTTCTTCGACGCCTTCGGCCCGCGCGCGTTCGGGCACACGGGATTCACCGGCACCTCGGTGGCGATCGATCCCGATGCGGACCTGGTCGCCGTGCTGCTCACCAACCGCGTCCACCTTGGCGGCGGCAACACGAAGATCATCGACTTCCGGCGACGTTTCCACCGCGCGGTGCGGGAGGCGCTGCGCGCGTGATCCTCGCGGGCGTGGACGCCGGCGCCACCACGACGCGGGCCCTGGCCGTGCGGGACGACGGTCGGCTCGTCGGTCGCGGCGAGGCCGGCGCGGGGAACCCGCACAACGTCGGCGCCG
>DATLZI010000076.1:0-2915 GCA_035574075.1 bacterium | reverse complement strand
CATGGCGTAGAGATACTCCAGATGAGGCCGCACCACCGCCTCAAACGTTCCCTCCACCACTCGGGTCTCTGCCATGGTGTCGCCGCTCCTCGCTCCTGTGAGCATAGACGGTTTCCTGCCGGCAGGCTATTGCAGATGAAGGAGGGTATCTTTATCCAGTTCGCATCCCGGACCCGGAGCCCTACAATGAGACCGGTGGCGCTCGAAGAGCAGGTGAAGGCCTTCGCCCGGGAGCTGGGCTTCGATCTGGTGGGCATCGCCTCCGCCGGGCCCCTCGAAGACGACGAACCGCGCCTCGCGGCCTGGGTGCAGGCCGGCATGCACGGCGCGATGGCCTACGTCGCTGCTCACGCCCCGAAGGCGGCGCGGCCGCAGGAGGTCGTGCCGGGCGCCAGGTCGGCGGTGGTCGTCGCGCGGGCCTACCGGTGGGAGGCGCAGCCGCCTGACGATGGCGCCCTCCGCGGACGCATCTCCGCGTATGCCTGGGGGACGGATTACCACCGGGTGATGGCCGGGGCTCTCGCCCGCCTCAGCGACTTCCTGCTGGCCAGGGGCGCGCGGGTGGCGCGCTACTACGTTGACACCGGACCGTTGCTCGACCGCGCCCTGGCGCGCCGCGCGGGACTGGGGTGGATCGGCAAGAACGCGATGCTGATCACGAAGGCCGGGTGGGGCTCGTACGTCTTCCTGGGCGAGGTCCTCACCGACCTCGCCCTGGCGCCCGATCCGCCGGCCGACGGCTCGTGCGGCCGGTGCCGGATCTGCCTGGACCGCTGTCCGACGGGGGCGATCGTCGCGCCGTACGTCGTGGACGCGCGGCGCTGCATCTCTTACCTGACCATCGAGCTGCGCGGCTGGATCCCCCGCGCGCTGCGGCCGCTGATCGGCACCTGGGTCTTCGGCTGCGACGTCTGCCAGGACGTCTGTCCCCACAACGCCCTCGTCGCGCACGACGTCGCGGAAGTCTTCGCGCCCCGCCGGGACGTCGCGTTCCCCGATCTCGTCGAGCTGCTGCACATCGACGAGGAGACCTGGCGGGAGCGCTTCCGCCACAGCGCGGTGAAACGGGCGAAGCGGCAGGGCCTGCGGCGGAACGCCGCCGTCGCCCTGGGCAACCTGGGCGACCAGCGGGCCGTGCCGGCACTGGTGCGCGCCCTGCACGACCCGGACCCGATCGTCCGCGGGCACGCGGCCTGGGCCCTGGGGAGGATCGGGGGAACGACGGCGGTGCAGGCCCTTGCCGCCCGGGCCGCGGTGGAGGCCGAGCCCGCGGTGCGGGCCGAGCTGCAGGACGCTCTCGGCGAGCGCGCCGTCAGTGCACCATCTGACCCGACTGGGACGCCGGCGGGGCCGGCCTGATCTCCCGCTCGAGGAGCGGCTCCGCCCAGCGGTTGAGGCCGTTGAGCACGGCGCGGGCCACGGCGGCCGGGGGATGGTCGCCGATCTGCGCCGTGCCCGGGAAGAACACCTCGCGGCGGCCGTCGCGCATCACGATCGTGACGACGATCAGGGGGTGACGGCCGGCGCGGACTTCGGCCACCGAGTCCAGCGTGAAGGTGAAGGCGCTCCCGACGAACGCGGAGACCGCGTGGAGCGTGGCCTCCGCCACGGCGTGCTGCCACGCGGTCCCGCTGCCGGGGGCGGTCGCCAGGCCGGACCGCACATCATCGTCCAGACTGAGCTCCACGCGGGCGGTGGCCCGCTGCGCCTCCCTGCGGCAATCTACGCGCTCCAGCTTCAACCGGGATCCCATGGCAGCGGATCACCCAGCATCCGGCGTGCCACGGCCCGGTCCTCAAAGATCAGTCGAAGTCGACACGCGGATCGGCCGGGCCGTCGTAGTACCAGGCCCACTCGGACTGGTGGTCGAGGCCTGTCTGGGATTTGTTGAACGAGCCCCGCTCCGCGCGGGCCGTCGGGTTCTCCGGTTGGGCTGCCAGGGCGGACCCCGCGGCCACCACCAGCAACGCGACCAACGTCAGTACCGCCGCCATCCCCGTCTTCATCGGCGCAATCCTCCTCAGTTGAGATTCACCGCCGTCGCCTGCAGCTGACCCTGCATCCCGTGCCGCCGCTCGAACAGCTCCGCGGCCAGGGCTCGTTCCTCGGCCGGCATCTGCGAGCCGGCATTGGCATGCAACCGGACGATGACGGGCATCAGGTCGAGCAGCGCCGGCGGGCGGCCCAGGCTGAGGCCGAGGGCCAGCGCCTCACCGGCGTAGTAGAAGGCCGCGGCGAGATCGTCGCGCTCCGAGGCCTCCGCGGCCAGGATCAGCGCCTGCAGCTTCGTCACCGGGTCGGTGGCCGCCTCGACCGACTCGGCGATCTCCACGGCCTGCGCCAGCGCGGCCAGCCAGTTCCCGCGCTTCAGCGCCAGCCGGGCCAGCTCGAGGTCGATGCGGCCCACCGGCAGCCACAGGGCCGTGCGCTCCGCCCGGGCCGCCAGGAGGGATCGTTCCGCTTCCTCCAGCTCTCCGCGATCGAGCTGCACCCAGCCCATGTTGTGCAGCGCGTCCGCGGCCGATGCGGCGTTCCCGCTCTCCTGGAAGTTGCGCCGCGAGGCGGCGAAGAGTTTCAGCGCTTCGCTCCCCTCCCCCAGGTACCGCTCAGCCAGCCCCAGGTTGTAGAGCGCCTTCCCCGTCGCCTCGATGTCGTCGAACTCCTCCGCCAGGAGCAGCGCCTGATGGGCCGCGGCCCAGGCCTCCCGCATCCGCGACGCCTCGTAGCAGGCGGCGGTGAGATGGGCGTAGAGCCTGCTCAGCCGCCTCCCGTCGGACGGACCCATCTGGGCCGCCTCGATCGCCTGGCGGAAGCACTGGATCGCGCGGTCCGGCTCGTAGACGCGCAGGGCGCACACCCCGGCGTTGTTCCAGAGGATCGCCGCCTGGGCGGGGTCGTCGGCCAGATCGGCGGCC
>DATLZI010000075.1:0-4039 GCA_035574075.1 bacterium | reverse complement strand
CGGCCATCCGCCGATGAACCTCCTCCAGGGCCACTTCGCCGACGGCGCGTTCGTCAGCGACGGGCTGCGCCTGGCCCTGCCGTTCGCCGTGCCGCCCGGGCCGGGCACGCTGGGCGTGCGCCCGGAGGACGTCGTGCTGGGCGGGCCGATCCGCGGCCGCGTCGTCGTCGTCGAGCCGCACGGCCGCCAGACGCTGGTCACGGTGGATGCCGGCGGCTGGACGCTGAAGGCGCTGGCCGACCTGCGGCCGGCCCCGGGCTCGGCGGTGGGGCTGGGCGTCGATCCGGCCCGGCTGCACCTCTTCGACGGCGCGGGCCGCCGGCTGGAGGCGGCGCGATGACCCTGCCCCCGGCGCTGGAGGTCGGCGGCCGGCGCGTCCTGCTGAAGTACCACCGCCTGCTCTCCGGCAGCGGCCAGCACCCGCCGAACAGCCTCAGCGCGCTGCGGGAGGTGCTGGAGGGCGGGGCGGAGGTCATCGAGTTCGACGTCACCCCCCTGGCTGGCGGCGACTACCTGCTGATCCACGACGAGACGCTCGAGCGGGAGACCACCGGCAGCGGACCGGCGGCGCGCCTCGCCCCCGCGCAGGCCAAGGCCCTGCGCCTGCGCGGCTGGGACGAGCCGCCGGCGCTGCTGTCGGAGGCCGTGGAGATCCTGCGCGGGATCCGCCGGGCGGTGAAGGTGCAACTCGACCTGAAGGACACCGCGCCGCTGACCGCGCAGGACGCCCGGCGCCTGCTGCGGGCGATCGAGCCGCTGCGGGCGAACCCGCACCTGCGGGTCGTGGTCGGTTGCCTGGGCGACTGGAACCTGCGCGCGCTGCGGCGGCTGGACCCCGCGCTGCCGGTGGGGCTGGACTTCCTGCTGTACCTCGACGCGCCCGTGCCGGAGTTCCCGCGGCTGCCGCTGCGCGAGAACGTCTTCGGCTACCTCGACGACCATCCGCTCGGCTACCGCCGCGGCGCGGATGTGCGCGCCTACCTCGCGGACCGCATCGAGAGCCTGTGCCGGCTGATCCCCCAGCCGGCGGAGGTGTACCTGCGGGTGGAGTTCATCGCCCAGGCGATGCGCGACGGCGTGAACCCGCTCGAGGTCGTGCGGGCGACACTGGGGGATGTGCTCATCGACGGCTGGACGCTGAACGCCGATCAGCCCCAGGCCGCGTCGCTGCTCGATCTGCTGCTGGACGGCGGGGTGGGGCAGATCACCACCGACACCGCGCTGCAGCTCGCCGCCCTCGCCGTCCGCCGGCCGGACCGCTAGCCGTGGGCTGGCTGGACGCGCGCCGCTGCCTGGTCGTGGCGCACCGCGGGGCCTCAGCCGCGGCGCCGGAGAACACCCTGGCCGCCTTCCGTCTGGCCATCGCGCAGGGGGCGGACGGCGTGGAGCTCGACGTGCGGGCGAGCCGCGACGGCCACCTCGTCGTCATCCACGACGCCAGCGTGGAGCGCGTCACGGGAGCGCAGGGGGAGATCGCGGCGATGGACCTCGCGGCGATCCGCCGCCTCGACGCCGGGGGCGGGGAGCGGATCCCGCTGCTGGCCGAGGTGCTCGAGCTGGCGCGGGGGCGTTTGCTGGTGGACATCGAACTGAAGATCACGGGGATCGAAGCCCAGGTCGCAGCGCTGGTGCGGGAGGCCGGGATGGCCGGCGACGTCTTGATCACCTCGTTCCACGAAGACGCGGTCGCCGCCGCGCGCCGACTTGCGCCGCAGATCGCCGTCGGCCTGCTGCAGCCCTGGCCGCGGCCCGAGCGGGCGACGGCGCTCGGCGCGCCGGTGCTCCTGCCGGCGATCGGCGCCCTGACGCCATCGGCCGCGAGCGCCGCCCGCGCCGCGGGCCTGCGCGTCATCCCCTGGACGATCCGCACCGCGGAGGAGGCGGCCGCCGCGCTGCGCTGCGGCGTCGACGGCATGATCGCAGACGATCCGCGCCTGGTGCACGCAGCCCTGGCGCGAGAGGAGGCAGATCGATGAGCACACCGACGATCGGATTCATCGGGCTGGGCATCATGGGCAAGCCGATGTCCAAGAACCTGCTCAAGGCCGGCTACCGGCTGATCGTGCACGACAAGGTGGAGGCGCCGGTGAAGGAGCTCGCCGCGCTCGGCGCGCAGGCGCCGGGCTCGGCGCGGCAGGTCGCCGCCGCGAGCGAGGTCGTGATCACGATGCTCCCGGACTCGCCGGACGTGCAGGAGGTGGTCACCGGCCCGCAGGGCATCCTGGAGGCGCTGCGGCCGGGCACCGTCTACATCGACATGAGCACGATCTCCCCGATCGTCACCCGCCAGCTGGCCCCGCTGGTGGAGGCCCGGGACGCAGAGATGCTGGACGCCCCGGTGAGCGGCGGGGAGAAGGGCGCGATCGAGGCCACGCTCTCCATCATGGTCGGCGGGCCGAAAGATGTCTTCGACCGCATGCTGCCGATCTTCCAGGTGATGGGCAAGAACATCGTGCACATCGGCGATCACGGCGCGGGGCAGATGGCCAAGGCTGCCAACCAGATCGTCGTGGCCCTGACCATCCAGGCCGTGGCCGAGGCGCTGACTCTGGCCGCCAAAGCCGGCGTCGATCCGGCGAAGGTGCGGCAGGCGCTGCTGGGTGGCTTCGCGCAGAGCCGCATCCTGGAGCTGCACGGGCAGCGCATGCTGGACCGCAACTTCCAGCCCGGCTTCCGCATCCGGCTGCACCAGAAGGACCTGAACATCGCGCTCTCCACCGGCAAGGCGCTGGGCGTGCCGCTGCCCGCGACGGCGATCGTGCAGGAGGCGTTCACCGCGCTGCGCGGGATGGAGCGCGGCGAGCTCGATCACTCCGCGCTCGTGACGCTGATCGAGCAGCTGGCGCAGGTCGAGGTGCGGCCCGGAAGCTAGCCCGGGAGCCGGGGGCGAGAGCGGCGAGATCTAGCACGAGGTGAAATAGAAGAGAGGCGCTCGCGCCCAGGACTTTTCACCGTCTTTGGCCGCGCCGCCGGTTCCTACCGCCCGCTGGCTATCCTCCGGGATTACTCCCGAAGTATACCGCTAGCTCTCGGAGTCCACGTGCGACGGCGTTTGAGTCGGCTACTTCGCCCTGAGGCTCGCGCCTCTCTTGGTTCATACCGTACCACCGGCCCCGCGGAGGGTCAATCGAGAACCTCCGTTCAGCGGCTGTGGATACTGTGGGCAGAGGGGATAGGCAGGACTCGTCTCCCTCCGCCCGAAGCGACTCCTCGATGCGGGTCGTCACCTCCGCCCAGATGGCCGAGCTGGATCGCCGCGCCGTCGAGCAGCACGGCCTGACCGTCGCGACGCTCATGGCCGCGGCCGGACGGCGCGTGGCGCAGGTCGCGCTCGACCTGCTGGCGGGCCGCCTCGGCCCCGTGGTCGTGCTCGCCGGCAAGGGGCACAACGGCGGGGACGGCCTGGTCGCCGCGCGCGAGCTGCGCGCCCGCGGCATCCCCGTGCGCGCCGTCTTGAGCGCTCCCGAGGCGGAGTACCAGGGCCAGGCCCGTCGGATGCTCGAGGAGGCGCGCGCCGCGGGGGTGGAGGCGTACGACGCGGCCGCGCGCGACATCGCCGCGCTGCTCAGGCAGGCGGGCCTCGTCATCGACGCCCTCTTTGGCACGGGCTTCCGCGGCCCGGTGCGGGGGGCGGCGGCGGCGTTGATCGAGGCGGCCAACGCCTCGGGCGTGCCGATCCTGGCGGTCGATGTGCCTTCCGGCCTGGACGCCGACACCGGCCGGATCGACGGCCCCTGCATCCGGGCCGCGGCCACGGTGACGATGGGGCTGCCTAAGGTGGGGTTGCTCGTCTACCCAGGGGCTGAGGCGGCCGGCACGGTCTACGTCGCCGATATCGGCTACCCGGCCGCGCTCGCCGATGACCCCACGATCCGAACGCACCTCGTCACCGCGGCGATGGTTCGGGAGGCGCTCCCGCCCCGGCCGCCCGACAGCCACAAGGGCACCTACGGCCGGACGCTGGTCGTCGCCGGGTCGGTGGGCTACACCGGGGCGGCGGTTCTGGCCGCCCTCGGCGCGCTGCGCGCGGGCGCGGGGC
>DATLZI010000074.1:0-9467 GCA_035574075.1 bacterium | reverse complement strand
GCCGCAGGGACGCCGCCAGCGCCACCAGGTCGCGCGCCGTCGCCGATCCGTGTCCGACGCGGCCGACGAGCCGCTCCAGATCGGCCACGCCGGCCAGCGCGGCGCGCAGCCGGTCCCGCAGCCGGCGGCCGCGCGTGAACTCCTCTACGGCGTCGAGGCGGCGGACGATCGCCTCTGCGGTGGTGAGCGGGGCGAGCAGCCACTGTCGGAGGCGGCGGGCGCCCATCGCCGTCTTCGTCTCGTCGAGCACGTCGAGCAACGTGCCGGCCGTCCCGCCGTCCCGCTGGTTCTGGACGACCTCGAGGTTCCTCCGACTCGCCGCGTCGAGCAGGAGGCCCTCCTCCAGGCGGTAGGTCGTGATCCGTCGGAGATGGGCGAGCGGGCTGAACTGCGTGTCCTTGAGGTATTGCAACAGCGCCCCCGCCGCGCCGATCGCCGCGGGGAGGTGCGCGCACCCGAAGCCGTCCAGGCTGACGACCCCGAGGTGCTGCTGCAGGCGGGTCCGCGCCGCCGCCGTCTCGAACAGCCAGCCGTCCAGCGTGGTGAGCTGCGCCTCGGCGCTGAGGAGTGCGCGCACGCGGGCGCCGTCCGCCTCCGGCGCCAGCACCTCGCGCGGCCCCAGCCGGGCCAGCTCCTCGCGCAGGGTGGCGTCGCGCGCGTCGCCGCCGATCTCCGTGACCTGGAACTCGCCGGTGGAGAGATCGCAGGCCGCCAGGCCCCAGACATCGGATCCGGCGCACACCGCGACCAGAAAGTTGTTGGCCTGCCGCGGCAGCATCCCGGCCTCGATCACCGTGCCCGGCGTCACGACCCGCACGACGTCGCGCTTCACCAGACCCCGCGCACGCCGCGGGTCCTCGAGCTGGTCGCAGAGGGCGATGCGGTAGCCCCGTTCGACCAGGCGCGCCAGGTAGCCCTCCACGGCATGGTGCGGCACGCCGCACATTGCCAGGCGGCGCCCCTTCCCGATCTCGCGGGAGGTGAGGGTGATTTCGAGCTCCCGCGCCGCCGTGACGGCGTCGTCACCGAACAGCTCGTAGAAGTCGCCCAGCCGGAACATCAGCAGCGTCCCGGGGAAACGGGCCTTGAGCGCCTGATACTGCCGCATCATGGGGGTCAGGTCCATCGTCATGACGGGGTTTCGTCGGTTGCGAGAGGCTCTCCTGGGGCGCTGAACATCGAGTGCTGCTCGACCGACTGGCGCGTGCCACGGCGAGGATGGTGGTGCCCGCCGGGGCAGGCGTGGAACAGGTCTTGCTGTACAGGTTCTGTAGCCGTGGGTATGGGCCTGACCGACAAGCGAGCGATCAAGGAGCGCCGGGTGCTGATGGCCGGCACCGGGCTCGTCCTGGGGCTGCTCATCCAGCTGGGGCTGGGCAGGCTGGGGTTCGAGGCCACGCCGCCAGGGATCTGGACGCGCGCCCTGCTGACCGTCGTCGGGCTGCAGGCCGCGGTGTGGCTGATCCTGCGCCTGGGATGGGACCGGTACCTGGCCTGGGATCCCCACTACCTCTACGTGCCGATGGCCGCGGCGATCTTCACCCTGAACTACTTCGCCTACCTCGTCCCCTCGCTGCGCATGGTCATGCTCATGGCCTGGTTCACGATACCGGTCTTCATGGTCGGGCTGGCCGGCGCCGCGGGGGTGCTGGTGATGGCCTTGCTCATGGCGATGGGCTACCTCATCGCCGTCTCCCTGCTCATCTCCGCCGGCCGGCCCCTCTCCCTGGGCTTCGAGGCCGCCGTGGCCGGCATCTTCCTGATCATCAACGGATACTCCGCCGTGGTCTACGAACGCCTGCGGCGGGAGCGCGCGGAGCGGCGGGCCCTGCGCGCCCGACTCAGCGAGCTGGCGATCACCGATCCCCTCACCGGGTTGTTCAACCGCCGGCACTTCGAGGAGATCCTGCGCGCGGAGATCGCGCGCATCCGGCGCTACGGCGGCCAGTGCTCCCTGGCGATGATCGATCTGGATTTCTTCAAGAACTACAACGACACGCTGGGGCACCTGGCGGGGGACGCCCTCCTGAAGGAGCTGGCCGCGCTGATGTCGAGCCACCTGCGCGTCAGCGACGTCTTTGCCCGCTACGGCGGCGAGGAGTTCGGGCTGATCATGGTCAACACGCCGCGGGAGGAGGCGATCGCCGCGATGGAGCGCCTGCGCGTCCTGGTGGAAGGCTACCCCTTCCGGGGCGGCGGCATCCAGCCGTTCGGCCGTCTCACCATCAGCATGGGAGTGGCGGCCTGCCCGGAGGACGGCCTGGACTACGAGGAGCTGGTGCGCAAGGCCGACGCCGCCCTGTATGCCGCCAAGCGCCTCGGCCGCAACCGCGTCCAGGTCGCGGCGCTGGTCTGAACAGCCGTGCCCTGGCGTGGCACGCCCCTTGCTTCCCTGGGAGGGTGACGGTTGCCGGAGGCGCAGGCACGGGAGGTCTACTCGGGATGCTGTATTACGACGGAATCGACGCCACGTCCACACGCTTCCAGTCATATGATTGGCGGCTGCAGGTCATCCTGGTGGCGTGGTCCGTGGGCGTGGCGCTCCTCATCCTGGCCATCCACCTCATGACGGCGAACGCCAGGCTGCTGTCGATCCTGCCGTAACGGCGCGCAGATGGGCTGGGCACCTCGGTGCCCGGCGGGGGACCGCAGAGGGTCGGAGCGACGAGCTCCGGCCCTTTGTCGTTTCCCGGGGTTATCGGGACTGGTGGCACTGAAATTGCTCTGATTGTGCGCATTGACGGCATCTCAAGGGTGGTGGGAGCCGATGGGCCGTCTGAAGCTGGAGGACGTGCGCTGCGAGGTTCGCGAGGGGCGCATCCGGGCCCGGGTCCAGCTGAGCAACGCCGGACTCTCGCACATCGGCCTGGCCACCGGGACCCTGCCGGAGGCCACCTGCGAGCGGGTCATCGCCCAGGCCACGATCAACGCCGTCCGGCAGTTCGCCCTCTTCACCGGGCGGGACCAGACCGTCGTGCTGCACGATCTGGACATCATCCCCTCCTCCCCGGCGGCCACGGTGCTGGTCTCCCTGCGTCTGGGCCAGGGCGAGGAGACCCGGTTGCTCTCCGGGTCCGCGCCCGTGCGGGATGAAGCGCAGGTCGCGGCGGCGCGGGCGGTGCTGGACGGGCTGAACCGGCAGGTGGAAGCCCTCCAGAACTAGCGCGGGTCTTCTTCCATGCGCTCGGTGACCAGCGTCATCGCGCCGTCGATCGGCATGTAGGTCCGCACGAGACGAAGCCGTACGTCCCCTTCATCCACGACCAGGGTATCGGTGCGCAGGACGACGGCGTCCTCTTGCACCGTCTCCGTCACGAACAGCACGGCCTCGCCGGTGGCGGCGACCAGCCGCTGGCGCAGGCCGCTGAACGGGACGGCCTTCTGGATCGGCGGGAGGACCGACCTCGCCGTCCGGGCGGCCGCTCCCGCTGACGGGGCCGGCGGACGGCCGGCCGCCGCAGCGGTCTTCGGCAGCGCACCCGTCACCGGGTCGGCCCCGTTGAGGATCCAGCGCACGTAGCCGCGCGACTTGGGCGGGATGCCGCGGTAGCGGGCCACCTTGGTCGGTCCGGAGTGGTAGGCGGCGAGGGCCAGGTCCCAGCGTTTGAACCGGTCGCGCAGCTGGCGGAGGTAGCGCATCCCGCCCTCGATGTTCTGCCGCGTGTCGTAGATGTTCACCCGCAGGCCGCGCGCCGTGCGCGGCCGCAGCTGCATGATGCCGCGCGCGCCGCGGCGGCTGACGGCGTGTTGCCGCCAGCCCGATTCCATCGTCACCAGGCGATGCGCGATGTGCTGGGGGATCCCGTACTTCGCCGCGTACTGGCGCACCAGTTCCTGGACCAACGCCTGCGGCAGGGGCCGCGGCCGCGGCGGCGTGTGCGCCTCCGCCTGGAGCGGCGCGGCCAGCAGGACCGCGGTCGCAATTGCCCAGAGCGCGCGGTGGAGCCGGTTTCGCACGGAGTTGCCTCGCGAGAGGGTGATCGAACACCTGGGAGGTGTTCGTCCAGCATCTCTATCCTGCCCTGCTCCATGCGGCCTCAGACTGCCGTTCGCCGCGTTCAGAGCGGCAGGCCCCCGCGACGACGGGATCGCCTGCCCGCCAAATGGCCGCGTGCGCGCCGGCGAGGGAGGTTTGGCGGCGAACACGGGAAATTGTGTCCGAGGAATCCCGATGCCTCCGTGGACCGTCGTTCCGCCCAAGTCGCTGCCCGCGGCGGTGGAGCGCCTCGCCGCCCAGGTCGAATCCGACCGCGGGCAGGTGCTGGCCATCTTTCAGGAACCGGTCGGCGGGCACTGGCAGATCGTCGCCCTGCTGCCGATCGACGCCGTCGCACCGACCCCCTACCAGCGCGACCTCTCGCGCGCGCACGCGAAGCGGCTGCAGGAGGTGATCAAGAAGATCGACCGCTTCGTTGATCCGATCGTCGTCGTCTCCCCCGAGCCCGGGCAGTACTGGACACCGAACGGCCACCACCGGCTGGCCGCGCTGCGCGCCCTGAAGGCCACGCAGGTGCCGGCGATCCTCATCCCCGACGCGTCCGCCGCCTACCAGATTCTGGCCCTGAACACGGAGAAGGCGCACACCCTGAAGGAGAAGTCGCTCGAGGTGATCCGCATGTACCGCGCGCTGGCCGAGCGCGCCCCGCGGGACACGGAGGAGGATTACGCCTTCCAGTTCGAGTCCGCGCACTACATCACGCTGGGACTGCTCTACGAGCAGAACGCGCGCTTCGCCGGCGGCGCGTTCGCGCCGATACTGCGGCGCGTCGACAAGTTCCTGAAGCTGCCGTTACCCAAGGGGCTGGAGGAGCGGCAGCGCCGCGCCGCGCTCGTGCGGGACGCCGACGAGGCGCTGACCGACGTCGTGCGGCGGCTGCGGGCGCGCGGGCTGCGCCATCCCTACGTCAAGAACTTCGTCCTGGCGCGAGCCACGCCGCTGACCCGCGCCCGCAAGACCCTGCCCTCGTTCGAGGTCGCCTTCCGCAAGCTCACCGAGAACCTGCGGGCCTTCGACGTGACGAAGGTCCGCTACGAGGACGTCGCCCGCTCCGCGCTGATGGCCGGGCCGCCGGCCGGCTGAGGGGTTCCCCCGCGCCCCGGAACGAGGGGATCGCCCGGCGCAGCGGTGGCCCAACCGGGTCATGGCCACGATGCCGCGCGGGAGAGAGTGGCGGAGGGCCGTGGGAATCGAACCCACCGGAGACCAAAATAGCCTCCCGCCGGTTTTGAAGTTCGACCGAGCCCCTGTCAACGAGTGGCAACGAGTAGCAGCGAGAAGAGCGAAACGAGGCCACAGGCGCAGAGATCGTCGCTGTTGGCTCTCTCGTTGACACTCCCTGCCACTGGCTGCTTTTCCCTACCCTGCGGGTTCCGGTGATGAGCAATTGATGAGCACTGAACGGCCTCACCGGGCCGAGGAACGGAGGTGTCGCCTCTCCTAGCCCCTCGCTCGGATAAGGCTAACGAGAGGAGCCACAGTGCAATGGCTACTGTACCACAAGCCCGTGCGACTTCCTCCAGGGGGTCCCTCAGCGCCGAGGAGCGCGAGGTCGTCGCCGTCTACAACGACGCCGACCGATGCTGGCACATCTACCGCGACTCGCTCAGTTTGCGCGGCGCGATGCGGCGGTTGGCGCAGCGCGTCGGCGCAGAGATCCGCGCGGTGGGGACGCACGGCTTCGAGTTCGACGTGCCTGGAATCCTCGCCAAACTGGCCCGGCGGAGGGGTGGCGGGCGGCCAGGGGAAAACTGCACCCACTTCGCCGGACCCCGCAGAAGTTCCCTGCAGACAGGGGGATCCGGACCTCAGAAGACCTCCTGGCGCTGCCCCTGGACCGGCCGTAGGGCCGCTCCCGTGACGCTCTTCCTTTCCCTCTCAAAGATTTCAGAGTAGGCTGGCCATCAGAGCGGCCCAGAGAGCCTGATCCGTAGGCCAGAGGACGAAGCCGTCCCCGAACATGCCCCCTCGGCCTCCCCGGAACCGCGGTACCAGCGTCTTGACTATGCCAATCAGCCAGGTCGTGGCCTTTCCATCGGCCGTGTCCTTCACGAGCGATGTTACCGCTCCCGCGATGCAATCCGCTATCTGAAGGAGATCATCATGGCTTGCGTGCCCGACGAGGAGACCGGATCCGAAGCCCAACTGGCGCAGCGGCAGAACGGGCCCTTGTGGACCACGCCCTGGGCCGTTGGTCATCGCCTCACGGTAGAGCGCGTGAGCCGCCTTCAGCCCGTGGTCGAGCCACTGGGTACTGGCCGACCGGGAGGACAGTTTCGTTAACCCCTCGGGGCGGTCGACCACGCACATCCACTGCTCAGCACCAGCCATTTGATACGCCTGATTCCCGCACCGCTGGAGAGCGTACCTCAGGCCCTCGCAGTAGAAGTCGCGCACGGACCTCTGTCCGATGATCTGCCTCCAGCGTGGCCCGCGATTGTCTCTCATAACCACGCAGACGATGGTCAGCGGTAGGCTGGCCAGGGTACCGATCATCACCTCATTGCGGAGGCGGCCCCCCTTCCCGGCAGCATCCAACTTCTTTCGGGTCGAGTGGTCTTCGGGCAGGTTCCACTTGAGTTCGTCGTCCGGATCCAATCCGAGGTCATCCACCTTCATCTTCCGCCACGCGGCCTCAATTCTCGGAAGGTACTGGACGGAGGCATAGAAGCCCCCGATGCCGAGGAACGGCGCTTGCTCGCTCTCGTCCAGGTAGGCTCCTGGCACCCCTACGCCCTCCTCTTCAGAGCCAGCGACGATCACCGGCTCCGGTGAGCACTAGTGAGCAATGATGAGCACACACCAGTCCCGGCGACCTACCGTCCGGCCCTCCCCAGATGGGTGACCTTACGATTCCCGCGTCTATCAAGGCGTTTGTGAGTTGGCGGAGGGCCGTGGGAATCGAACCCACCGGAGACCAAAATAGCCTCCCGCCGGTTTTGAAGACCGGAAGGGGCACCAGCCCCTGCTGCCCTCCGCGACCCATACTAGCGCGCTGTGGCCCCATGCACCACGGCCGGAGATGGACGCGCCGATCGTCCAGACGGCGCCGCCCGGGACCACGGGGGGCGGCACCCTGCCGCGGTCCCGGGCAGGCCTCTGGCGCTGCGGAACCGCTGGGGTGTGGCGCGGGCCTATTTGACGGTCAGCGTCGCCTTCATGCCGGCTTCGTAGTGCCCCTCGACGTGGCATCCGATCTCAAACGTGCCCTTCTTGTTGGGGGTGAAGTGCACCGTCGCTTCCTTCCCGGGCTTCACCTCGACCTCGAAGATGCTCACACCGGCCACCGCGCCCTGCCCCTCGAACTCGACCTCGACTTCTCCCATGTCCTTGAAAAAGGTGTTGGGCATGAGGTACTCATCCCAGTCCTCGGGCGCGCGCTTCGGCGCTGGATAGACCATGAACTCGTGCTCGACCTTCCCCTTGTTGACCAATGTGATCTCTACGGGCGTGCCGGCGGTCACGGTCACCTGCGCCGGCGTGAACTTGAAGTCGGTCATCGTCAGCGTGACCTTCTGCGCCTTCGGCGCCGCCGTCGCGCTGAGGCTGAGTCCGGCGACGAGGAACGCCACACACCACACCTTCACCATCCCCCGCATGCGAACACCTCCATGAGGATTTACCACGCGTCCTACCGGGAACTGTTTGATCTGGATCCCTGAACTCCCTGTTCGAGAGCCCTGGTCCGCTCTCCGAGCGCTGCCATAGTCAGCGTCGGGCCAGCACGCGGGCGTCGCCGACGCGGCGCGTCAGCTTGATGGTGTCGAAGTACTCCAGGACGGCGAGCGCGTACTTGCGGCTCGTCTGCAGCCGGTCGCGGAGGGTTGCCACGGTGACCTGGCCGGTGGCGGCGACCACGTCCTCGACGATGCGCCGGATCTCTTCGAGCGTGTCGCGGTGGAAGTACACGCCCTGCCCGACGTCCACGACCGTCCCGTCATCGAGCAGCGCCCGGAACAGTCGCTCGAATCGGGCGGGTTCGATCCCGCGGCTCAGCTCCTCCCGGCCGGGCGGGGCGAAGCGCGCGCCGCGGAGGGCGGCGGCGATGCGCTCGCGCGCAGCGGCGTCCTGCGGCGACAGCTGCGGGGCGAAGCCGGGCAGACGCAGGAGGGCGCCGGCGGCTTCCAGCGCGCCGTCGTCGATCAGCCGCTGCAGCACGGCAGCGTAGAGGCGGTCGTCGCCGCCGGGGAAGACCTTGGGCTTGAGCTCTTCGCGCGGGATGCCCGGGCGCCATGGCGCGGCCTGGTGGAAGGCGCCCACCTCCCGGGTCAGCGCGTCGGCGAGCCGCCGCGCCGTGGCGGCATGGAAGATGCGGCCGCGGATGACCAGCACCCCTCCGGCGGCCTCGAGCGCGGCCACG
Organism: bacterium; assembly: GCA_035574075.1. Lineage (GTDB taxonomy): Bacteria > Sysuimicrobiota > Sysuimicrobiia > Sysuimicrobiales > Kaftiobacteriaceae > Kaftiobacterium. The sequence goes on along the minus strand of DATLZI010000074.1, from coordinate 1,110 downwards.
GCCTGCTCGACCTGCGGCCGCGTCGCCGACGCCTTCGTCATCAGCTCATCGAACGAGATCCCCGACGCTCCGGCCGCCTGCGCGGCGTCCTCCACCCGCTCCTCCGGCGTCGTCTTCACCCGCGCCGCCCCTTCGCCCCGGCGACGGAGGGGCGGGTGGGCGTCGAGCACGGTGCCGCCGCCCAGCGTCACCATCGGCGAGAAGCGGCGGATGACGACGGGGTCGCCGATGTCGGCGACGGTGGGCCGCTCGAGGCGGATCTGCGCGTCGGCTTCCGCTCCACCCTCCAGCTGCCGCCGGTCGGCCAGCAGCACGCGGCCAATCACCTCGTCGGCGCCGAGGTAGAGGCGCACCCGGCCCAGGTGCGCGAGCGGCGGAGCGCCGGGCAGCAGGCGGAGGCGGACGTCCAGGCGGTCGGTGGGCGCGAAGACGCCCGGCGTGGCCAGGACGTGCCCGCGCTCGATCGCCTCCTTCTCGACGCCGGCGAGGTTCACGGCGACGCGCGAGCCGGCCAGCCCGGCGGCCACCGGCTCGCCGTGCGACTGCACGCCGCGGACGCGGACCTCCCGACCGGGGGGCAGCAGGACGAGGATGTCCCCCGGCGCGATCCGCCCGCTCCACAGCGTGCCGGTGACCACGGTGCCGAAGCCGGGCATCGTGAACGCGCGGTCGATCGGCAGGCGGGCCGGCGCGTTGGCATCGCGGGCGGCGACGGTCTGCAGGGCGGCCTGGATGGCCTGCACGAGCGCGGGCAGCCCCTGGCCGGTCTTCGCCGACACTTCGAGCACGGGCGCGCCCTCGAGGAACGTGCCCGCGGTCAGCGCGGCGAGCTCTTCCCGGACGAGGTCCAGCCAGGCGCGGTCCTCGACCAGGTCGACTTTGTTCAGGACGACGATGCCGGCGCGCACCGGCAGGAAGCGCAGGATGTCGAGGTGCTCCCGCGTCTGCGGCATGACGCCCTCGTCGGCGGCGACGACGAGCAGGACGAGGTCGATGCCCGTGGCCCCGGCCAGCATGTTGCGGATCAGCCGCTCGTGTCCCGGGACGTCCACGATGCCCACCCGGTCGCCGTTGGGCAGGTCGAGGTGGGCGAAGCCGAGGTCGATGGTC
>DATLZI010000073.1:0-2742 GCA_035574075.1 bacterium | reverse complement strand
GGCGGACGCCCCGCTCATTCACCCGAATGCGCGCAGCTACATCGGGTGGCCCGCGGAGATCCCCGCCGATGCGCGCAACGTGTGCGCGTATCAGGTGTGGGACCGCGGTGATCTGCGCGCCGGGTTTGCCGAGGCGGACCTTGTGTTGGAGCACACCTTCCGCACCCAGCTCTCCCACCAGGGCTACCTGGAGCCCCACGCGTGTGTGGTCCAGATCAACGAGCGCGGCAGAGTCGAGGTCTGGCCCTCGAACAAGGTCCCCTTCAATCTCAAGGAGGAGCTGGCGACGATCATCGACCGTCCGCCGGAGGACATCTTGATCCACGCCGTGACGGTCGGCGGGGACTTCGGATCCAAGGGGTCCCCGTTCGATGTTCCCGTCGCGTACCACATCGCTCGGGCCACCGGACGGCCGGTCAAGTTCGTGAACACCTCGACCGAGGACCTCACGGCGATGGCGTTGCGGCACCCGGCCGTCATCACGATGAAGAGTGGCGTCACGCGGGACGGCCGCATCGTCGCCCGGGAGACGCGCGTCGTCTACAACACCGGCGCCTACGGAGGCTACAAGCCATCCGCGAACGGAATGCTCGGCGGCGCCCAGCGGGCGGCGGGCTGTTACGTGATCCCCAACCTCCATACGGAGGCGTTCTGCGTCTACACCAACCAGGTGCCCTGCGGCTACATGCGGGCGCCCGGGTCCCCGCAGATGCTCTTCGCCGAGGAGACGCACATGGACCTGCTGGCGCGAGAGCTGGGAATGGACCCCGTGGAGTTCCGCGAGCGCAATCTGCCACCGGCCTCGCCCGCCGGTGAGGAGCGCCTGGCCCAGCGCGTGCTCCGCGCCGCGGCGGACGCGATCGGCTGGGGCGCGCCGAAGCGGGGGGATGGGGTGCGCACCGGGCGGGGGATCAGCCTGGTGATGCGGAACACCGGCGTGGGTGAGGGCTCCTCCGCCCTCACGGTCAACCCGGACGGAACCGTCACCGCGCTCACTGCGATGCCGGACAACGGCACCGGCGGGCCCACGGTGGTCGCACAGGTCGCGGCCGAGGCACTCGGCGTCCCGTTCGAAAAGGTCCGCCTGGTGCGCGGAGACACGGACTCCCTGCCGGTGGATGTGGGCTCCGGGGCGAGCCGGATGACCAACGTCGCTGGCCACGCGGTGCTGACCGCCGCCGCAAGGCTGAAGGAGCAGCTCGCCCCGCTTGCCGCTACCATGCTTGGATCGGAGCGCGCGGAGTGGATCGATGGCGCCTGGCAGGCGCCGGACGGGCGGCGCGTCGGACTCGAGGAACTGGCGCTGGAGATGGTGGAAGCCGGCGATCCCCGCGCCCATGCGCAGGTGACGATCGAGACCCCGCGGAGCGAGATCGTGGGGTACTGCGCCCAGGCCGCCGAGGTGGAGGTGGACGAGGAGACCGGGCAGGTGCGGATCCGCGCAATGGCGAGCGCCCAGGACACCGGCCAGATCATCAACGCCTTGGGGCACCAGGGGCAGATCGAGGGCGCGCTAGTGCAGGGGCTGGGCTATGCCCTGACGGAGGAGATGGTTCTCCAGCAGGGACGCATCACCAACGGGAACCTCGGTGAGTACAAGATGCCGACGATTGCGGACGTGCCCCCGCTGGAGACCCGGAACCTGCCCTCGCGTGGGCCGGGGCCGTTCGAGGCGAAGGCCATCGGGGAGATCCCATTGATGGGGACAGGGGCAGCGGTCGCCAACGCAGTGGCGGACGCGCTCGGCATTCCGCTCTTCGAGCTGCCGATCACCGCCGAGCGGGTGCTCGCGGCGCTGGACGCGCGACGGTAGCGCTCCACCCCGCGGTCGGTGCACCGCTGCGATCCGCCAGATGCGGGCAGACCATGCCATCGCTGGCCGAACGCCCGCCCGGGCCGATCGGCCAGGGCCGGCCCGCCATCATGTCGACGGCATGCGCGCGGTGACCTCGACCTCGATCAGCTTGCCCTCCGTGGAGTAGCCATCCGCGAAGGCGTAGTCCACCCGGGCGTACGGGGCGTGGGCCGTCTGTGGCCAGATGGCTCGCAGCGCCTCGATGCTCTGGCTGCGGTGGAGCACGCAGGAGATTCGCACGACCCGGTCCCAGCCGGCGCCTGCGTCCTCCAGCGATCGCTCGATCCGGGGAGTGATGTCCGCTACCTGGTCCGCCAGCGTCGGCAGGACGGCGGTCACGCCGGAGAGGAAGACGATCGAGTCGTAGACGATGAAGCGCACCGGGACGATCGGCGGATCGTACTCCACGATCCGCTTTTCGGCATCGGGGCGGCTCGGCCGCATCGCCCAGAGCTCCAGCCCGACGCGCGCCTCTGAGGCGAAGAAGTCCGGGGCGATGAAACTGGAGCTTGCCGAGCGGGCCGGTCCGGCGAGGACCTGGACCCGCACCGCACTGCCCTGGTCTCGGCTCGCACGGTCGCGCGCCCACAGTCGGGTGCGCACGGTGTTCTCCAAGGAGAGCCCGAACCGTTGCAGCTCGCCGTCCAGCCGCTGCAAAAGGTCCTGGGTCTCGTCTGCAACCGTTCCGGCCGGCCGGCCCTCAGCCGAGATGGCGACGAACTCTCGGTTCAGCCACTCATAGACGCGCGTGCGCATCCCCGCGCCCTCCCTGAACCTGGCGCCGAGCCCTAGGCTCGCCATCGTGCGAAACCTCAGCGAACGCCCCAGTATAGTCCCCAGGCGGTCGTCGCGCCCCGTCGTGGGGGACGCCACAGGCGGGCCCGACG
>DATLZI010000072.1:0-9258 GCA_035574075.1 bacterium | reverse complement strand
GGACGGCGCCCTCCCGGATGAAGGCCGTGCTGAGGCACTGGGTGTGCAGCCGCAGCGGGACGACGAGCACGCCCCCCGGGACCAGTTGGTGCCGCCAGGGCGGCGGGAGGTCGGCGGCGCTGGCCGTGACGATGATGCGGTCGTAGGGGGCGGCCTCCGGATGGCCGTAGCCGCCGTCGGCGGTCAGCACCGTCACGTCGCCGTACCCCGCGGCCTGGAGGTGGGCTCGCGCCTCGGCGGCCACCTCCGGCTGGATGTCCAGGGTGACCACGCGGCCGCTCGGGCCGACGATCTCGCGCATCACCGCGGCGTTGTAGCCGGTGCCGGCGCCGATCTCCAGCACGCGGTGCCCGGCGCGCAGGTCGAGCTGCTCGAGCATGATCGCCATCATCCCGGGCTGCGAACTGCTGCTGCTCGGCAGGCCGCTGGCGTCCCAATGGGTGACGACGGCGTCGTCCCGATACGCCTGTTCGAGCCTGAGGTGGGGGAGGAAGAGGTGGCGCGGGACGGCCCGGAAGGCCGCCTCCACCGCGGGGGAGCGGATGGCGCGCGCCCGCCGCAGGGCGTCCGCGAGCCCCTGGCGGAGGAGGTGTGGGTCGGCGCCGACGCGGGACATGGCGGTATAGCCATCATACGCCGCCCATTCGCACCCTGCCGTCCGTTCGCGCTATGATGCTGGCATGGCGGGCAAGACGGCGGAGATCACAGCCCTGCGCGCGATCAGCCGGGCGATCGGCGAAGCCCTGGATCTGGACAGCACGCTGCACCTGATCACGCGCACGACGGCCGAGGTCCTGGGGATGGACTCCTGCTCGATCTACCTCTTGGACCCCTCGGGGGAACACCTCGTCCTCAAGGCGACGACGGGACTGGCCGCCGAGGCGGTGGGGCACGCCCGCCTGCGCTTCGGCGAGGGCCTCACCGGCTGGGCGGCCCGCGAGGGACAGCCGGTGGCCAGCTCGGACGCCGCGAGCGACCCGCGGTTCGTCTACCTCCCGGAGACGCGCGAGTATACCTTCCGCTCCCTGGCCGCGGTGCCGCTGATCACCGCCGGCCGCGTGATCGGGGCGATCAACGTGCAGACCGCCGCGCGTCACGAGTACTCGCCCGAAGAGATGGAGCTGCTCGGCGTGATCGCCGACCTGGCCGCCGGCGCGATCGAGAAGGCCACGCTCTACGATGACATGCGCCGGCAGATCCGCGAGCTGAGCACGCTGGCCGAGGCCAGCGAGACGCTCACCTCGCCGCTGTACCTGGAGGAGGTGCTGCGCCTGATCGTGGAGATGGCGGCGCGCACGATGGAGGCCAAGACCTGCTCGCTGATGCTCATCGACGAGGAGACGAAGGAGCTGGTCATCGCCGCGGCGCAGAGCGCCGGCGCCGCCTACCTCAGCCGCCCCGCCCTGCGGGTGGGCGACGGCGTGACCGGCCGCGTGGCCCGCGAGGGGCGACCGATCGCCGTCGTGGACGTACAGAGCGACCCGCGCTACCTGGCCAAGGAGATGGCCGCGCGCGAGGGGCTGCACGCGCTGCTCTCCGTGCCGCTCGTCGTGCGCGACCGGGTGATCGGGGTCTTCAACTGCTACAAGGACCGCCCGCACCGCTTCACCGACGCCGAGATCAAGCTCTTCACCACCCTGGCCAACCAGACGGCACTGGCCATCGAGAACGCCAACCTCGTCGTGCGCTCGGCGGTGGTGCGCGAGATGCACCACCGCGTGAAGAACAACCTGCAGACGGTGGCCATGCTCCTGCGCCTGCAGCTGCGCGACGGGCGCGAGGTGTCCGGCCGGGAGGTGCTCACGGAGACGATCAGCCGGATCCTGAGCATCGCCACGGTGCACGAGATGCTCTCCGTGGAGGGCTTTCGCCTGGTGAACCTGCGTCAGCTCCTGGAGCGGGTGACGCAGAACGTCGTCCAGACGATGGCCGCCCCCGCCCTGCGCCTGGCGGTCACGGTGCAGGGTGACGAGATCCACCTGAACTCTCACCAGGCCACCTCGCTCGCCCTGGTGGTGAACGAGCTGCTGCAGAACGCGATCGAGCACGCCTTCCCCGGTCGCAGCGAGGGCCGCCTGACGATCACCGTGAACCGCACAGAGAGGGGGCTGACCCTGGAGGTGGTGGACGACGGGCGCGGCCTGCCCCCGGGATTCGACCCGGCGGGCGGCGACGATCTCGGCCTGAAGATCGTCCAGGCGCTCGTCACCGACGATCTGGGCGGGACGATCACCTTCAGCGAGGGTCCCGGCACGCGCGTCGTGATCGCCATCCCGCGCCTCGAGGGCGGCCAGGCATGAGCACCCCGTTGCGCGTCCTCATCGCCGACGACGAAGCCGTCATCCGGCTGGGGCTGCGGGCGATGCTGGAGGATCAGGGCTACCAGGTGGTGGGCGAGGCCGCCGACGGGAAGCGGGCGCTGGACCTCGTCGGCAAGCTGCGGCCCGACCTCGTCATCCTGGACATCAAGATGCCCCACCTGGACGGACTGGCCGCGGCGCGCGCCTTGCTCGTCGAGCGGGCGGTCCCGGTGGTCATCCTCACTGCCTACGCCGACCGGGAGTTCGTGCGGCAGGCCCGGGAGGCGGGCGTGCTCGCCTATCTGGTGAAGCCCGTGCGGGAGAGCGACCTGCGCCCGGCCGTGGAGATGGCGATGGGGCGGTTCCGCGAGATCCAGGCCCTGCGGGCGGAGATCGGCGACCTGGAGGAGACCCTCCGCACGCGCAAGCTGATCGAGCGCGCCAAGGGCATCCTGATGCGCCGCGAGGGGGTGGACGAGGCGGCCGCCTTCGCCCGCATCCAGAAGCAGGCGCGCGACGCCCGCACCACGATGCGCGCCGTGGCCGAGGCGATCATCGCCGGGGACGAAGCGGACGGCTGACGGCGGCCGTCGTACACATTGTCCCCGTTATCCACAGCAGGCGAGCGACAGTTCCGAATTGACCCTCCGGCGCGGGGCGTGGTACAAACATCCTCGCCAGCGGCAAGCGGTCGTATGAGGTGGGAGTGAGGTACCGGCCCTAGCGGCGACGCCTCCGGCGTCCCCGGTAGCCCGGCAACCCGGCCTAACTCGGACGACGCGCGGCCGCTGGCGCTGTTGTGGCTGGCCGTTGTGCGATAATGGGCTGTAGATCCGATGCTGCGCATCGGCATGGCCCAGCTGAACACGACGGTCGGGGATCTGGAGGGCAACGCCGACCGCCTGATCGCCGCCATCGACCGCGCCCGGGACCTGGGCGTGGACATCGTCTCCTTCCCCGAGCTGTCCATCACCGGCTATCCGCCAGAAGACCTGCTCCTGAAGCCCGACTTCATCGAGGGGAACCTGGCCGCCCTGGGCCGCGTCGCCGCGGCCACGCAGGGGATCGCGGCGGTCGTCGGCTTCGTCGATCGGGAGGGACCGCGCCTGTACAACGCCGCCGCGGTCCTGGCCGACGGGACGCGCGTCGGCGTGTACCACAAGCAGCGCCTCCCCAACTACGGGGTCTTCGACGAGAAGCGCTACTTCCAGCCCGGCCGGCGGGCGCCGGTCTTCGTCATCCGCGGCGTGCCGGTCGGCATCACGATCTGCGAGGACATCTGGCTCCCCGGCGGCGCCTGCCAGGCGGAGGCGGCGGCCGGCGCGCTGGTGGTCATCAACATCAACGGCTCGCCGTACCACCGCGGGAAGTGGCAGGAACGGGAAGCGATCCTGCGCGCGCGAGCCCGCGACTGCGCCGTGGTCATCGCGTACAACAACCTCGTCGGCGGCCAGGACGAGCTGGTCTTCGACGGCACGGGGATGGTGGTGGACCCCTCCGGCCGCCTGGTGGCCCGGGGGGCGATGTTCGAGGAAGACCTCGTGGTCTTCGATGTCCATCCCGAGGCCGTCCGGCGGCGGCGCGGGACGATTCTTCCTCCTCCCGGCGACGACGGCCAGGCGATCGACGTCCCGACCATCCACGTCTCCGCTGCCGCGCCGCGCCGGCGGCCGGCGGTGTCGCCCCGCATCGCGCCCGTGCTCGAGCCCGTGGAGGAGGTCTACCGCGCCCTCGTGCTGGGGACGCGCGATTACCTGCGCAAGAACGGCTTCAGCGACGCCGTCGTCGGGCTCTCCGGCGGCATCGATTCCTCGCTCGTGGCGGTGATCGCCGCCGACGCCCTGGGCCCCGCGCACGTGCACACGGTGTGGATGCCCTCGCGCTTCAGCTCGGAGGAGAGCCGCCGCTACGCCGCCGAGGTCTCGCGGGCCCTCGGCGCCGCGCTGCTGGAGGTGCCGATCGATCCGATCTTCCAGGCCTACCTGGACGCCCTCCGCGAGCCCTTCGCCGGGCGGGGGCCCGACACCGCGGAGGAGAACATCCAGGCGCGGATCCGCGGCACCCTGCTCATGGCCCTCTCCAACAAGTTCGGCTGGCTCGTCCTGACCACCGGGAACAAGAGCGAGATGAGCGTCGGCTACGCCACGCTCTACGGCGACATGGCCGGAGGGTTCGCCGTGCTGAAGGACGTCCCCAAGACGCTGGTCTACGAGCTCGCCCGCTGGCGCAACCACCGCAGCCCGGTCATCCCCGAGGGCGTCCTCACGCGCGCCCCCACCGCGGAGCTGCGCGCCGGCCAGACCGACGAAGCCGCCCTGGGGGTGCCCTACCGCGTCCTCGACCCCATCCTGAAGCTCTACGTGGAGGAGGATCGCTCGCCCGACGAGATCGTCGCCGCCGGCTACCCGGCGGACGTCGTGGCGCGCGTCGTGGCGATGGTGGACCGCAACGAGTACAAGCGGCGCCAGGCGCCCCCCGGCATCAAGATCACGCCCAAGGCGTTCGGCAAGGACCGCCGCCTGCCCATCACCAACCGGTATCGCCATCCACTGGCCAGCCAGTCCGAAGCGACCGGGACGCGATGACGCCCGCCTCGCGAGGGGATCCTCACCCTCGCCTCGTCCGCCGCGCCGCCGCGCCCGTCGCGGTCGCCGCCCCGCGTTAGGCGCGCGCAGGGAACCCCTCGCGCGGCGCGCGAAGTGAGACGATCGTGCGGAACGGCCTGCGCTGGCTGATCGTCCTCTCCCTCGCCGAGATCGCCACCATGCTCACCTTCGGCAGCTACTCCGGCGCGCTGCCCGTGCTGCGCGCGGAGTGGCGGCTCAGCGCCTCCCAGGCGGGGGCGATCTTCGCCGGCCAGCAGATCGGCTACACCGTGGCCGTGCTCGTGCTCAGCGCGCTCACCGACCTGATCGGCGTGCGCCGCATCTACCTCGCCGCCGCGGTGTGGAACGGGGTCTTCGGGCTGCTCTTCGCCGCGCTGGCCCGCGACTTCCCGTCGGCGCTCGTGCTGCGCGCGCTGGGCGGGATGGGCCTGGCCGGCACCTACATGCCCGGGATGCGGCTCGTCGTCGAGACCTTCCCCGCCGCCAGCCGCGGCATGGCGATGGGGCTGTACATCGGCGCGTTCAGCCTGGGCACCAGCCTCTCCCTCCTCCTCACCGGCGCCCTGCTGCCCCTGGGCTGGCGCACGGTCTTCGTCGTCACCGGTCTGGGCCCTCTGATCGCCGCCGCGATCGCCTGGCCCATCGTGCGCGACGTCTCCGCCCCCGCCCCGCGCCGCCGCATCGAGCCGGCGCGCGTGCTGCGCAACGCCCGCGCCCTGCGCTTCATCGTCGCCTACGCCGCGCACAACTGGGAGCTGTTTGGGATGCGCGCCTGGCTGCCGGCGTTCCTCACCGCGCTGTGGGTCCAGCAGGGGATCCCACTCACCGTGGCTGCGGCGCGAGGGGCCACGTTCTCCTCGCTGGTGCTGCTGGCCAGCGGGACGAGCAACGCCCTGGGCGGCTGGCTGTCGGACTCGCTGGGCCGCCGGCGCACGATCGTGATCTTCCTCACCGCCTCAGCCGTCCTCTCGGCGACGATCGGCTGGACGGCGCCGCTTGGGATCGGCGTCGTCCTGACGCTCGCCGTCCTCTACGGCCTGCTCGTCACCGCCGAGTCGTCCACGCTCTCCACCGCCGTCGCGGAGTCGGCCGAGCCGGAGGCCCTGGGGACCACGATGGCCCTGCAGTCCAGCTTCGGCTTCCTCGTCACGGCGATCTCGCCGCCGCTGTTCGGCGCCATTCTCGACGCCACCGGCGCCTGGGGATGGGCGTTCGCCTCGCTGGCCGCGGCGGCGGCCCTCGGCGTCCTGATCGTAGCCCGGCCGCCGTCGCCCCGCCGGCGCCCGGCACCGACCGGGACCTGACCGCCCTGCGTCCGCAGGCGAGCGCAGGGAGCGGCGCCTCTTGTTCGTCTTGTGATTCGTTCCCGGAGATTCGTACAATAGGGGTTTGCGATGAGTCTTTCGGCGCTGCTCCCCCTGGTGCGGGAGCAGCCGTTCTACAAGCAGGCGCTGGACGCCGTGCGCGCGGGGGCGCATCCCCACCTCGTGGGACCGGCCGGCTCGGAGAAAGCCTACCTCCTCGCCGCCCTGGCGGAGGACCTGGCGCTGATCGCGCAGGGCACGGTGCTCGTCGCCGCGCCGTCGCGCGAGGCCGCGGACCGGCTGCATGACGACCTCCTCGGTTTCCTCCCCGAGCTCGACGCCCGGCTCATCGTCTACCCGCAGTGGGAACCGCTCCCGGCGGGCGACGGCCGCCCGGCCGCCGAGGCGGTGGGCGAGCGGCTGGCCGTGGTGTTGCGCCTCAGCGAAGGCTCGCCGACCTGGGTCATCGCGCCGATCGCCGCCCTGCTGCGCCGGATGCCCGATCCGGGATCGCTGCGCGGCGCCGCGCGGGAGCTGCGGCCGGGGCAGCAGGCGCGTCTCGAAGAGCTGGTTGCCTTCCTCGGCGGCGCCGGCTACGCCCGCGTCGACCTGGTCGGCGCGCGCGGCGAGTTCGCGGTGCGGGGGGGCATCCTCGACGTCTTCCCGCCCCAGGTCGCGACCCCCGTGCGGATCGAGTGGCTCGGGGATGAGATCGAGTCGGTGCGCTCGTTCGAGGTTGAATCCCAGCGCAGCACCGGCACCCTGCCGGCGATCACCCTGCCGCCCGTGCAGGAGGCTGCCGGCGACGCCTCGCTGCTCGACTACCTGCCGGCGGACGCCCTCGTAGTGTTCGACGAGCCCGCCGACCTGCAGCGGCAGGCCCGGGCGCTGCTGGAGGGCTCCGACCCGCAGCTCGCCGCGCTGTTCTTCCCCTGGGCGGCGCTTCCCGCGCGATTGGCGCGGCGGCGCGCGCTGTCCCTCTCCGCCCTCCACGCCGCCGACGAGCCGGCCCGGGAGATCGCCGCCCGCTTCGCCGGCGTCGAGGCGTTCGGCGGACAGATGAAGCTGCTGGCCGGGGCGATGGCGGCGTGGGCGGCGGCGCGGCGGCGCGTCGTCATCGCCACCGCGCAGAGCCAGCGCATCGCCGAGATCCTGCGCGAGCACGGCCTGCCGGTGGCCGTCAGCCCGACGCTGGACGCGGTGCCCGCTCCCGGCCAGATCGTGGCCCTGGACGCGCCGCTGTCCCGCGGCTTTCAGCTGGACGCCGCCGCGCTGGTCGTCGTCACCGACAGCGAGATGGTCGGCTGGCGGCGGCGCCGGCGGCGGCTGCGCTTCCGCGAGGGCATCCGGCTCTACTCCTGGACCGACCTGCGTCCCGGCGACTACGTCGTCCACGTCCACCACGGCATCGGCGTCTACCGCGGGCTGACGCGCCTGCTCCTCAACGGCGCGGAGCGCGACTACCTGCGGCTGGAGTACGCGCAGGGCGATGCGCTGTACGTACCCACCGATCAGATCAACCTCGTGCAGCGCTACATCGGGGTGGAGGGCCAGGCCCCGAAGATCCACCGCCTGGGGGGGACGGAGTGGGAGCGGGAGAAGCGCAGGGTGCGCGAGGCGGCGCAGGAGATGGCCCGCGAACTGCTCGCGCTGTACGCCGCCCGGGAGAGCGCACCGGGCCACGCCTTCTCCCCCGACACGCCCTGGCAGGCCGAGCTGGAGGCGACGTTCGAGTTCGAGGAGACGCCGGACCAGTGGCTGGCCATCCAGGACGTGAAGCGCGACATGGAGCAACCCCGGCCGATGGATCGCCTCATCGCCGGGGACGTGGGCTACGGCAAGACCGAGGTCGCCCTGCGCGCCGCGTTCAAGGCGGTGATGGACGGCCGGCAGGTCGCCGTGCTCGTGCCGACCACCGTGCTGGCCCAGCAGCACTACAACGTCTTCCTGAAGCGGCTCGCGGCCTACCCCGTGACGGTGGACGTGGTCAGCCGCTTCCGGTCCCGCGCCGAGCTGCAGAAGACGCTGGCCCGCCTGGCCGCCGGCGAGCTGGACATCGTCATCGGCACGCACCGCCTGCTGCAGAAGGACGTGCGCTTCCACAACCTCGGCCTGGTGATCATCGATGAGGAGCAGCGTTTCGGTGTGAAGCACAAGGAGCAGCTGAAGCGGCTGCGCACGACGGTGGACGTGCTGACCCTCACCGCCACGCCCATCCCGCGGACGCTGCACATGTCGCTGGCCGGGCTGCGCGACATGTCGGTGATGGAGACGCCGCCCGAGGCGCGCCTGCCCATCCACACGGAGATCCGCCCGCACGACCCCGGGCTGGTCCGCGACGCCATCCGCCGGGAGCTGGAGCGCGGCGGGCAGGTCTACGTCGTGCACAACCGGGTGGAGACGATCGAGCGCGCTGCCCGGCGCGTCCGCGCCCTCCTGCCCGAAGCGCGCGTCGCCGTGGCCCACGGGCAGATGCCGGAGGAACGGCTGGAGCAGGTGATGATGGACTTCCTCGGCGGCCGCCACGACGTGCTGGTCTGCACGACGATCGTCGAGATCGGGCTGGACATCCCGCGGGTGAACACAATCATCATCGAGGACGCCCATCTGATGGGGCTCTCGCAGCTGTACCAGCTGCGCGGGCGGGTCGGCCGATCCGACCGCCAGGCCTACTGCTACCTGCTCTACCCGCGGGGGGCGGCGCTGACGCCGGAAGCGGAGGCGCGGCTGCAGGCGATGCAGGAGTTCGTCGAGCTGGGGTCTGGCTTGAAGCTGGCGATGCGCGACCTGGAGATCCGCGGCGCCGGCAACCTCCTCGGGGCCGAACAGCACGGCCACCTCGCCGCCGTGGGGTTCGAGCTGTACACCCGGCTGCTCGACGAGGCGGTGCGCGAGCTGCGCGGGCAGATCGTGGAGGAAGCGCCGGAGGCGACGATCGATCTCGGCGTGGACGCCTACCTGCCCGACCGCTACGTCCCTGACGAGGGCCAGCGCATGGCGCTGTACCGCCGGCTGGCGGGGACGCGCAGCGAAGAGGAGGCGGAGGCG
>DATLZI010000071.1:0-2966 GCA_035574075.1 bacterium | reverse complement strand
CCCGCCGCTACGTCCGCTACGGGGCCAGTCCGCGCGGGGCGCAGGCGCTGATCCTGGCCGGCAAGGTGCGCGCGCTCGTGGCCGGCCGGATGAACGTCAGCTTCGCCGACCTGCGCTCCCTGGCGCTGCCCGCCCTCCGCCACCGCCTCATCCTGAACTTCGAGGGGGAGGCGGAGGGCATCGACCCCGACGACGTGATCCGCAGCGCGCTGGCCGAGACGCCGGAGGTGGACCCGGCCCGCACGTGACCACCGCCACGGCCCTGCTCGACCCTGCCTTCCTGCGCCGGTTGGACCGCCTCGGCCTGCGCAGCCGCCGCGCGCAGCGCGGGCTAGTGCGCGGCGAGCGTCGCAGCCCGCGGCTGGGGCGGGGCGTGGAGTTCGCCGACTACCGCAGCTACCAGGCGGGAGACGACTTCCGCTACGTGGACTGGAACATCTACTCCCGGTTGGATCGTCTGTTCATCAAGCTCTTCAGCGAAGAGGAGGACATCAACGTCCACCTCTTCGTCGACGGTAGCCGCTCGATGGGGTGGGGCGCGCCAACGAAACTGGACTACGCCGTGCGGCTGGCGGCCGCCCTGGGCTACATCGGGCTGCGTAACCTCGACCGCGTGGGCGCCGTAATCTTCACCGACCAGCCGCACCGCTTACTGCCGCCGCAGCGGGGCCGCGGGCACATCCTGCGATTGTTCGAGTTCCTGGCCGCCGCCCGCGCCGAGGGCCTCTCCGACCTCGGCGGGGCGATGCGCCGCTACGTCTACCAGACCCGACGCCGCGGCCTGCTCATCCTGATCAGCGATCTGTGGATGCCCTCAGGCTACGAGGCCGGGCTGACCCTGGCGCGCTACCACCGCTTCGAGCCCTTCGTGATCCACGTCGTCAGCGACGATGAACTCCTGCCGACGGTGCGGGGAGACGCGACCCTGGTCGACGTCGAGTCGGCAGCGTCGCTCGACGTGGCCGTGGACGGTCCGGCCCTCGAAGCCTACGCCCGGGCGCGGGATGCGCACTTCACGGGCCTCGAGCGCTTCTGCGTCCGCCACCGCATCGACTACCTGCGCGTGTCCACGGCGATTCCCCTCGAGGATCTGGTCCTGCGCTACCTGCGCATCGGAGGGCTGCTGGCATGAGCCTGGACGCGCCCGCCGCCCTGTGGGGATGGCTCATCCTCCCCGTGATCGTGCTGCTGTACCTGCTCCGCTCCCGGCGGCAGCAGGTTCCGCAGAGCACCCTCATCCTCTGGCAGCGCGCCCGCCGCGACCTCGCCGCGCAGCGCCCGGCGCGGCGTCTCGAGCGCAGCGTCCTGCTCCTCTTGCAACTCCTCATCGCCGCGCTCCTCGTCCTGGCCCTGGCCCGGCCCCGGCTGGCGGCGCCGGGGGGAGCGCCGCTCACGGTGCTCGTCGTCGACGTCTCCGCCAGCATGCAGGCCACCGATGTGGCCCCCTCGCGGTTCGCCATAGCCACGGCCCTGGCCCGGGAGCAGGCCGCGGCGGCGCGCGGAGAGGTGATGGTCATCAGCGCTGGCGCCCGGCCGGTCGTCGTGGCGCCGCCCGGCGACGCCCTGGCCGCCCGCGCCGCCCTCGCCGCCCTGCGGCCCACGGACGGTCCTGGCCGTCTCGACCTGGCGATCACCCTGGCTCTCGGCCAGCGCCGGGGCGGAGCGCCGCCGCGGGTTGCGGTGTTCACCGATCGGGCCGGCGCGCCCATCCCCGGCGTCGCCTATCACGTGGTGGGGCGCTCATCTCGCAACGTCGGGATCAGCCGTGTCGCGGTCGAGCGGGAGGGCGACAGGTCGGTGCTGTCCATCCAGGTGCTGAACGCTGGCCCGGCGCTCGAGCGCGTGCCGGTGGCCGTCGCCCTGGACGGCGTGGCGCTCACCGAACGGCTCCTCGCCGTCCCCGCGGGCGCCGTCGCCTCGCTCACCGTGCCTGTCGCGGGCGCGGGATCCGCGCGCATCGCCCTCCGGGTGGCGGACCTGCTGGCCGTCGACAACGTGGCCTATGCCGTCGTGGGCGCCCCGCTGCCCCGCGTCCTGCTCGCCGGCGCGCCGGACCGGGTCCTGCTGCGCGCGCTGGAAGCGATCCCCGTGAAGGTGGTGTCGCCGCGCGTCACGCCCGAAACCCTGAGCGCCGCGGATATCGTGGTGCTGAACCGGGCGCCGCCGACCGAGCTGCCGCCGGGGAACTACCTCCTCCTCGGCACGACCGCGCCCAACCTGCCGCTGACCGCCGCCGGCACCACGACCGGCGGGGCCGCGCTGCGGTGGACGGCACGCCATCCGGTGATGCGCTACGTCGATCTGCGCGGGGTGGTCTTCGGCGAGGTGCTGCGGCTGGTCCCCCGTGGGGGGGTGACGCTCGCCGAGGGCGACGGGCCGTTGCTGTGGGCCTACGACGGCGAGGGGATCCGCGCGGTTGTCGCGGCGTTCACCCTGGAGCAGAGCGACCTCCCGTTGCACGTCGCCTTCCCGATCCTGCTCAGCAACATCATCGGCTGGCTGGGCGGCGCCGACCGCATCGTGCCTGTCGGCGAGACGGTGACCCTGCCCGCGGGCGGTGTCCCGCAGGCGGTGCTGCGCGCTCCGGACGGCACCGCGACGACGATCCCGGCGGTGTCCGGGCGGATCGTCCTGCCCGGGATGGAGCGGGTCGGCCTGTACACGCTGCAGCGTGGTGACCGCCGGCTCACGCTGGCCGTCAACCCGGTCGCCGAAGAGTCGGTCATCGCGCCGCTTGCGCCGCGAGGCGAGCCCGCGCCGGCCGCGCTGCAGGAGGTCGGGGCGCGGCGCGACATCTGGACGATCGTCCTGCTGCTGGCCATCGGTGCCCTGCTCGCGGAGTGGGCGCTGTGGCTGCGCACGCTGCCGCCGCTGCCCCGCTGGCCCGCGCCTCCGCACGTCGCGGGCCGGAGGACCGGTGATGGCTGACGTCAGCTTCACCCGCCCGATCGCGCTGGCCCTCCTCG
>DATLZI010000070.1:0-2299 GCA_035574075.1 bacterium | reverse complement strand
GGGTGTCGCCTCGGCGGTGGGGCTGCTCGTCGCCCCGCCGGGGGTGGACCTCGGGCACTCCCTGGCGGGGGACCTGACCGAGCTGAACTGGCGCGCCGTGGAGCAGCTCTTCGGCGGGATGGAGTCCCGCGCCCGGGAGATGGTCGCCTCCGCCGGAGCGAGCGCCGACGGCGTTCGCGTCGAGCGCCGGGCGGAGATGCGCTACGCGGGGCAGTTCCACGACATCGAGATCCCCGTGCCGCGCCCGCTGCCGACCCGGGCCGCGGTGGAGCTGCGCAGCGCCTTCGACACCGAGTACGAGCGGCTGTACGGGGTGAGGCTGGACGGCTATCCCGTGCAGGCCCTGAACTGGCGCGTGCTCGTCACGGGCCGGCCGCCGCGCGTGGACGTGCGCGTGCCTTCGCCGGCTGGCGAGGCCGTCGCGCGGCGGCGACCGGTCTTTCTGCCAGACGGGCCGGGCTTCGTCGAGGTCCTGGTCTACCAGCGCTACGCCCTGCGCCCCGGCGCGCGGCTCGAGGGACCGGCCGTCGTGGAAGAGGCGGAGGCCACGACCGTGCTGTGGCCGGGCGACGCCCTGACCGTGGATCCGCGCCAGAACCTCATCATCGCTGTCGCCGGAGGTCCGCAGGGATGACCCGCTTCGACCCCGTCTCGCTGGAGATCATGTGGAGCCGGCTGATCAACATCACCGAGGAGTGCTGGGTGACGATCTGGCGCACCGCCTTCTCCACGATCATCGGCGAGGCGCAGGATTTCGCCTGCGAGCTGCTCGACGCGGAGGCCAACTCCATCGCCCACTCGCCCCGCTCGATGCCGGTCTTCAACCTCACCTTGCCGCGCGCGGTGCGGGCGCTGCTCGAGGCCTTCCCGCGCAGCGAGCTGGCCGACGGCGACGTCCTGGTCACCAACGACCCGTGGATCTGCGCCGGGCACCTCTTCGACCTCGCCGTGGTCACGCCGGTCTACCGCCGCGGACGGCTGTCGGCGCTGGTCGGCTCGATCGCCCACTGCTCCGATATCGGGGGCACGAAGGATTCCTGGCGAGCGCGCGAGGTCTACGACGAGGGGCTGCAGATCCCGCCCCTCAAGCTCTATCGCCGCGGCGAGCTGAACCGCGAGCTGGCCGCCCTGATCCGCCGCAACGTGCGCAACCCCGAGATGGTCTTCGGCGATATCCAGGCGCAGGTCGGCGCGAACCGGGTCGGCGCGGAGCGCTTGCTGGCCTTCATGGCGGAGTACGGCCTCGACTCGCTGGAGGCCCTGGCTGTCGAGGTGCAGGCGCGCGCCGAGGCGGCGATGCGCGAGGCCGTGGCCGCGGTGCCGGACGGCACCTACGAGGGGCACGCCGAGGTGGAGGTCCTGGGGGAGCGGCTGCGCCTGGGCTGCGCGATCACGGTCCGGGGCGATGAGCTCACCGTGGACTGGCACGACGTGCCGCCGCAGCTGCCGATCGGCGGGATGAACTGCACCTACTCGTACACCGCGGCGCACACCGTCTACGCCCTGAAGTCCATCCTCACGCCGGAGATCCCGAGCAACGCGGGCTGCTTCCGCCCCCTGCACGTCCGCGCGCCGGAGGGCAGCGTGCTGAACGCGCGCTATCCCGCGGCGGTGAACCAGCGCACGATGGTGGGCTGGTTCTGCGGGCCGGCGGTCTTCCGCGCCCTGGCGCCGGTGCTGCCCGACCGCGTGCAGGCGTTCACCGGGCTGCCGGCGTCGGGCACGGCCTACGGGGTGGACGCTCGCGGCCGCGTCTTCAACGATCACATCATGTTCGCCGGCGGGCAGGGCGCCAGCCGGCACGGCGACGGGCACGCCGCGCTGATGTACCCGACGTCGGCCGGCAACGTGCCGGTCGAGATGTTCGAGCAGCGCACGCCGCTGCTGGTGGAGCGCAAGGAGCTGATCCCCGATAGCGGCGGGCCGGGGATGCACCGCGGGGGCCTCGGGCAGCGCATGGTTCTGCGCAAGGCGACCGACGATCCCCTGCCGGTGCTGGTGAACGTCCTGCCGCACGGCATGGGCGCGCCGATGAGCGGGCTGCTCGGCGGGCGGGAAGGCGGGCCGGCCGCCTTCCAGGTTATGGGCGGGGCGATCCGGCGCGCCGCCGCGGTCGTCGGCAACGGACCGGCCCGCGACGGCCAGCCGCTGACGACGCTCGTCGAGCTGCGCGATCCCGGCGACGCGATCATCGTGCAGGCTTCCGGCGGCAGCGGCTTCGGCGACCCCCGCGACCGCCCCCCGGAGCTCATCGAGGCGGACCTGCGGGAAGGCTACGTCACCCCGGCCGGGCTCGCCG
>DATLZI010000069.1:0-13981 GCA_035574075.1 bacterium | reverse complement strand
GGCGAGCAGCGCGCGCATCCCCTCCAGGGCCCGCGCCGCCGGCTCGAGGTCGCCGTCCCGCAGGCGCTGCGCGGCGACGCGCACCAGCGCGTCGAGCGCGCCCTCCCGCTCCTGCGCGTCGTCCTCCAGCGTGGCGACGTGCAGCAGGAGCAGGGTATGCTCGCGGGCCAATGTGGCATCGTCGGTGACCGCCTCGGCGAGAAGGGATTGGATCTCTTCCTCGCGCACCGCCACCTCCTCCGAGCTGACCCTGAGGTCAACGAGGTCCTGCGGGAAGTTGCGGATCCAGCGCGGCACGCGGAGCTCCTCGAGCAGCGCCGGCACGTCGAAGGAGCGGCCGGTGCGCTGGGCGATGAGCGCCAGCGTCTCGCGCGCCTTCTCCGGGTCGAAGGGCAGCCCCTGGACGAGCTGGCTGGCCTGCGGGGGCGGATCGCCGGCCTCCAGGCAGGGGATGACCATCCGCGCGATCTGCTCCGAGGTCATCGCCGAGAGCAGCGCCCGGGCGGACAGGTCGTGGCCCGCGGCGGCGAGGATCGTCCGAGGCACTTCGCCGCTGGTGGGATCCTCCAGCTCCGACACCGCGGCGGCCAGGGACTTCAGCAGCTCCTGCGACTCGCCCGGCGGGCTGTCCACGATCAGCCGATCGAGCGCGGTGAGGGCCTGGTAGATGCGTTCGGCCAGCTGCGGCCCGCGGGCGTCGGGGAACGCCTGCCGGGCGCGCTCCACGACGACGCTGACCAATCGCGCCGCGGTGTGCGGCCCGCTGCGCAGCAGGCCGATGAGCATCGCGCGGTCCGGGGCGGTGAGCGACCCTTCGAGGAGCTGCTGGAAGATCTCGGGCGTGATCTGGGCGACGTCCTCCTCGCCGGGCTTGAGCTCCACGACCCGGACGTGGCTGACGCCGCGGTCGCCGAGCAGCGGCACGAAGCCGCCGGCGGCAACGACCTCGTCGCGCTCCAGGGCGACGACCTCGAGCAGCTGGGCGGTCTCCTCTTCGGTCAGTCCCGGCAGGACGATGAGCTGCCAGATGCCCATCGCGTACAGCTGCAGGGCGAGGTTGTCCACCGACTCCCCGCCCTCGAACGGCTGACCCTCCACGATCAG
This sequence comes from bacterium, assembly GCA_035574075.1. Lineage (GTDB taxonomy): Bacteria > Sysuimicrobiota > Sysuimicrobiia > Sysuimicrobiales > Kaftiobacteriaceae > Kaftiobacterium. The sequence goes on along the minus strand of DATLZI010000069.1, from coordinate 12,877 downwards.
CCCCTGGCGGTGCGTCTCCAGGACGAAGCTGCCGAAGCGTTCGTGGAAGGTCTGCAGGGCGGTCTGCAGGGCGGAGATCGTCTGCGCGCGCAGGGGGTGGCCGGGCGCGTAGAGGCGGCGCGACTTCACCGCGGCATTGAGGCGCCGCACGACGCCCGCGGCGGCCTGGAAGCGTGCGGCCGTGGTCATGGCCTTGGTGTCCTTATCCGAACCCCATGCCCGAAATCTTCCATGAAGATTCCAGCACGGCCGATGCCGGGACGCTCCGGCGAACGGTCAGGCGGGCGACCAGCGGAAGCGGAAGTACAGCTCCGCCGTCGCCGCCGGCGGGGCGTACATCAGGATGGTGATCGGCGCGATCGCCGCGGGCACGGGCTCGGCCAGGATGCGCGGCTCGCGGGGATCCGCGCCCAGGCGCAGGGTGGTCGTGACGAACAGCTCATCGATCGCGCCGGCGCGGGCCAGGGAGACGTTCAGGGTCGGCCCCCCCTCGCCGAGCAGGCGCCGGACCCCGCGGGCGCGCAGCCGCCGCAGCAGGGCGGGCACGTCCACCTCGCCCCGGGCGTCGGCCTCCACGATCTCCACCGCCACCCCGGCGGCCTCGAGCCGGCGCACCGCCTCCGGGGAGGCGCGCGCCGTGGTCACGACCAGCCGGTCGAAATCCCGCCGGCGGAAGAAGGCCTTCGTCGCCAGCACCGCGTCGCTGAAGGCCGCCGTGCCGCTGGCCACGATCGCCAGGGGGTTGGGGGACCGGCCCTCTAAGCGTCGCCGCTCCTGCAGCGAGCGGTGGGTCACGACCACGACGTCGTCGTTGCGTAGCGTGCCGGCGCCGTACAGCACGGCATCCGCGTGCACGCGCAGCTGGCGGAGCAGGAAGTGGTCCACCGCGGTGCCGATGGTGTAGGCGCTGCCGGCCAGCACGGCCTGCCCGTCGAACGTCTGCACCATGTTCACGTAGACGAAGGGACGGTCGGCCGGTCCCTCCGGGAAGTCGACGTCGAGGTACGCATCCGCCAGCGCGATCTCGCGCGGCGCGCCGCCGCGCGCGTCGAACAGCACCTGGAGCCGTGCGGGCAGCTCGGTCATCGCCCGTCCCTCTTCACCCGCCGTGATCGTTCTCCTCGCGCCGCCAGCGCGTCGTGGTGCGTACCCCGATCCGATGTATCGCCAGGGGCGGATGCACGGCGGCCGACGCGGCGCATTGCGCCGGCCGCCCTGCGACGGTATAATGCCCTGTGCGGGAGTCGTCCTCACGGGGGCGTGGTGTAGCCTGGTTGAACACACCTGCCTGTCACGCAGGAGACCGCGGGTTCAAATCCCGTCGCTCCCGCCACTCGTGCCGGGGTAGCTCAGCTGGTAGAGCGCGGGCCTGAAGAGCCCGGCGTCGGCGGTTCAAGTCCGTCCCCCGGCACCAGATGCACATTCGCTTCGTCCATTTCCACACTCCGCCTCGCACTACGCTGAAATCCGCTGGGCAAGGCCATCTATCTACAGGTCGGCAGGATGCGAGTGGCTAGAGGTGACCCCGACGCGTGGAGCGCGCGGTACGCGGCCCTCCGAGCTTGACATTCCAGCAGACTGGAAGGGGGTAAGACGAGAATAGACCCGACGATGCGCATCGGTGAGTTAGCTAAGAAGGCGAACCTGAACCCGAGGACGATCCGGTACTACGAAGGGATTGGTCTGCTCCCCATCCCGCCCCGCACAGCCGCCGGCTATCGGCAGTATTTCGAGCAGGATCTGGAGCGCCTGGAATTCATTCGGAGTGCTCAAGCCCTTGGCATTGCCCTCCAGGAGATCAAGGAGGTCGGGGGGCCCGCCCTCAGCCCCTGACGTACGGCCGCCCCAGGGCTTCGGGGCGAGCCAGACCGTAGCGGGTGCGGAACCAGGACGTAGAAATCACGGTGAGGATGGGGATGGTGATGGCGAAGGGCAGCATGCGCCAGACGTAGCGCGACAGCACGCCGGGCAGGACGAGCTCGGGGCTCAGCGAGAGTTGCCACATCACGCCAAACAGCGTGGCCCCGGCCAGCAAGATCCACGGGTTCCACATCGCGAAGAAGACCAGCGCCAGCGAGACGAATCCCCAGCCCATCAGGAAGTTGTAGTTCCACACCGGGTTGTAGGAGAGGGTGTAGGTGGCGCCGGCCAGGCCGGCCAGGAGCCCGCCGACCGCGACGCACAGGTAGCGCAGGCGGGTCACGGCGATGCCGGAGGCCTCGGCCGCGGCGGGGTTCTCTCCCGTGGAGCGGATCGCCAGACCGAGCGAGGTGCGGGACAGCACGAACCACGTCAGCGCGACCAGCACGATGCCGGCGAGGAAGAACGGCGACAGGCCGCCGATCGTGGGCAGGCGCGCCATCCCCAGCGGGCCGGTGTAGGGGTTGCCGAGGTAGGTCGTCAGGCCGAAGCTCAGGATCCACAACCCCATGCCGCTGATCACCTGATCGCCGCGCAGGGTGATGGAGAAGAACCCGTGCGCCAGGCCGAGCAGCACGCCGACGGTCGCGCCGGCGAGAAACCCCAGGGGGAGGCTGCCGGCGAGCTGCGCGGTGATGAACCCCGCGGTGCCGCCGAAGAGCATCAGGCCCTCCAGGCCGACGTTGAGGATCCCGGCGCGCTGGTCGATGAGCTCGCCCAGCGCGGCGAAGAGGAAGATCGCCGAGGCCTCCAGGCTGCGGGTCAGCAGCTCCCACATCGCGTCAGCCCTCCGCGGCGTCCGCCGGCACGCGGCCGCCGGGGGTCGGCCGCGCGCGCCGCCAGGCCAGGCGGAAGTGCAGGACGACGTGCGAGGCGACGAAGGTCATCATCAGCAGACCGAGCAGCGCGTAGTCCACGCCGAAGGGCAGGCGCAGCAGCCCCTGCGCGAAGCGCGCTCCCAAGGACAGCCCGGCGAAGAGCACGGCGATCGGCACCGCGCCCAGCGCGGAGCGGCGGGCGATGAGCGCGGAGATCACCCCGTAGAAGGCGAGATCGCCGTAGTAGCCGTAGTTGCCGGGGATCTTGTAGACCCCGGGCACGGCCGCGAAGTAGTGGTAGCCGGCCAGCCCGGCGAACGCGCCGCCCACGGCGAAGACGAACAGCGAGAGGGCCACCGGCAGGATGCCCCCGTACCGCGCCGCGAGGGGGTTCTCGCCCAGCGCCCGGATGCGGTAGCCGAGCGCCGTCTTCGCGAACAGCACGTCGAGCAGCACCGCCGCGGCGACGGCCACCCCGGCGGTGAACGGCATCCCGGCCACGGTCGGGCCCTGCAGCCCGGCGGGGAGCCGGAAGCTCTCCCCTTCCCCCGTGGCGCTCATGAACGGTCCGCCCTCCTTGATCATGTAGGCCACGAGCCAGAAGAGGACGGAGTTCAGCATCATCGTGACCAGGATCTCGTTCACCGCCAGGCGGGCCCGCAGGAACCCGGCCGCTCCGCCGACCAGGGCCCCGGCCGCCGCCGCGGCGAGGACCATCCCGGCGACGATCGGGAGGGCGGCGGGACCCGACGGCACGGCGTGCGCGACGCCGAGCAGCGCGGGCACGGCGAAGGCGGCCAGCCCGCCGGCGTAGACCTGGCCGGGCAGCCCGATGTTCCACAGCCCCGCGCGCAGCGGCACGAGGAAGGCGTAGGTGCAGAACAGCAGGAAGATGGCGCGCTGGCCGGTGGCGCTCAGGCCGTGCGGATTGGCGAAGGCGTACGTGAACATGGCGCGGTAGGCATCTGGCAGACTGGCCTCGGGCGAGCGGAACAGGACGCTCGCCAGGCCCAGCGCCAGGACGATCGCCGCGACCGCCGTGAGCACGCTGTAGCCCGCGGGCAGCGACGTGCGCTCCTCGAGGGTCACCGCGTAAGGACCGATCCTCATCGGCGCAGCCCCGCCATCATCGCGCCGACGGTCGCCGGATCCGCCTCGCTGCGGGTCAAGACGCCGGCCAGGCGGCCCTCGTAGATCGGCGCGACGCGGTCGCTGAGGGCGAGGATCTCGTCGAGATCCTCCGAGATGAGGAGCACCGCCGCCCCCTCCGCCTTCGCCTCGAGCAGCGCCGAGCGCACGAAGGCCGCCGCCTCGACGTCCAACCCCTGCGTGGGCAGGTGGGCGAGGAGCAGGCGCGGCCGGCGCGACAGGACGCGGCCCAGGATGAGCTTCTGGAGGTTCCCGCCGGAGAGGTGGTGCGCGCGCGCGCGGCGGTGCGGCGTGCGGACGTTAAAGGTGGCGATGATCTCCTGCGTCAGGGCGTCCAATCCCGCGTCGTCGAGCAGCCCGCGGCGGACGTAGGCGTCGTCAAAGTGGTAGGTCAGCGCGGTGTTCTCGACGAGGGTGAAGGCGGCGATCGAGGCCACCGCCGTGCGGTCGGCGGGGATGTAGCCCATGCCCATCTGCCAGCGCTCAAGCGGCGAGGCGCGCGTGATGTCGCGTTCGGCGAGGTAGATGCGGCCGGCCGTCGCCGGGCGCAGGCCGGCCAGGACCTCGGCCAGCTCGTCCTGGCCGTTCCCGGTGACGCCGGCGATGCCCAGCACCTCGCCCGCGCGCAGGACGAAGCTGACGCCGCGCAGGGCCGGCAGCCCCTTGTCGTTGGATGCGGCGAGGTCCTCCACGCGCAGCACTGGCGGGCCGGCCGCCGCGTCGCCCCGCGAGGCGCGCAGCGCCACCTCCCGGCCGACCATCGCCTGGACCAGCGCCGCCTCCGTCGCCTCGCTGGTGCGCAGCCGCGCCGCGACGCGGCCCGCGCGCAGCACGGTGACGCGGTCGCTGGCCGCGGTGACGATGGGCAGCTTGTGCGTGACGAGGATGACCGTGACCCCTTCCTGCCGCGCCAGCGCCTGCAGGCCGGCCAGGAGGGTCTGCACCTCCGGCGGCGTGAGCACCGACGTGGGCTCGTCCAGGATCAGGATCCGCGCCCCGCGGTAGAGGGCTTTGAGGATCTCCACCCACTGCCGCTCGCCCTCGGAGAGCTGCCAGACCCGCGCCCCCAGGTCGAGCGGCAAGCCGTAGCGGGCGCAGAGGGCCTCCACCTCCTGGCGCGCGGCGCGGAGGTTGAGCAGTCCGCGCTGGCGGGGGTGGCCGAGGACGATGTTCTCGAGGGCGCTGTGCGCCATGACCAGCCGCCGCGTCTGGTGCACCATGCCGATGCCCGCGGCCAGGGCGTCGTGCGGCGAGCGGAACCGCACGGCGCGGCGGTGCAGCGTGAGCTCCCCCTCGTCCGGCTCGAGGAGGCCGAAGAGGATCTTCATCAAGGTGGTCTTGCCGGCGCCGTTCTGCCCGAGGAGGGCGTGGATCTCCCCACAGGCCACTTCGAAGTCCACGCCGTCGAGGGCCAGGACGCCGGGGTAGCGCTTGGTGATGCCGTAGGCGCCGAGGACGGTCGTCGCCGCCGCGGTCGGGACGCTCATCAACAGGAGTCTCCGCCCGTCATGAATACGACGGGCGGAGACCCAATCACTCCTCGGCCGACGGCCTGCCTCGCCGGACCGGCCACGCGCGGCCTACTTCAGGACGATCAGACCGTCCAGGTCGAAGTTGAACTTGCCCAGCAAGAAGAGGTCGCTGGGCATCTCCCGGGCCTTCTTCACCACCGTGCCCTTCGGCGGGATGGGCGTGCCCTGCAGCGCCAGCCCCGTGCCGTTGCTGACGAAGGCGTGCTCGAAGAAGGGATCCCAGCTACCCTGCCGCATCTGCTCGCGCCGCTGCTGGACGAGCCGGATGATCGCCGCCGGGATGAGCGGCCGCGCCTTGGGACTGATCGCGTCCACCCCGATCTTGAGGTTGTTCATAATGTCCACGGCGCTCTCCACGGTGCCGTCCTTGAGGGTCATCGTGTCCTTCATCCCCAGGTAGAGCAGCGTCTTCGGCGTCTGGTTGCCGGCGAGGTAGTCGCGGACCATCCGGTCGTAGAGCACCTCCCAGCGCGTGTCGAAGGACACGGCCACGGTGTCGGTGCTGGACCACTTGTAGAAGCCCACGGTGTCCATGTCTTTGCCGACGAACCAGATCTTGCGCTCCTGGGCCACATCGAGCGGCGAGCCGGAGTCGGTCTGCTGGGTGAGGACGTCCACCTTGTACTGCGTGACCAGCGTCGTAGCGATCTCCCGCTCTTCGGCCGGCTTGTACCAGTCGCCGACGTACTTCACGTAGACGTTGACCTTCTTGTTGAGCGCTTTCGCCGCGTCCTGCACCCCGAGGTAGAAGCCGGCCGTGCGCCGGATGACCTGGATGTTCGGGAAGGCGGAGACGATGCCGATGTTCCCGGTGCGCGTCAGGGCGCCGGCGATCAGCCCTTCGAGGTAGAGGGCCTGGTACTGGCGGGGGAAGAAGCGGATGAAGTTCCGCTTCGTGCTGACGTCGCTGGCCACCACCGAGCCGAAGTAGACGTTGGGATACTTGTCGGCGAGGTCTTTCAGCGGCAGGCCCATGAACTCGGCGTTGCCCACGACGATGTTGGCGCCCTGCTGGATCAGCGCCTCGGCGTAGGGGATGGTCAGGTCAGGCCCGACCTCCTCGCGGTACACGTACTTCACGTTGGGGTACTTCTCGGCGATGCGCTGCGCGGCGCGGTGGTGCGCGCCCGACCACGTCGTGCCCTTGATCACGCTGAAGTGCAGGATGGCGAGCGTGAGGGGGCGGGCCGCGGCCGATGCCGGCGGCGCTGCCCCGCCACCGGATGCCGTCAGGACGACCAGCAGCAGGGCCGCGGCGGCCAGGCGAAGCGCGGCCACCCCTCGGCGGAGACGTGCGGTGTGCATCTGTAGCCTCCCTCTCTCCCGGAATCGGGACGTGATGGGTCCAGGGCTCCGCGATACGCTGATGGGGCACCGGCTTCGCCGGAGCGCGGCCGATTCCCTCCGCGGCGCGCGATGCAGGGCGGCCTCTCCTCGGCCCAGGGCGTTGTCAGGGCCGGCGGTAGGCGAGGAGGAGGCCGTCGCGGACCGGGACGAGCGAGGTTGTCCACGCCGGATCCGCGGCGAGGGCCCGCGTCAGCTGGCGCACCCCCTCCGTGGCCGGGGAGCGATCGGCGGGGTCGAAGATGCGGCCGCCCCACAGGGCGTTGTCGATGATCAGCAGCCCGCCGGGGCGCAGCCGCTCCGCCATGACGGGCAGCGAGGCGGGATACCCCGCCTTGTCGATGTCGTTGAAGATGAGGTCGAACGGCCCGGGCGTCTGAGCGAGCGTCTGGACCGCCTCGCCGACGTGGTACTGCACGACGTCGTCCAGCCCCAGGCGGTGCAGGTGCCCCCGCGCGCGGCGGGAGAGGGCCTCGTCCCAGACGACGTGGTAGACGACCCCGCCGCCGTTCTCCTGCACCGCCCGGGCGAACCACGCCGTGGAGTAGCCGTAGCCCGACCCCATCTCGAAGATCCGCCGCGCGCCCATCAGCCGGGCGATCAGGTAGCAGAACTGTCCGGCGGCGGGGCCGATGATCGGGAAACCGACCTGGCGTCCCTGGGTTTCCATCGCCGCCAGCTCGGGCGGGCGAGGCGGCACCAGATCTTCGAGGTAGCGCGAGAGCGCGGGCGCGAGCAGCTCAGCCATGGCATCCTCCGCGAGGTGGGGTGTGCCGGCTGTCTTCGACGGCCCGCTGCGCGCCTCTTGCGCCTGCGGGCGCCCGCCGCTGCGGCGGCGGGGGTGGGACCACAGCTCGCCGCGGTCGCGGGGACCCCTCCGGCCAGAGGATGATGACAGGCCGGCGCGCCGCTGGATCGTGCGCGCGGAGGCCGGGCGCGTGGAGTATACTGGAAGTGCCGGGATGCGTGAGGAGGGAGAGCGATGGCGGAGCAGCGTGGAGAGTTCCGAGGAGAGTTCGTCATCGGGATGCTGGTCGGCGCTCTGCTGGGCATGGGGCTCGGCATGCTGCTGGCGCCGAGCTCCGGCCAGGAGATCCGGGAACGCCTGCGCCGGCGGGCCGATGAGGTGACCGACCGGCTGCGCGGCGAGGCGTCGGAGGTGAGCGGCCGGATCCGCGAGACGGTGCGGGAGCGTGCTGACGACCTGGCTCGCCGCGGGCGCAGCCTCTTCGAGGAAGGTTCGCGGCGCCTGCGCGACGCCTACGAGCGGGGCCGCGAGCGGGTGGCGGGCGAGGCGTCGGGCGACGCGGAGCAGGCGGGACAGGCGTAGCGATCAGCTGGGCCGGCTGCCCGGTGGTCTCCGGGCAGCCGTTTTTCTTGGGTAATTATATTGACAATCATCGGAATTATCCCCTTGACGTCAGTACCGACATGTGGTATATATGAATCGTGTCCAAGGTCAATCGCAATCAACCCAGAAGGTCCTCGGCGTCCGAATCCCAATATACGCTCTTCGAGTTTGAGCGCGAATTTCCTGATGACGCCACCTGCCTAGAGTACCTCGTCAAACAACTGTACCCGAACGGCATCTACTGCCCAACGTGCAAGAAGGTGACAAAGCACTACCGCGACAAGAAGCGCCCCTCCTACTCTTGTGAGTTCTGCGGTCATAGGGAACATCCGATGGTGGGGACGATCTTTCAGGACTCGGCCACGTCTCTACGTCTGTGGTTCTACGCAATCTACCTAATGACGAGCACTCGATGCGGCATCTCCGCGAAGCAACTGGAGCGCGAGCTGGGCGTGACGTACAAGACGGCTTGGCGCATTTTCAACAAGGTCCGGTCCCTGCTCAGGCAGGATGAGGAGCCCTTTGGTGGAACCGTTGAGGCCGATGAGACATATGTCGGCGGGCGGCGGCGGTACGGCTCCCGACAGGAGGCCGCGAGGAACTGGAGTCAGCATAAGCAAGTGGTGGCCGGACACGCACAACGCGGAGGAAAAGTCCGGGCCGTGCATCTGCCAGGGGGGGCGGCAAACACGCTCCTCCCCCTGGCGAAGAAGTACATTCTACCTGCTTCGACGGTCTATACGGACGAACTCCCGGCCTATGCCGCCCTGAAGCGGGAGGGCTATGAGCATAAGCGCGTTCACCATGCGGCGAGGGTGTACGTGCAGGACGATGTCCACACCAACACGATTGATGGATTCTGGGCGCTACTGAAGCATGGGCTGCGAGGCGTCTATCATGGCGTCTCGGCCAAGCACCTACAGGCTTACCTGGACGAGTACGCCTTCCGCTACAATAACCAAGGGCGAGACCTGTTTAGTCTCGCCCTCTCGCGCGTCCGGAAGGCTTCTTCCGTGGAGCCTTCCTAGACGCTCGCTTGAGGTTGCTGAAGAAAGCCTCGCGCGTGGGGACCGGGATCTCCAGTCCCTTGCGCGTTTTCTGCGTGGGCTCGCCGGGATGGACGAGCGTCTTCTGTTTGCCTGCCATGATGCCATATTACACCGTGCTGTCGCACAGCACCATCCTCGGCTGAGGGGGGACTCGGGCTGATGAGGCACACGTCTGAAGCCAGAGCAGAGGCTGTCGCCAGAGAACTCCTGACCATTCGGGGTTGGCGCGTTGCGCGTCCCCCGAAAGGGAACGTCCTTTGGAAGAATGAGTACCGGGACTATCCCGAGATTCTTGAGGCGCTCTCCGGAAAAGGCAAGCGAGGAAAGGGGGGGGACGCATATCCCGATTTCATCGTCGTGGACTTGGCGACGCGTCGTCCCGTCATTGTGGGCGAGACGAAGGCGCAGAACACGCAAATCGAGTTGGCGATCTTCGAGGCCACGACAGCCTATGCCGATCCCCTCATTGAGAAGGGATTCAAGGTTCTCGCTGCAGGCATCGCCGGACATGAAACTAGCAACATTGCTGTTCGAGTCAAGAAGCGCTCTCGGCTCGACTGGAAGTCCATTGAGTATCGCGGCAAGCCTATCGAATGGCTGCCTACCCCGGAGGAAACCGAGCGGCTGCTGCTGGACGATGAGAAGTTTGATCTCCAGCCCCGGGTGCCGTCGAACGAGATACTGGCAAAGCGCGGCGAAGAAATCAATCGCATTTTGCGCGAGTGCACGATCAAAGACGAATTTCGGCCCGCCGTTATCGGGGCTTTCATGTTGGCGCTCTGGCAGTCGCAGGGGCAGATTCGCACGGACCCAGAACATGTTCTCTCTGACATCAACACCGAATGCCGGAGAGCATTCATAAAGGCTGAGAAGGGAGAGTTGGCTGCCAGCATTCAGGTTCCAGAAGCAAACCAAAAACTGGCAGCGCGGGCCGCATACATCTGCTATATTCTTCGTTTGCTCAACGTCACGACGCTGACCGCAGAGCACGATTATTTGGGGCAGTTATATGAGACATTTTTCCGCTTCACAGGTGGGAATACCATCGGCCAGTTCTTCACGCCCCGCCATATTACCCGGTTCATGGCGGATCTGACTGCTGTGAGCCGCGAGGACTTTTTGGTAGACCCGACATGCGGGACAGGCGGCTTCCTCGTTGCTGCACTTGGGCGGATGACGGAAGGAAAGCCCTTCACGCGTGAAGAGTTGCGTCGGTTGGTACGTGAGCACTTGTTGGGTTTCGAAAGCGAGCCCATCACGGCGGCGCTGTGCGTCGCCAACATGATCTTGCGCGGAGATGGGACAACAGGAGTTGTGATGGGTGACTGTTTTACCCACCCCGCCTATCCTGAGGGAAGGGCGACTGTAGTTCTCGGGAATCCGCCGTTCCCGCACAAGAAGACAGATGATCCGCCCGAGAAATTTGTTGATCGAGGGCTAGAGGCCCTGGGGGCTCGCGGCAAGTTGGCGATGATCGTCCCCGGATCGCAACTTGTCAAAGCCGAGAAGAAGAAGTGGCGAGCACAAGTCCTGCGCCACAACTCGTTGAAGGCCGTCATCACCCTGCCGTCCGAACTGTTTCAGCCTTATGCGTCGTCCACCACGGCGATCATCGTGCTGGAACGCGGCATCCCCCACGCAGACTCGACGCGGACCTTCTTCTGTCGAGTGGAAAACGACGGCTACCGCCTGAAGAAAAATGTCCGCATCGAGCAACCTGGGAACCAGCTCCCCCGTGCCCTTTGGGCATATCAGACGGGAGAGTCAGTACCTGGGTTCTGCGGGTGGGCGTCCCTTCGAGGCTATCAGGTCGGCGAGGAGTGGGCACCGGGCGCGTACATTGAGGCAACGGCATACGCAGAGGACGTGCTGCAGGCCGAGATTGACAGTCTCCTGCGAAGCCTCGCTGCCTTCCATGCGAAATATGCTCCGCAACTGGCATCGTTCCGCGCAGCACTAGATCGGGGGGATCTGACTCCACAGCCGTATGCTACCCTCACGGGCAAAAAGGTTCGTCCGCCGCGAGAGGACACAGACCGCATTGGAGGGCTGTTCGACATTTACTACGGGCAGAAGGCGCTCCACAATAAAGAAACCCTGCAGCCGGGGAACGCCCTCATCATTTCCTCAGCCGGATCGGACAACGGCTGTTACGGGTTCTTCGGGTTCGATAAACTGATCGCACCGCCTTTCGTCACCGTACCGAGCACGGGTAGCATCGGTGAGGCCTTCGTCCAAGTGTGGCCCTGCGGGGTGACGGACGACTGTCTTCTCCTCATCCCCCGCGAAGGAACGGAGGACGAAGACCTCTACATCGCAGCGGCCACGGTTCGGCTGGAGCGCTGGCGGTTCAATTACGGGCGGAAGATGACGCCCGACAGGATTGCTGACATGAAGCTGAATAGAAGCGAGGGATTGAAGGATTGGATCAGGCAACGGCGTGGTCCCGCCGAGAGCCTCATGGTTGGCATTCTGGAGACGCTTGCGGGTAGGCCCGACAGACGGGCTTTAGTCGTTGGGACACCGGAAGAAGAACCCGATGGAGCCCAGGCGCGTCAGTTGGCAGAGTTCTACCGTGAGTTCGGCGAGGAACTGCGCGATGCCGCAGAGGGAGCGTTCCGTGCTAGGCTGCTGCACCCCCGCAAGGGCGGATGAAACGTGGTGAGGTGTATTGGGTTGAGTGGCCCGGGCGCGGGTCAGAGCAGGGCGGTCGGCGTCCTTCAGTCGTAGTGCAGGAATCCGTCATTATCCAGAACGACACCGGGAACAAGTTCGCGCCGACGGTCATAGTCGCCGCGATCACGCGAAGCGTCAAGGACTACCCGGTTACGGTGAGGCTTCCCGCTGGAGAAGGCGGGCTGAAGGAAGAGGGCTGCGTCAACTGTGCACAAATCCAGACGATAGATAAGAGCCACGTCGGAGAATACATTGGGAAGTTGAGCGCCAAAAAGATGGCGGAAGTAGATCAGGCACTTAGGGTGAGTTTTGGACTACAGACGCAGGCAGCGCGTGTCCCGCCATCGAAGGGATAATTCCGACAATCATCGATATAAGCGCTATCGTCGGGGCATCATGACGACCGCAACCCTCCCCCGGCGCTGCTGCGACGAGGCCTGCCAGCGCGCCGTCGCGGCCACGACCTTCGACGAGCCGGCCCTGGCGCGCGCCGCTGAGGTGCTCCGGGCCCTGGGCGATCCCACGCGCCTGAAGATGGTGCTGCTGCTCGCCCGGCACGAGGCGCTGTGCGTCTGCGAGCTGCAGCAGGCGTTCGACCTCGGCCAGCCGACCGTCTCCCACCATCTCAGGATCCTGCGCGAGGCCGGTCTGGTCGAGGTCACCCGCCGGGGAACGTGGGCCTACTACGCGCTGCGGCGGGACGCGCTGAACGCGGTCGTCCGGGAGGCGGCGCTCGCGGGCGCCGCCTCTGGGAGCGAGGCGCGGCGGTGAGCCGGCTGCGCGCGGCGCGCCACCGAGATCGGCCCGCGATCGAGGCCCTGCTTGCGGCGAACGATCTGCCCACGGTCGGCGTGGCGGACCACCTGCGCGGGTTCGTCGTGGCCGAGGAGGCCGCCCGCGTCGTGGGCGCCGCGGGCGCGGAGGTCTACGGGCGGCACGCCCTCCTGCGTTCGGTGGTCGTCGACCCGGCCCACCGCGGTCGCGGGATCGCCGGACGCCTGGTGGATCGGGTACTGGAGCGTCTGGCCGCCGGCGGGG
>DATLZI010000068.1:0-11551 GCA_035574075.1 bacterium | reverse complement strand
CCGGGACCGATGATCACCGCGGCGCCGCCGCGGGGCAGACGGCCCTCCTTCAGCACCCAGCGCACGCCGTTGGAGATGGGCACGAACAGCGTGGCCAGCTCGGCGGGCAGATCTTGCGCGCCGTGCACGTAGGCCTGGGGGTGGAGGTAGAGCACTTCGCAGAACCCGCCCCACAACCCCGGGGGCACGTCCACAGCGGTGGCGCCGTAGCGCAGGAAGCGCTCGGCGCGGGAATCGGTGGCCGCGCACAGCGCCGGCCGGCCCGTAAAGCAGAACTCGCAGTGGCCGCAGGGCAGGAACTCCTCCACCGCCACGCGGTCGCCGGGCCGGACCTGCCAGCGCTGCGCCGCGCGCTCGCCCACGGCGAGGACGCGCCCCACGATCTCGTGGCCGAGGATGATCGGGCCGAGCTGCGCGCCGCGCCGGCGGGTGTAGAAGTCCCAGTCCGTGCCGCACAACCCGCAGGCCTCGACCGCGAGCAGGCCGTCGTCGGGGCCGACGGCAGGGACGGGCAGCTGCCGCAGCTCGGTGCGCAGCGGGGCCACGGCCACGGCGGCCGTGACGGTGCGCACCGGCGGCTTGCCCACGGCACTGAGCGTCATCGTCAGACCTGGTCGATGTCCGGCTCGGGGAGCGCCACGAGATCGCTGGTGTCGATCAGCGGGGCGAAGTCCATGTGGCGGGCTTGCAGCAGGGCCTCCAGCTCATCGCCCGAGAGAAGGACGCTCAACCCGGCGTTCATGTCGGTGACCAGCAGGCCGACCCCGCCGGTCGCCGGCGCCGCCGCGACCGAGACCAGGGCGAACTCGTTCTGCAGCCGCGCGCCCGGTTCGGCGGCGCCGGGCGGCTTCCCTGGTGCCGGGCGGCCCTGCGCACGAAGGAGGCGGATCGGCTTGTAGCGCACCCGCGTCAGGCCTTCCAGCTCCAGCGGATCGAGATACGCTTCGACCTCTCCGCCGCTCTTCCGCAACCGGAGCCGAGGCCCCGTGGCCGTTTCGAACCGGCTGACCTCCACCCTTCCGACGCGGGCCAGCGGGATGTCCACCGCGGCATTCGGGGGACGCAGCCGGTCGTCCATCCTAGGGGATGAAGGAGAGGTTGTAGTGCGGCGCGTCCGCGTTCAGGAAGATCACGGTCTTCTGCGCGATCTTCCACCCCTCGCCCGCTCGCCGGAGGCGGTAGTCGCAGCGAGCGGCGAACCAGCGCGGCGCGTTGAGGCCCGCCTGGCCGGGGCCGCCCGGCCGCATCTCGGCGATCAGCTGGGCGCAGCGCGCGCGGGCCTCGCCGTCGCCGGCGGGCTCAACCTCGACGTTGGCCACGAAACGGATCGTCCGGGAGGGCGGCTGCTGGTCGAGCACCGGCGTCTGCGTCAGGCGGTAGACACGCTCGTGGATGCGCTGCCGGTCGTCGTGGATGATCGAGAGCGCGCCCGCGGGATCGCGCGCCGGATCGATCGGCACCCAGTAGACGGCGTCCTCGGTGAACAGCGCCTCCCACTCCTCGAAGCGCCGCTCATCGAGCAGCCGCGCCTCGGCGATCAGCAGCCGCTGCGCCTCTTCCAGGCTAAGCGAGGCCATCGCTCATCAGCTCCCGCCACTGCCGGTAGAGGGAACGCTGCGGCGCCTCGTCCGTGGTGTGGCCCACCCATTCGCCGTTCTCGCGGCGCTCACGATGCTGGCCCCGGTTCAGCAGGTTCCACTCGTGCCCGCGCGCCTGCACGCCGGTCTGCACCTCGGTGAACACCTCGATGTCGTCGGGGGCGCCGAAGCCGGCCGGGCCGTAGAAGCGCTCGTGGCCGCGCAGCCGTCCCTGGTTCAGTCCCGAGGGCACCCCGCGCAGGTTGTAGAAGTACAGCTGCACCTCGGTACGGTCCACGGCCTTCGGCACGATGACCCGCAGGTGGGTGTCGAACAGATAGAGGTTCGGGAAGATGAAGATGTTGCGCCGCGCCGAGATCTCGACGAGGTCGTGCTCTGGATAGCGCGCCCGCATCGCCTGCTCGTACTCCGGGTAGCGCGCCATCATCCGGACCATCCAGCTGGAGTTGGGGTTGAGGCTGCCGGGCCGCTCCAGCAGCCCGTGGCCGCCGGCCAGCCCGCGCGCCGCCCCGGCCTGCCGATACTGCTGGACTTCCTCCACCGAGCCCTCCTTGGCCAGCGCCAGCACGCGCTGCCAGGAGAGGTGCACGTAGTTGCCGTGGTAGCCGTCGTAGCCGTTCTCGGCCTGCAGCTTCCAGTTGCCCGGATACTCGTAGCGGTGCGGGGGCAGCAGGACCTCGATGTCGCCCGTCGGCGAGCGGCCGAACCACCAGTCGATGTATTTGCGCAGGGGCGCCAGGTGCTCGCCGAGCTCCGGCCCGTCCTCGGCCAGGCGGGCGAAGAGCAGCCCGCGGTAGCTCGCCAGGCGGGGCGCGGCCACCAGGCCGTAGCGGTCGCGGTCGAAGTCGTCCGGATACCCCGTGCTCTGCGCCATGCCGATCAGCGCGCCGTTGTTGGCGTAGACCCAGTTGTGGTACCGGCAGCGGAAGAAGTTGGAGTGCCCGCGCTCCTGGCGGCAGACCACGGCGCCGCGGTGGCGGCAGCGGTTGAACAGGGCGTAGAGCCGGCCGTCTTCGTGCCGGGAGAGGATCAGCGGCTGGCCGCCGATGAGCACTGTCTTGTAGTCGCCGGGCGCCGGCAGCTCCGACTCGTGCCCGACGTAGACCCAGGTCCGCGCGAAGATCCGCGCCAGCTCCGCGGCGAACACCTCGGGATCGGTGTAGACCGCTCCGCTGACGCGAAACTCTCGGGGATCGTCCACGACCATCGCCGCGAACCGCCCCAGGTCCCGCTCCGTGACCGCCATCCCCTCCGTCCCTCCTCAGCGCACGGCGTCGAAGGCCAGCGTCTGCAGCAGCGCCTGGAGCGAAACGCCGGCGTCGTACTCCGGCGCGTTCTCCAGTTGCTCCAGGTTGTTCAATCCGGACCACTTGTAGACGCGGTTCGTGGCCGAGATGATCCGCGCCGGAGTGCGGCCCGCGTTCACATGCTGATGGATCGTCGCCGGCGGGATGTAGACGACGTCGCCGGCCTTCCACTCGAAGCGCTGCGGGGTCTCGGGGACGATCCACCGCCAGCCCTGCTCGTCGGAGTCGACCTCGCAGTCCCAGTGCAGGTCGTAGCCGTTCCCTTCCGCGACGTAGAAGGCCTCCTCGGCGAAGTGCCGGTGCCTGCCGGAGCGGCTGCCCGGGGGGATGACCTGCATGTAGATATCGATCGTTTCCGCGCGGGTCTGCAGCTCTTCGTTGACCATGTGCTTGAGCAGCCCGTGCGGCGACAGCTCCCAGGGCATCTCCTCGGGCTTCAGGAGACGGCGGCGGCGGGTGGTCCGGGCGGGCCGCTCCGCGGCGTCGACCAGGAGCTTGCGGTAGAAGTCGCTCTGCAGCCGGCCGCGCGACCAGACCTTGCTCTCTCCCCAGGGCATCGCTACTCCTCCTCCCGCGGGACGAAACCCGCGCCGCTGGGGCTCGGCTCCTTGGGGCGCGGGATCACCGTCTTCTGGAAGAGCATGTTCATGAAGATGAACATCGGCTTGGTCTTCAGGACCAGGACGCGCGCCGGGCGTTGTGGATCGGCGTTGTTGTGCTGGTGCACGGTGTGGTTCGGGACGACGGCGACGTCGCCGGCCTCCCACTCGTAGCGCACGCCGTCATGGATCTCGAACCCCCGGCCGTCCAGGATGTAGAAGACCGCCTCGTTCACATGGAAGTGCATCTGCGAGCGGCCGCCCGGCGCGTACTCCTCGAGGTGCAGGTGCAGGGTCTGGCCCAGCCCGGTCTCGGGATGCAGGTAGTGTTTGGAGAAGGCCTGGGGGCCGTCGATGAACTTCACTTCCTCGGCGCGCTGCACGCGGGGCAGGGCGCGCAGCCGCCGCAGCTCGTCTTTGAGGTTGTAGGCGCCCTGAACGGCGCGCAGGAAAACGCGGTCCTTGCGGTTCTCGAAGTGCTCAGCCACGGTCGCCTCCGGCCAGCGGGGTTGGTGAAGGCGTGCGGTTTCGCGTTAACGCTAAGTATAGCAAGGGCCATCGCGGCGAGGGAATCCCCCGGCCGGGTGCGAACGTCTATCGCAACGATGAGCGCCCTGCCCCGCACCGGCGTTCCGGCGCCCGACCGCGCCGCTGTCCTGGCCCGCGTGTCCTGGCCGGACGAGGACAACAAGATCCCCCGGGAGATCTTCACCGACCCCGCGCTCTTTGGGGTCGAGATGGACGCCATCTTCACCGGGCCGGTCTGGGTCCTGGTTGGTCACGAGGCGGAGATCCCCTCGCCCGGCGACTACAAGACGGCGGCGGTGGGAACGATCCCCGTCATCGTCGTGCGCGGCGCGGACGGCGCGATCGGCGTCCTGGTCAACGCCTGCGCCCACCGCGGCACCCGCCTGGTGGAAGGGCCCGCGGGGAACGTCCTCCGCGGCGGGTTCCGCTGCATCTACCACATGTGGACCTACGACACCTCCGGGCGGCTGATCGCCGTCTCGATGCCCGAAGATTTCCCGGCGGAGTTCCGCAAGGAAGACTACGGGCTGCCCCGGGCCCGCGTCGAGCGCTGGCGGGGCGCGATCTTCGCCAGCTTCTCGGACGCCGCGCCGCCGCTGCGGGAGTACCTGGCGGAGATGACGGAGGGGCTGGACCGCGTCCTCGGCGACGGCCGGCTGCGCTACCTCGGCTCGGTGAAAGTCGTCTTCCACGCCAACTGGAAGCTGTACGTCGAAAACATCTACGACGGCTATCACGTCACCGCGCTGCACACCGGCTTCCAGGTGGTGCGGCTGCGTTCGCACGGCGGGGAACGGCTGGTGCCCAACTACGAGCGGCAGGGGCACCTCTGGGGCCGCTCGCGCTCCACGCCCGTCAGCCAGCTGCAGCCCGCCCTGCGCGACATGAGCCTGTTCGAGACGCGCACCAAGCCCACCACCGACCACAACATGATGGTCGTCTTCCCCTCGGGGGTGGTCACCGACTACTTCGACACCATCCAGCTGCGCTACGTCGTGCCCCTGGACGTCGAGCGCACGCTGATCGAATTCACGTTCTTTGGCCGCGCGGACGACGCGGAGGAGACGCTGCGCCACCGCATCCGCCAGGGACCCCAGGTCCTGGGACCGGCGGGGGCGATCACGCTGGAGGACATCGCCGCCCTGAACCGCGTGCAATCCAGCGCCGTGGCGCGCGGCGAGAACGTCGTGCTGAAGGGCACGCCCAAGCGCTTCCCGCCCTACCGGCACGTGGACGAGGCGCCGATCCGCCATCTCTACCAGGCCTACCGCCGCCTGATGGGCTTCGATGCTGCGCGACCGCGCTGATCCCGCCGTCCTCCGCGAGGCGGCCCTGGCGCTGCTCACCCGCTACGTGCGGGTCGTGGACGACCCCCGCCGCCTCGAGGAGTGGCCGGAGCTGTTCACCGCCGACGGCGCCTACGTCGTGGTGACGCGCGAGAACGTGGAGCGCGGCCTGCCGGTGGCGATCGTGCGCGACGACACGCAGGAGCGGATCCAGGACCGGCTCACGGTGATCCGCGAGTTCTGGGGCGCGGGCGGCCGGGCCGAGGACCGGCACTACAACGAGGCCTGGCCCCGGCACCTCATCGGACCGGCCTGGGCGGAGCCCGCCGAGGACGGCCGCTGGCGGCTGGGCGCGCACCTCGCCGTCTACCTCACCCAACCCCTCGACGGCTCCTCCCGTCTGCTCTGCGTTGGCTGCTACGACGACGTCGTGGAGTTCTCCGCCCAGGGTCCCCGCTTCCGCGCCAAGACCGTCATCTTGGACACGCCGGTGCTGCCGGACATCTTCGTCTACCCGCTCTGAGATGCTGCCCCTCACGTTGGCCTGCGGCTTCTACGATCGCACCGAGGCCCTGCGCACCGGCGCGGTGCGGCCGGAGGGCATCGACCTGACCTACGTCGCCATCCAGTCGCCGCCCGAGATCTTCGCCCGGATGCTGGCCAACCAGGCCTTCGACGCCGCGGAGATGTCCTGCGCTCATTCCCTGATCCACCGGGCGCAGGGCGACTTCCCGTACGTCGCCATCCCCGTCTTCCCCTCGCGCATGTTCCGCCACGGCTACATCTTCATCAACACCCGCTCCGGCATCCGCCAGCCGAAGGACCTCGAGGGCCGGCGGATCGGCCTGCCGGAGTACAGCCAGACGGCGGCGGTGTGGATCCGGGGACTGCTGGCGCACGAGTACGGCGTCAACCTGGACACGGTCCGCTGGGTCAGCGGCGGGGTGAACGCGCCGGGCCGGCCGGACGCGCTGGTGAACTGGCCGCAGGGGATCGCGATCCGCAAGATCAACGACCGGCCGCTGAACGAATTGCTGGTTCAGGGCGAGATCGACGCCCTGATCGGCGCGCGGCGTCCGGACGCCTTCGGCAAGGATCCGGCGGTGGCCCGGCTCTTTCCGAACTACCGCGCGCTCGAGCGGGAGTACTACCGGAAGACCGGCATCTTCCCGGTGATGCACACTGTGGTCATCCGGGAAGAGCTCTACCGCCGCCATCCCTGGGTCGCGGAGAGCCTCTACAAGGCGTTCGTGGAGGCGAAGGCCCGGGCCCTGGCGGCGATGCGGTTCAGCAGCTCCCTGCGCTACACGTTGCCCTGGCTGCACGCCGAGCTGGAGGAGATGGCCGAGGTGTTCGGTCCCGATCCCTGGCCCTACGGGCTGGAGGCCAACCGCACCGTGCTCACCACGCTCGTGCAGTACCTCGTGGAGCAGCGCCTGATGCCGCGCCCGATCCCCCTCGAGGAACTGTACGTCCCCCTGACGCTGATCGGCGAATAGCCCGGGCCCGCTCCTCCCGGCATCCGGCCAGGACAGGAACGCGCCGCCCCCTAGAGAACAGGAGTGCTTGAGTCCACTTTGCGAGGGGGGACCGACATGCCGCGCGCGCTCAGGCGGGCTGTCCTGGCATGGACCATGGCCTTGGCGGGGCTCACCCTGCTCGTTGCGCAAGCGCAGGGGCAGAGTGATCCCGCATCGGCGAAGCGCGAGGGCCGCGTGCTGGTCTACGGCTCGATGGAGTCGGACATCTTCGAGGTCATCGCCAAGATCTTCGAGCAGAAGTACGGCGTGCCGGTGGAGTACTTCCGGGCGGCCAGCAACCGCACGATGGACCGGGTGCTCACCGAGCACCGCGCCGGGCGCCCGCTGTTCGACGTCGTGCTGACGAACCGCAGCCCGATGTTGATCCTCAAGAAGGAAGGCGTCTTCGCCCGGTACGTCTCCCCCTCCTACGACGCCTACCCGGCGGCGACGCGCGACCGCGACGGGATCCTCTCCCCCTCTTACCGCGTCGTCGTGGTCAGCGTCCTGTACAACACCCGGCTGGTCAGGGCGGAGGAAGCGCCCCGCACCCTCGCCGACCTGCTCGACCCGAAGTGGAAGGGCAAGATCGTCATGCCCGACCCCAACGTGCACACCACCACCGCCGTCTGGGTGGCCAACCTCGAGAAGCAGATGGGCGCGCAGTTCCGGCCGTTCATCGAGCGGCTGGCCGGGCAGGTCACGCTCGCCGAGTCGTTCCTGCCCGTGGCGCAGAAGGTCATCACCGGCGAGTTCCCGCTCGGCGTGAGCTACGTGAAGTACGTCTACGTCTTCGGGAAGGACGGCGCGCCGCTGGACTACGCCCGGATCAACCCGGTGCTGGCCGAGGCCCATCACGTGGCGATCGGGGCGAAGGCCCCGCACCCGAACGCGGCGCGGCTGTTCGTGGACCTCTTTACCTCGCGCCTCGGCCTCCTCGCCCTGGCCCAGGCCGGGGAGTTCGTCCTCGTCCCCGGCGTCTACCCGCCGATCAAGGACGCGGAGAAGCTGCGCATCGTCATGATGGAAGATCTGGACGAAGCGGAGCTGGCAGCGTTCCGGAACGGGACGGGGCAGCTCTTCCGGAGGCGGTAGGGCGACGGCCACCCTCGTCATCCGGCGGCTGGCGGCGCTGCCTGTTCGCCGTGTTGATCCCGTCGTGGCGCTCGCCGCGGGCGTCGGGGCCCTGCTGGCCTTCCTCGCCCTGTACCCCACGGCGATGCTGTTCTACGGCAGCGTCAGCGACGCGCCGCTCGGGCTGACGGGCCGCCTGACCTTCGAGCACTACCGCCGGGCCTATGGCGACCCGCACACCTGGCGGCTGATCGGCAACTCCTTCCTCTTCGCCGGTGGGGCCGCGGCGCTGTCCATCGCCGTCGCCGGGCTGCTGGCCTGGATCACGATCCGCACCGACGCCCCGGGCCGCGCGGTCTTCGAGCTCGTCGCCGTGGTGCCCAACGTCTTACCCCCGCTGCTCACCGCCACGGCCTGGGCGTTGCTGCTCAGCCCGCGCATCGGCTTGCTCAACCTCGCCCTGCTGCGGCCGCTGGGGCTGCCGCCCTTCAACATCTACTCCCTGGCCGGGATGATCTTCGTCGAAGGGCTGATCCTCGCGCCCCTCGCCTTCCTGATCATCTCCGCCGCCCTGCGCAGCATGGATCCGGCCCTGGAGGAGGCGGGCCGCGTCGCCGGCTCCTCCCCCCTCCGGACGGCCTGGCGCGTCACCATCCCGATGATCCGGCCGGCGATCCTCGCCGCCGGCCTGCTGAACTTCGTGCGCGCCATCGAGAGCTTCGACACGCCAGCGATCATCGCCATCCCGGCGCGGATCGAGGTCTTCACGACGAAGATCTTCAGCGAGGCGGTCTCGTCCTATCCGCCCAACCACAACCTCGCGGCGACCTACGCGATGAGCCTGCTCGGCATCACGATGGCGCTGGTCTACCTGTACCGCCGCCTCACCGCGCGCCAGGAGCGATTCGTCACGGTGAGCGGCCGCCTCTACCGCCCGGCGCTGGTCCCCCTGGGACGCTGGCGGTATCCCGCGGCGCTGCTGGCGCTGCTGCTGCTGGGCCTGATCGCGCTGCTGCCGTTCGCCGTGCTGGCCCTGACCTCGCTGCTGCCCTTCTACGCCGTGCCGTCCCGGGAGACGGTGGGGCAGCTCACCCTCCGCCACTACGCCTTCCTCCTGGACAGCGCGCGCGTCGCGCGGGCGCTGCGGATCAGCCTCGGGCTGGCCGTGGGCGGCGCCACGGTCGGGATGCTCCTGGCGTCCCTCGTGGCCTACCTCACCGTGCGCACGCGCCTGGCCGGGCGCGGCCTCCTGGAGGTGCTGACCTTCATCCCCTGGGCGTTTCCCGGCACGGCGCTGGCGATCGGCCTGCTCTGGGGCTACGTGCGCCTGCCCGTGCCGATCTACGCCACGGCCTGGATCCTGCTCATCGCCTACGTCACGCGCTTCCTGCCCTATGGGCTCCGCGCCATGACCAGCACCATCGTGCAGCTGCACGCCGAGCTGGAGGAAGCCTCGCGGATCTGCGGGGCGGGGCTGCTGGTCACCTTTCGCCGCATCCTCTTCCCCCTGCTGCGGCCTGGCTTCATGGCGGGCTGGGCCATCCTGGCCACGATCTTCATGCGCGAGTTCAGCACCTCGCTGTTCCTGTACACGCCCCGCTCCGAGCCGGTGGGGCCGCTGCTCTACCACCTCTGGATCGACGGCCAGCAGGGGCGGATGGCCGCCCTGGGGGTCGTGGTCTCCCTGACTTCTGTTGTCCTGGTGGCGCTGGCCCGGCGGGTCAGCCACGCATCGCTGGCGCGCTGACCGTCAGTCCGCGGGCAGGTGGGGCAAGAGAATGAGGTGCTGCGGGTCGATGCCCGCGAACACGGTCTCGTCCACGGTGAAAACCTCGGTGCCGTGGGCCAGCAGGTGGGTCTCGCCGATGGCGACGCGGTATTTCACGCGCGCCCCCTCGAACAGCGCGGTGAGCACCTTCCCGGCGAGGACGTTCGCGTCCGGAGGCCGCCGCCGGGTGAGGCGAACGTGCTCGGGGCGCACCGCGGCCACGACCGAGGCGCCGGGAACGGCGTGGTCGGCGGAGGTCGCCTGCAGCCGGCCGAAGGCCGTCTCGATCGTCGCCGTCTCGCCGTGCACGGCGGCCACCGTCCCCGTGACGTAGCTCACCTCGCCGAGGAACGCCGCGGTGAAGGGATGCCGCGGCCGGGCGTACAGCTCGCGCGGGGTACCGACCTCGACGATGCGGCCGTGCTGCATCACCGCCACGACGTCGGAGAGGGCCAGCGCCTCGAGCTGATCGTGCGTGACGTAGAGCGTCGTGATCCCCAGCCGCCGCTGCAGCGCCCGCAGCTCTTCCCGAACCTGCTCGCGCACCTTGGCGTCGAGGTTGGACAGCGGTTCGTCGAGCAGCAGCACTTCGGGCCGGTAGACAAGGGCGCGGGCCAGGACGACGCGCTGCTGCTGGCCCCCGCTGAGGAACGGACCGGGGCGGTCCTCCAGACCGGACAGGCCGACGAGGGCGAGGACCTCGCGCACGCGCTCCGCCACCTCCCGCCGCGGCAGGCCGCGCACCTCCAGGGGGTAAGCGACGTTCTGGAAGACCGTGAGGTGCGGCCAGATCGCGTAGGATTGGAAGACCATGCCGACGTTCCGCCGCTCGGGGGGCACGGCCACGCCGCGCGCGCGGCTGAACAGCACCCGGTCATCGAAGAGGATCTCGCCGTCGTCCGGGCGCTCCAGCCCGGCGATGCAGCGCAGGGTGGTGGATTTTCCGCAGCCGCTCGGCCCGAGCAGGGTGACGATCGCGCCGGAGGGCACGTTGAGGTTGACGCGGTTCACGCCGCCGGTGGCCTGCCGGCCGACGCGGTAGGTCTTCACCAGGTTGACGAGCCGGATCCCGGGCATGACGCGCCAGCGGTTTGGCCTATTCTAGCACAGCCCCGCCGGCCTCCGCGCAAGCGCGCGCGGGAGGCCGAAACCCATTGTGCGGGAGGCGGAACTGTGGCATAGTGTTGGAGCATCACAGGCACCATGCACTGGGTCTGTGAGAGTCGAACGTAAAGGTGGCACGACGCAATGGCAATCGGCACTGTCAAGTGGTTCAACGCGGAGAAGGGGTATGGCTTCATCACCCCCGAGGACGGCAGCAAGGACGTCTTCGTGCACTTCAGCGGGATCGAGGGCACCGGCTACAAGACCCTCGAGGAGGGACAGAAGGTCGAGTACACCGTGACCCAGGGCCAGAAGGGCCCGCAGGCCACGGGGGTGCGGCCCATCGGCTAATCCGCTAGTGCAGTCGGCCCCGATCGGCGTCATCCTCCCCTGAGGCACTCCGCATCAATCGCGTGAACTGCCGCTTGAGGCGCCAGCGCCGATAGAGGGCCAGTGGACTGAGCGTGAACCGTGCGCCCGGGCGCTCGCGACGGTACCGTACCGTCGCGTAGCGCCCGCGGCGTACGTACCACCACGCCGTCCCCACCCCTCCCAGGGCGAAGACCCCTAAGGGGAAGGGGAACGAGAAGACCACCACGATCGCCGAGCCCGCCGCCAGCCAGCGCGCCTCGATCGGCAGGACGAAGTACAGCAGCAGACGCTCCCTCGGGTTGATCAGGGCCCAGGCGACGACCGCCGCGGCGACAACCATGCCCGACCCCGCCAGAACTGCCCCCAGCCCCGTGACGGCGGATCCCAGCCCCAGG
>DATLZI010000067.1:0-2265 GCA_035574075.1 bacterium | reverse complement strand
CCCCTTGATCTTCTCGGTCGTCGCGGCCCCGCCGGCCCTTGGCGTGGCGGTCAGCTCCCCGACATAGCGCGCGATCGCAAAGTCGTTGCTCGCCACGTCGATCTGGGTGCTCGTGTACCGGCCCGTCATGCTGACCTGCTGCGCGACGGCCTCGACCCACGTCCGCACCTCCGCCGCGCCGTGCCGGGCGGGTTCGTTGGGTGCCATCAGGTGGACGTCGTCGGTGTAGATCGTGAGCATCGAGTCGATGTGGCCGGCCGAGATGAGCGCCACCTCGCGGTCCTGCGCCGCGGTGACGGCCGCGACGATCGCAGCCGTGTCGATGCCTGGTGCCTCGGAGGTCTGCGTCGCGCAACCGGCTGCCAGGGCGATGGTGGCAGCCGGGATGACACTGCGCCTCATGGACCGCATGGGAGGGCCCTCCGGACGAGGATGATTCGGCCACGGTGGCGCCGGCCCACTGCCGGTACCGCGGGACCGAGGAAGCAGGCGCTGCTGGTGCGGCGGATTCGAACATACCGCCTTGGCCGGCGGGGGCAACCAGGCCTTCGCGCCTTTTTCTGGGGGTAATTGGGGTAATTGGGGTCAGAGTGGCTCTGTTGAAAGGTGAACGGGCCGCGGTAGGAGCAGGAGGAGGTTGTAGCTGAGGACGCGCAGCAGCTGCTCGGCGGCCTGCGGGGCGGGATGGCGGGCGCTGAGCGCGCTGCCGAGGCGGCGTTTGAGGCGCGAGATCACGCTCTCGACCTGCGGCCGCGCGTGGTAGAGCCCCCAGGGGAAGGCCTGGCGCAGCGCGCGCCGATAGGGGGTGGCGGGCCAGCGCCGGCGCCGGCGGCGGGGATTGAGCCGGATCACCACCCGGCGGATGCCTAACGTCTCGTGGCCGAGCCGGTGGTTGGCCTCGCTGTCGAAGCCGGCATCGGCCACCACGGCGCCGAGCCGGGCGAGCACGCGCGCCGCCTGGCGCAGCACCGGGGCGAAGGCGGGGGCATCCGGCCCCGGGCCCACCCCGGGGTGCGCCCCCACGATCAGGTGCGAGGCGCGGTCGACGGCGAGCGTGAGCTTGGGATGGGGCGGGTAGCGGGCCGCCCGCGGAGCCCGGCGGCGGGTGGCCAGGCGGTAGCCCCAGCTGGCCGCCCGGGGCTCGAAGGCGGTGGCATCGACGAGGGCGATCGCGCCCCGCGCCGCGAGGAGCCCGGCCCCCCGCGCGAGGGCCGCGATCGCGTCCTGGAGGGCCGCGAAGGTCCCCCTTTTTCCGCCCCGGCGAGCAGGCGGTGAGCGGCGTAGCAGAGCGTCGAGTAGTGGGGCACCTTCCGCAGCCTGAGCGTGCGGCGCAGCTCGCCCCACTCGGCCACGAGCGCCACCAGACCGCGGTAGTCGAGGCGCAGCGTCTGCTTGAGGACGAGCAGGGCGAAGAGCTGGGCCTGGGTGAAGTCGTGGCGCGAGCGGGGGCCGGAGTAGCGCGGGAGCGCCTGCTGCCCCACGCGGAAGGCCGCGCGGGCCACCGCCACCGTCGACTTCGTCATCGCGCGCATCTCCCCTCGCCTCCCCCAGCCCCCTGCCTACAGGCTTAACGCCGCGCCCCCGTCATTTCAACAGAGCCGGTCAGAGTCGAATTCCTCACGGAATTCGACTCTGACCCCAATTACCTCCTAACGCCTTGCCTTCTCGATGATGTCGTGCGACGCCATGTTCATGAGCGCCAGCACGTGCGCAGTCTCACGCTCGTTCAGGCGATACTGCACCGCGAGCTGCGACGCCAGATCGTTCCAGTAGCCCGGCGGCTGGTATGTCCCGGCAGGGAGATTCCAGAACACCGCGATCGCCGTCTGCTCGGGGGTCCGCGTGTCGGAGATCTGGCGGACCTCGGCGAGCGCCGCGTTGAACTCGGCCGAACCGAACGCAGGCGGCGGCGGCGGCCGGAACTGACTGCCCGACGTGAGGAAGTACGTCTTCGCCTGGCCGACCATCGCGCCCCCGGGCGGAACGTTCGGCGACACGCTGAACCAGTAGCCTGGGCCTGTCGGGATCGTCCCCGTGAACGGCGCGAAGAACCGGTCGGTCTGCGCACGCGCCACCACCTGCTGCGCGACCGCACGGCCGATCGCCTCGCCCGCGTCGACGTCGGTGCGCCGCTCGCCGGGCCACTGCTCCGCGGACAGCACCGAATCCAGACGTGCCTCCAGCACGGAACCTGCGGCGGGATACAGATACGTGAGCGCGACGACCGACGCCGCGCCGATGGCCGCGTGCACCGACGGGTGCACA
>DATLZI010000066.1:0-13142 GCA_035574075.1 bacterium | reverse complement strand
GTCCACCCGCCGCGGAATACGGCCACCGATCGGAACAGAGACTGCTCCGCGGCAGACAGGAGCTGGTAGCTCCAGCCGATCGCCCCGCGCATGGTGTGATGCCGGGCGGGGAGGTCGCCGGTGATTCGCTCCAGGAACTGCAGGCGTGGGCCGACCTCTCGCACCATGGCTTGAGGGCTGAGCACCTTGAGGCGAGCGGCGGCCAGCTCAATGGCCAGCGGCAGCCCGCTCAGGCGCACACACAGTTCCGCCACCGCGCCGGCGTTCTGCGGCGTGACGGCGAACTGGGGATCGATCCGCTGCCCGCGGGCCACGAACAGCGCGACGGCGGGAAAGGCGGTGAGGTCCGCCGGCTCGGGCAACCGGGTGAGATCAGGCACCGGCAGCGGTTTGACGGGGAACTCGCGCTCCCAGCTGAGGTGCAGAGGCTCGCGGCTGGTCGCCAGGATCTTGAGGCCCGGGCACTCCTCGACGATTCGCGCCACCGCCGATGCCGCGGCGGCCAGGTGCTCGAAGTTGTCAAGGAGGAGGAGCAGGGGGCGGTCCCGCAGCACCGCGACGAGCCGGTCGGCGATGGTGGCAGGATCCCGCACCGCCACGCCCAGCGCCTGGGCGATCGCCGGCCAGAATTGCGCGGGGTCCCGGATCGGCGTCAGATCCACAAACGCAGTGCCGTGCGCGGACGCGCTGGCGAATTGCCGGGCGATCTCAATCGCCAGCCGGGTCTTGCCGACACCCGGAGGGCCAGTGAGCGTGAGCAGGCGCGTCTCCGCCCGCAGCAGCAGCGCCTGCGCCAACGTCAGGTCGCCTTCGCGGCCGATCAGCGGGAAGGGCGCCTCCGGCAAGGTGGAACTCATGCTTGTCTGGCATTATACTGCGGCGGCCGGACGGCGGCTCTTTCCGGGGGTCTCGCTGCACGTGAAAAGCGCTTTCGAGTTCGGCGTATCCAGCCGCAAACGAGGTCATCAACGAGTCACCCGCGCGTCGAACTAGCGCTTATTAACACTTATGCCACGTTGCCAGGGCTTCAACTAACAACGCCTAACGTCCCGAATATCTACCATCAGGTGCCCTGGGGAGCACGGGGGAGAGATTCGATCTGCTTTAGGGCCTAATTGACTAATGCAGGGATGGCATCCAATTCCGCCCATTCTGGGCTCACGCCCTAGTGGTTGTAGCGATTCCGGAAAACATCGCACAGACCATCTAGAAGGTTTCTCATGGCCTTTCTTTCAGTCTCAGGAGCCGCCAGGAAGCCACTAGAGGGGGCGCTGCTCGTCTTCGAGCCCTCGCTTCTACGGCGAGACCCAGTGGGAGAGCTCATCCGCGGTGAGGCAGGAAGCCGATCTGCCGGCGCAGCTCTTCCTGCTCGCGCACGGCGGCGCCCGCTTTCAGCATCTCAACGACGCAGCCGTAGACGAGGGCGGGTGATCGGGCGCCGAGCTGTTGGATCGAACGGACCAGAGCTGCCTGATCTGCACCGCCGATAAGGAGGGCCAGCATGTAATTTATGCCTAGATGCAGCACCATTTCCACGTGCTCCTCGAACCTGACTTCTTCCTGGATCACGGTTTCCACGACTTGCTTGAACTCCGCTAACCGCGCGTGCATTTCGTCGGATACATGAGATTTCCCGCATCTTTGGACTCACCCCGACGGACTTTTTCTACTGGACTGCCGACTGGCCTTGCTCCGCCGCCGTACAATTCCTCGGCACATCTGCGGCCTTTCGCCGTGAAACCGTGAATCGCTTCACGCTTCTGCTCAAACGCCTATTCTCGATTGATGATTCGCTCGAGAGCATCCCTCGCTCTGCGAGCTGTATCTGTTACGTACGGATCCGGATGCCCGACCATCGAGATGGTCGGAGCGAGCCGGGGTCTAAGCTCATCGGCCTCGTCGCTGTATGCATGCCGGATGGTGATTGCCGATAGAAGGATGCCTTCCCTAACTTCCTCGTCGTTCCCCCAGCGTTCCAACAGTTGGGCCGCGAAGGTCCAGAAGCCTGCGCTACCTCCGTCCAGATGCCTAGCCAGGAGGCGTGCCCCTTCCACGCCCTCGCGCTCCACAAACTCAAGCAACTCCGGGCCATCGGTCTCGATGTTGATTAGCTGAGGCAGTTCAATGTGGAGCTTCCAGCCCTGCGCATGGCTTCGGGCAGCGTTCAACAATGTTCGCACCAAGCGGCGACGGTCAATCGACGAAAGTACGGCGAGGAGCCTAGCCCGATCGTGAGTCACAAAAACCGAGTCCTGCCCTTCGGAATCGAGGTGGGCTAGCAGCAGGGCGAATCCCCGTTCAGGATCGCGCTGCGCGACCGTTGCCGCCAGACCGTCCCAACGGTAGCCCCACTGACCCGCCGGCCTCCCAGAGGCAGTGTTCCGAAGTAGCTCCATGACTAGTGGGGCTAAGACATCCCACTTCTCTGGCTCTTGTTCAATCCATGCGTGCAAAGACTCAAGAAGACCCCAGTCGACAGCAGTGCTGCCATCCCGCAACCCCTCGACGAGCGTCCGGAAGGACTCAACAGGAAGGCCGATGCCCCAGCGGGCGATGGCCAGCGAACGGGACAACGAGAGCCTGTCTACCATCCCAGTCGTCACGCAGCGCAGCAGGCGTTCCACGCCTTCTGGTTTGAGACCACTCCTGAGTGTCGCCTCAACCGCTGCCTGTGCCCAGACGCCTCCCCTGGTAACGAGGGCGTCTAGGTATAGCCCGGCAGGAACCGGCTCTGCTTCGATCCACCCGGCGACGTACAGCGCGAGCGCAAGCAAGCCACGTCGCTCTTCTACCCGCGCTTCCCAGACAGGAAGCAACCTCCGCTCCCTGTCAACCTTGCCGAGCGAGAATAGGAAGTAGCCTCCACTGTAGGCATGTTCCCCGATCACCCACTCGCAGAGATCCCCCTCGAGCAATCCAGGGTTCCTTGTCACCTCAGCCGCAAGCTGCAATGCTTGCTCCCTGATCTCCTCATACTCTGCCTCCTCGTCGCCAATCTGCCTTCGCGCCGCTATAGGTGATGGTCCAAGCCAGTGCTGGAACCGAGCTCGAAAATCGCCTTCGGTGAGCCGCACGAATAGCTCTTCAGCTCTGCGGATCGCGCTTTCGAGGTCCTGGCGGTCGCTTCTCGCGGGATTTGCGGCTATGGTCTTACGAAGAATGGACACCAACCTAGCCACAGCTCCGACGACGTCCGATCGCTGCCTCCCCTCGAGCGCGACACGCTGCAGGCTTTCCAGGCCGGTGACGGCTTCGTCCAGAAGCCCGGCAGATAGAAGTCCGTTGATCCCCCTAGCGAAACCGCGGATAGCAGCGTCGCGAACTCTCTGCTCGGGATCTACAGCCAAGCGCAGCAGAACTTCGGCCGTGCGGTGGAGTGCGTCCCGGACCTCGTCCCACGTCGCTGCAGACGGCCAACCCACCTCCGGCAGCACAGGGCGTTCTTCCGACAGTCTCATCACGATGAATTGCGTCTCTAGTGCGTGGGCTGCAGCTTCCGCAACGAGTACCCGGCGTTCGGATACGGGCTCGCCAGCGAGCGAGGCCAGCAGCCTCGCTCGCAGCCTGGCGTCTGCTGGGATTTCCGGGTGTCTCCAGTTGAAACCCTCGACGAAGATGGCGCGCGCGTTGTTGGCCCATGTTTCGTTTTCCGCCTCCCCTAGGCGGAGAAGGATCCTGGCGGCGTCCTCGAACGTGTCGCGGTTTCGCAGAAGGCTCTCCAGGGCCCTCACCACCTGCCGCCGGCTCTCTCCGGCCAGGCCAGTTCGAAGTTCATCTACCTCCGTGGCCTCCACGACACGCCTCAGTATCCTCACGACCCAGTGCGGCATCGTTTCCGCAAGGGCGCGTACTACCGATGCCCCAATTGAGACGGATCCGATGTCGGAGAACAGGCCACTCGCCTCCATGATCCACCCGAGGAACCGATCCAGAGGGCCTCCCGCTTCCCTGCACTCGCCAACCCTCCGAACTAGGGCGGCCCGGGCTTCGGTGGAAAGAGACGCGAACAACTCGGGGAGGTCGTCGGCAAGACCCTGAAGGACGCGACGCGCCACACGCCGGGCGAGCAGCGGGGGGATGACCCGGAAGACTCCATCGCCAGGCCAGTCAGCCTCCTCCACCAATCCGATGGCGCGCAACAGGTCGATGTCTTGCAAAGCGCGAGCCCTAGTCAGCCCGATCCTGGAACAGATCGCCTCAAGATCGGGGGCCGCCGTAGGTCCAACCGAGAAGCGGCTTAGGATTGAAAACGCTTGAAGAGTTCGCACGGCATCGCCAAGACCCCGGGTCATCCGTCTCTCGTACTCGTCCATGAGTGCTTCGTAGGCGGGGACGCGGAGGGGATCACGATCGATTACACTGGTCAGCGCAGCTCCGGCCTGAACGAGAAGTCCGGGTGCTCCGCCAAACTGATCGAAAAGCCATCTACGGTGGATGAAGGGGATCGAGGGGAAGGATTCCGCCAGGAATTTTTCTGCGCTTTCCTGGTCAAAGGGATCAACCTGCAGTCGCTCCGCACCCGGCGCTCTGAGCGGGTAATCCACCAGGAGGATGGTTTTGACCTGCTTGGCCTCCTGGGCTACTCGAACAGCAGCTTCTGCCCCTTCATTAGCGTCGTCGATGACAAGGATCGCTGGCCCCGGGGATTCGTCCACCACCTGTAGCAGCCCGCTCACCTGAGGCGGCACGCCTCGGGCCCATATGATCCGCTCCGGGATTTCTGACAGGGACTCCTGCACGACCCTGCTCTTCCCCACACTCGCAGGTCCGTGTACAATCATCACCTTTTGATCGCCTTCAAGGAATCGCTTGATGGTCCCAATCTGGTCCGCTCTGTTGAAGAGGGCGGGGCGATCGCCCTCGCGTCGGTAGCGGCGCTCCGTGTGGGCAATCGCTTGATCGAGCGTGGTGAGCCCTACGCTCACGCCGAAATAGGCCACCCGTATCCTCGGGTCATCGTTGACACGATCGGCGAGTTCACTACCCCCAAGCACCACGACTCGATCTTGGGGGAATTCGGTGCCTCCCACTAAGGCGTCAAGGATGGCCGCCTTCTTCTTCTTGGTAAGAACCACGTTGGTGACGAAGACATATACGTCCGGCGTTCCACTCTTGGCTAGAACCTTTGCAAGTTCGCCATGCGCTGCCGAGACGATAGCGTTGGGCTCGGATCGCCACTTGATCTGGTAGATAGTTTTCCCCGGGTTGACAAGACCTGGTTGGCGGGGTTCGGAGATATTTAGCTCAACGCTGAGAGAGGCATCTACTCCGCCGTCTGGAGTCGTCACCTTGTCCGTAACCTCGGGGACGAGGTAATGAAGTCCGTCCTTGGCGATCGCGGCCATGAGGATGGAGCGAAACAGCCGCGTTAGCCATGACGCAGGATCCAGGCCGCTGCGTTTCTCGATGTCTTCCCCACGGACCGCGGTGCCATAAATCAAAACGCCGCCGGGACCGCCAGTTGTCTCGGCCACGACTTGCCTCCACGCTTTCCTTGCTTGGATTCCTCCCTATCGTAGTCTAGGGCAATAACATCAGTCCAGCCGCAATCGCTCGATAGCTCCAGCCTTGCGGTGCGCCCGCTGGAGATCCGCTCCAACCAGACTGCTGTAGCGCAGCGTGGTCGTCAGGCTCTCGTGCCCAAGCAGCCGCCGCACCTCGTCGAGTCCTGCACCGCTGCGTAGCCAGCTCGTAGCCGCGAAGTGTCGTAGCGCGTGCGGGTGCAGCCGGCGATGGTCCGGCAGGCCAGCCTTCGCGCTCACGCGGTGGAGGATCTGCACCAGGTGCCGGTACTTTAGCGGCCGGCCCTGGCGGTCGATGAATAGGAACGCCTCGGGCGACGGGGTGGGATGCCGTGCCAGCCAAGTCTTCAGCGCCCGCGTGGTAGTCGGCCCGATGAACGCCACTCTGTCCTTGCGACCTTTGCCGGCCCGCACGAACAGGCCTCGATCTGTCGGTCGCCAGCCCTCGACCAGCAGGTGCAGGACCTCGCTGGCCCGCAGGCCACTGTCGGCCAGCACCAGCAGGAGGGCGCGGTTGCGCACCCCGTGGAAGTCCTCTCGGCAGGCGACCAGGACGGCCCGCAGTTCGTCCTCGGTCGGCACGTCGGGTAGGGTCTTGGGAGTACGCATCGTGAATCCACGGAGTGGGTTCTCCTGGAGCGCTCTGGCCTCCACGCACCACCGGAAGAACGTCTTCAGCGTGCGGTAGGCTTGGTGCTGGCGGCGCGGAGAAAGACCACGCGCCTGCAGCCGGGCGAAGAACCCATGCACCCCAAGCGGGGTCGGCTCGGGCACGTCGGCCAGCAGCCGGTGTAGCCACAGGGTGTAGGAGCGCAGGGTGGCCTCTGTGCAGCCGGCTACTCGCTTCGTGAGCAAGAACGCCTCGACCGCCTCGTGGAGAGGGTGAGCAGGGGCTTTTTCGCCCGGTTCTGCGAGGGGCGAAATTGCGAAACCCCTTGATAGATGCGGGCTGGCGGGCCCGGAGGGAATCGAACCCCCGACCAGGGGCTTAGGAGTCCCCTGCTCTATCCACTGAGCTACGGGCCCGCACCCTCAGATTATACGCTACAGACGCGGGATTTCGCTCGTCCGGCCTTCCCCGGGGACCCCTCCCGACCCGCCACTGTAGCCTAACTGTAGCCAATCGCGGAGGGAGGAGGAGGAAGAGGAGGGCAGAGGTCTCATCGAATCCCTTCGGCATGGGCGCACTCGATACATGGCGGCGGCGGGCGCGAGCCTTGAGGGCCGAAGTCCACGCGCTGTACCTGGCTTATCGAGACCCGCGCGTTCCGTGGTATGGTCGGCTATTCGCGGCATGCGTGGTGGCGTATGCCTTTAGCCCGCTTGACCTCATCCCCGACCCCATCCCGGTCCTCGGCCACCTCGACGACTTCATTCTCATCCCGCTCGGCGTCGTGCTGGCGCTCCGCATGATTCCTCCGAACGTGATGGAGGAATCTCGCGCGAAGGCTCGGGCGGCGGCTCAGGCGGCGAGACCGACGAACTGGATTGCGGCCGGATTGGTTGTTGCGGTTTGGGGCCTGCTTGCCTGGCTGACTATCCGACTTATGTCGCGTCTCTTATGAGAGCGCGCGGACGGTCCATCGCCGCTCCACTATCCCTCAGCCGGATAGACCGGGGCGCGGTCGTCCTCCCATGGTTCCTCCTTGGTCCTCACCTTTCCAATGGAAGCCGTCTCCCAGGGGAGTGACGAACTCGCGCCCAGACGGGTAAACAAGCCACGAATCCGCACCTGTAAGGCGGTAGGCTCTTAATCCTCTCTCGCGGGCATGGACTCAGAAAGCCATTCCTCCTCCTCTCTTCCTCCTTGCCACGCATGATAGCATGAGGCCATGAACGGAAGACCTTCAAACGCCGCGCAGGCGTTCACCGTGAACCTTGTCCGGTTCAAGAACTTCCGCGAGCGGATGAAGCACGCCCACGAGCGGGAGGCCGGCACGCTCCAGAAGACCGTTGAGTCGTTCAGGGAGGAGGCGAAGGCCCACTTCGACCTCCTGCGGCACGGGCCTGCGAGGGTCGCGGACCTCTACGCAGTGACCTCGGCGAGAGCGTTCGGCGAGGACGCGCTCTCCTGGGCGTCGATGTTCGAGCGCCAACTTGAGATGATACCGGATGAGGCGGCGCTCGGGCGCGAGATGGCCTTCGTCTACCTGATGGCGATTCTCGATGGCTTCGTCGCTGGATGGCGGGTAGACATGGGCCTCGATGCCGAGGAGGAGAGGGCAGAGGCCGCCCGGCCCGATGTGATACGCGATACCTGCCGCGAGTTGGGAATCGAATTCGAGTTCCCTACCGGCTTCGACAGGACGCTCGCGGAGATGCGGGCGCGCCGCAACGTCCTAGTACATCGAGCGGGGAGAGCGGATGCGACTTACTGCCGCGTTACCGGGATGCCGGAGTTGCTTGGCCGGCGACTCGACGTGAGCGAGGAGTACCTGGACCGAGCTGACCGTTTTGTCACGGGGTTGGGTCTGGATCTCATCGCCCGGTCGCCGCGGCGCTGAACCGGAAGCGGCATCGTTTGTAGCCATTCTGTAGCCAATAGGCGCAAATCGGCGGTCTTCAGCGGACGTTCGCGGAATCTTAGAATGAGCGAAATCCCGCATCAGTAGCGGTCTCTGGACGTTCGCGGACGTAGGTGGAAGATTACTGCGAAGGGTTAGGAGTCCCCTGCTCTATCCACTGAGCTACGGGCCCGAGATGGCGCGCCCGGCGGGACTTGAACCCACGACCTTTGGCTCCGCAGGCCAACGCTCTATCCACTGAGCTACGGGCGCGCGCGCAGGCCGATTATAGCACCTCGGCCGCGCCGGCGAAACGCGGCCGCCCCCTATGGTAGAGTAGGGGCACCTCCGGAGGGGTATCCTCCGGATGAGTCCCAACCTGGAACAAGGGTGGTTGCGATGAGGCGCTTCCTGTGGGCCGCAGTCCTGCTCCCGGTCCTGCTGGCCGGACCGGCTTCTGCCCAGACCAGCGCAACGATCGTGGCCGGTCAGCAGATCGGCGGCGTGCGGCTCGGCGCCAGCGTCGCCGACGCCGCGGCGGTGCTGGGCAACCTCTACGACAGCGCCGACGCGGACTCCGGCAAGTACACCTTCCACCTCTGGCCGCTGCGCTCGTTCCTCGTCATCACCGAGAAAGAGTCCGGCCGGATCGTCCTGGTCGTGGTCAACCTCAGCGATGCCTACCGCACGGACAAGGGGAACATCACCGGCGGCTCGGAACGCTCAGCGGTCGAGGCGGCGTACGGCCGGGAGTACACCACGGAAGACGACGCCTCCACGACGACGGTGATCTTCGACGCGCAGGGCATCGCCTTCGACATCGGCAAGCGCGGCGCGCTCAGCGGCCGGGTCACCCAGATCATCGTCTTCACCCCGGGGCAGTGGAAGACGATCACGGCCGGTCTGTAGTCCCTCCGACTCCGGTGTGCTAGGATGGATGCGTCCGGAGGGGTGGCCGAGAGGTCCAAGGCAACGGTTTGCTAAACCGTGGCCGCCCTAAAGGTGGCCCGTGGGTTCGAATCCCACCCCCTCCGCCAGGCCTAGCGCAGGGGGTCTTGGGGTATCCCTCATTCTGAGGGAGCTCCGTCCCCCGCCACCCCCTCCAACGCCGACCCGTAACCCCCCGGAGCTCCCTTATTGTTGTTGGCGGCGGTGGATCCGGGGACAGTCGGGGGGCCGGGGGCCGCCGGCGAAATGCTGGTTCCAGGGCGCCAGGTCCGCCCGCAGCCTGCCCACGTCAAGGCCCAGGTAGCTCCCCGGGAATCCGCGCAGCCGGGCCAGGCCGCGGGTCAGCAGCGCGCGGCTCCCACGAAGGTTCCCCTTCTCATAATGGTAGAACGCCGCCGCGACCTGCACGAGGCCGTGGTAGAATTCTCGCGTCTCGGGAGGGGCCTGCCGCCACAGACCCTCCCCCCACTCGTGACACGCGAAGAACAGCCCGGCGTTGAAGAGCACGGCGGCCACCAGGGGGCCTCCGGTCTCGCCGGTGCGT
Organism: bacterium; assembly: GCA_035574075.1. Lineage (GTDB taxonomy): Bacteria > Sysuimicrobiota > Sysuimicrobiia > Sysuimicrobiales > Kaftiobacteriaceae > Kaftiobacterium. The sequence goes on along the minus strand of DATLZI010000066.1, from coordinate 3,624 downwards.
GGAGCGCCGCGTACGTCGGCGATCGCTGCGAGCAGCCGGGCCGTCTGGCGCCGGACGTCGTTGAGGTGGGGGACGAAGGTCTCCGGCAGGGCGACGAGGTCGCCACGGCGCACGAGCAGGCCACGGCGCACCAGGTAGATGAGGTCGCGGCGGGTCGGCGCCCAGCCGAACGGCGCCCCCAGCGCCGCCGCGCGCTCGAGGCAGTCGCGCCAGGGCACCGCCGGCTGCTCCGCCGAGGCCTGCTCCGCGTACGCGGCGGCGACCGCCGCCCACGCCGCCTGCGACGGGTGGCCCACGGCCTCCAGCGTCAGCGCGGAGAGCAGGTGCTTCAGGCGGACGTAAGACATCAGGCCGGCGGCCGGAAGGTGAGCAGGGTGCGCGCCAGTTCGTCCGGGGCGCGCGCCGGCGGCGCGCAGACCGTTCCCGCGCAAACGAAGGCCGTCGGCTCGGTGGCGTGGGCCAGCATTCCCCGCACCGCGTCGGGCAGGGGAACCGCATCGTCGCCGTCTTCGTGATGGCTGATCACTCGGTCCGGCCGCCAGGTCCCCAGCGCGGCTTCCCGCAGCGCCCGCGTGCGGGGGTCGTCCCGCGGGCCGACGATGGCGACGTGCGCCGGGGGATGCAGCAGATCGTCGAGGGCGATGAAGAGCGCCGAGGCGTGGAGGCCGTGGGGGGCGAGGGCAGGGGCGAAGGCGCTGAGAATGCGCTCGGCGTGCGCCCGGTAAGCGGGCGCGTCGAGCAGGCGGGAAAGGCGCAGCAGCGTCCGCGCCCCGACGGCGTTGACGGACGGCGTCGGAGTGTCCTGGACGGGATGGTAGGGCACGTCAAGGCCGGGGCCGGCGGCGGAGGCGGCGTCGCGGAAGCCTGGTTCGTCCCAGAACCGTCGCAGCGCGGTGTCCACGACCTCGCGGGCGATCGCCAGGTAGCGCGGGGCGCCGGTTGCCTCGTAGGCATCGAGCAGCGCGGAGGCCATCTGCAGCTGGTCATCGGCGAACCCCGGCGCGGGGCTGCCCAGCGCGTGGACGAACCCCCGCCCGGAGGCGTAGCCCTCGGCCAGGAAGCGGTCGAGGGTCCGCAGGGCGGTCGCCGCATAGGTGGGATCGCGCAGCGCGGCGGCGGCGGTGAGGAACGCCGAGATCGCCATGCCGTTCCAGTTCGCGTAGAGCGCGGTGTCGACCGCCGGCGCCCGCCGCGCCGCGCGGGCCCGGGCCAGCTTGTCTCGCGCCGCGGCCAGCAGGCTGCGCACCTGCTCGACGGGGCGGGCCAGCGCGGCGGCAATCACGTCGGCGTCGCGGTCCACGAACAGGACGTGCCGCCCGTCGTGCATCTCGCCGGGGCCGCGCAGGTGGTAGTGCTCGACGGCCGCCGCGGCCTCGTCCGGCTCGAGGACGGCGGCGGCCTCCTCCGGCCGCCAGGTGAAGTAGCTGCCGTCGTCCCCCGGTGCGACGTCGGCGTCCTGGCTGGCGAAGAACCCGCCGCGGGGATCGCCGAGGACGGTGGTGAGGAAGCCCGCCGTGGCGCGAGCGGTCGCAGCGAAGAGAGGCTCCCCCGTGGCCAGGAAGGCCTGCGCGTAGATCTGCAGCAGGCCGGCGTTGTCGTAGAGCATCTTCTCGAAGTGCGGCACGATCCACCGTCCGTCGGTGCTGTAGCGGTGGAATCCGCCGCCGAGCTGGTCGCAGATCCCGCCGCGGGCGATCCGCTCCAGCGTGCGGACGGCCATGGCCAGCGAGGCCGCGTCGCTGGTGCGCGCGGCGCGACGGAGGAGCAGCTCGATCGTGGCGCAGTGCGGGAACTTTGGCGCCCCGCCGAAGCCGCCGTCGACCGGATCGAAGACGCGGCGGATCGCCTCCAGCGCGGTCTCCAGGTGCGCGGCGCCGACCGTGGCGGCGGTGGCGACGGGCGCGGCCAGCGCGGCGGCGAGCTGCCGGTGGAGCTGCTCGGCAGCCTCGACCGCCTCGGCCCGGTTGTCGCGGTAGTAGGCGGCTACGCTGAGCAGGATGCGGCGGAACCCCGGCCGGCCGTAGGCGTCGTCCTTCGGGAAGTAGGTGCCGCCGAAGAAGACCTTGCCGTCGGGGGTGAGGAAGGCGGTGAGCGGCCAGCCGCCCTGGCCGGTGAGCGCGCTCACCGCGTGCTGGTAGCGGGCGTCGATGTCCGGCCGCTCGTCGCGATCGACCTTCACCGCGACGAAGTGGCGGTTGATGATCGCGGCGATCTCGGGGTCGTCGTAGCTCTCGTGGTCGAGGACGTGGCACCAGTGGCACCACGCCGCCCCGATGTCGAGAAGGATCGGTTTGTCCTCGGCGCGGGCGCGGGCGAAGGCGGCCTCCGACCAGGGCAGCCAGGCCACGGGCTGGTTGGCCGCCGCGCGGAGGTAGGCGCTGGTCGCCCCGGCGAGCGCGTTGGCGCTCATCGTTGGTCGGCTATCCCTTCGCGGCCTGCTCCACGAAGTTCAGGCGCAGGGTGGCCAGCAGGTTGTCCAGCTCGCGGCGCTCGCTGTCCGCGGCGCGCGGCCGAAGGTGCTCGATCAGCGCCGCGGCGGCGTCGATCGCCAGGCGCGCGTCGTCCAGGTGGCGCTCCACTTTGTTCGTGGCGGGATCGGGGATCAGCCCCATCTCCTGCCAGGCGCTGGTGGCGAGCAGCGAGACGCACCAGCGCACCAGGTCCGGGGCGTGGAGCGGCACCCGTTCGGTGCGCTCCTCGGACGTCGCGGCGGACGGTTCCCGCTCGTCAGCCATGGGCATCCCTCCACCAGCAGTGTAGCGGGTGCGCGGCTACTGTGCCTGGGCGGCCGGATGGCGCAGCAGGAGCTGCAGGGCGACCACGCCGCCGATCAGAGCCAGGGCGAACAGGTCGAGGGCGGTGGCCGGGTAGATCAGGAGGAGGCCGGCGGCGACCAGGACGATGCGCTCCAGCCAGGTCGTGCGCCGCAGCAGCCAGCCGTTGATGCCGCAGGCCATCGCCGCCAGGCCCGCGGCGGCGGTGATCAGGACCTTGATCACGTCCGCGGGCGGCGCTTTGAGGAGGAGGCCCATGCCCGCGGGATGCACCGTGAACATGAACGGCACGACGAAGGCTGGCAGGGTGTACTTCCAGGCCAGGAGCATCGTCTTGAAGGGGTTGCCGCCGGTGATCGCCGCGGCGGCCATCGGGGAGAGGCCCACCGGCGGCGAGACCTCCGACAGCACGGCGTAGTAGAAGATGAACATGTGCGCGGCCAGCTCGTGCACGCCCAGCTTCGTCAGCGCGGGGGCGACGATCACCGCGGCGATGATGTAGGTGGCGGTGATGGGCAGGGCCAGGCCGAGGACCCACAGCGCCAGGGCGGCGTAGATCAGGGTGAGGATCAGGTTGCCGCCGGCCAGGCTGATGATGATGTCCGAGAGCTTGAGCCCCAGCCCGGTGAGGTTCGTCACGCCGACGATGATGCCGGCCGCCGCCGTCGTCACCCCGATGTTCAGGACGGCGCGGCTGCCGTTGGCCAGCGCGGCATAGAGCAGCGTCAGCAGGAGCCGGCCGCCGGCCAGGCTGACGATGATGTCGGAGAGCTTGAGGCCCAGCCCGGTGAGGTTCGTCACCCCCACGATGATGCCGGCCGCGGCCGTGGTCACCCCGATGTTCAGGACC
>DATLZI010000065.1:0-3700 GCA_035574075.1 bacterium | reverse complement strand
TGATGGTTGCGGCGATCGCCGTGCGGGGAGGGGCCGGGACGGGCGTCACCCCGCCGACGGGGTGGACGCTGGTGCCGGGGGGATCGAACCCGATCGACAACGGCACCGCGCTGCGCCTGGCAGTATACTACAAAGTGGCGGGAGCGGCTGAGCCTGCGAGCTACACGTGGACGTTCACCTCGACGGAGAAGGCGTCCGGCGGCATCCAGGCCTACGCGAACGTCGACCCGGTGGACCCGATCGACGCGGCGCTGGGCCAGGCGACCCCGAGCGGGACGCTGCACTCGACGCCCGCGGTGACCACGACCGTGGACGGCGCGATGCTGGTCGCTTCCTTCGCACTGGCCAGCGGGGCCAGCTGGACGCCCCAGACCGCGGGGCTGATCGAGCGCTACGACGAGGCGTCCGTGGGCGGACCGCCCAACACGCGTACCGCGTCCCAGGGCACCGAGCAGCTGCAGGCCACCGCCGGGGGAAGCGGCGTCATGACGTCCGCCTCGAGCCGGGCCGCCCCCGGCGCGGCCCATCTCCTTGCCCTGGTCCCCCGGCGCACGACCGTGGAGTGCCTGGGCCTGGCCGCCGGGGCGCGCGAGACACTCTGCCTGCGGGCCCGTCCGGCGACCTCGAGCGCCGGAGTCGTGGTCTATGCCTCTAGCGTTCCCACGCAGATCAACGGGATGGTTGGGATCTTCCGCCGGGCGGGGAGCGCGGTGGTGGGCGACGTCGCGATCGAGGAGGTCTCGGCGCGCATCTCCGATCTGGCGCACGCCGCGCTGCCGGGCGATCCCGCGCTGGTGGCAGCCGGACAGGTGCGCCTCGTCTCCGCCGGCGCCGCGGCGGTCCCGCGCGCCGTGACGATCACCGGCATCGTCTACACCTTCGCCGGCGCGGACAATCCCGGCGGAGGGTGCGTTCCCCCCTCGCCGTGCACCGACGACCTGTTGGGCTCGGCGGCGATGGGGATCGACTTCCGGCATGGGGCCGATCAGGTCACGGTGACCCTGCGAGGGCCGCTGATGTCCAACGGCGCGATCCGGCTGGAGGACGTTCAGGCCAACAGCGGGACTTTGGCCGCCCGCCACGACGGGGCGGCGGTGGAATCGCCGCCGGCGGCCCTGGCCCCGCTGAACACCGACAACGTTCTGGTCCCCCTGTCCTGGTCGTCGGGCGACTAGACCGGGACTTTGCGGTCTCGACTCCGAATAGCAACACGGAACATGGGCCAGCTGACGGACATCTTCCAGATCGGCGCCGCATCGCTGGGGGTGGACATCGGCAGCGCCGCGATCAAGGTCGTGGAGGCCCGACGGGGACGTCGGGGGGTCGAACTGGTGCGGTACGGGGTCGCCCCGACCCCGCCCGGCGCGGTGATGGAAGGGAGGATCGTAAACGATCGGGCGGTGGCCGGCGCGCTCGATGCGCTGCTGCGGACGGCGGGCATCCGGCGCCGGGAGGCCGTCGTGTCCGTGGCCGGTCCCAACGTCCTGGCCCGCATCCTGCGGCTGCCGCCGATCCCGCACGAAGAAGTGAAGCAGGCGATCCGCTGGGAGGCGGAGCGCCACCTCCCGTTTCCGGTGGAGGAGGCGGTCCTCGACGCCCAGGTCGTCGGCGAAGTGATGGAGGATGGGCAGCGCCAGCTGGAGGTGCTGCTGGCGGCCGCGCCGGAAGCGATGGCCATGAGCTGCGTCCAGGTGCTGGAGGAGGCCGGCGTGCGCGCCGCGGCGGTGGAGCTGTCCGCGCTCGCCATGGTGCGGGCTCTGACCTTGCGCCCGCTGCCCGGCACGGTGGCGACGGTGAACCTCGGCGCCTCGACGACCGAGGTGGCGATCGTGCGCGCGGGCGTGCCGCAGGTGACCCGCACCGTCGCCGAGGGGGCCGGCGTTCTGCTGAAGGAGATCGCCGCAGCGGGCGGGGAGGGGGGATCGACGGGCAGCGGCGCGCTGGTCGGCGTCCTCGACGCGCTGACGGCGCAGTTGCGCCGCTCCTTCGACTTCTTCCGCGCGCAGTACGGAGGGCAGCAGGTGGATCGGATTCTGCTCTGCGGCGGCGGGGCGCGCGCCGGCGGGCTCGACCGGCATCTGGCCCTGGAGATGGAGATCCCGGTCGCTGTGGCCACCGCGCTGGACGGCATCCGCCCCAGCCAACGCCTCGACGCCGACGCGCTGGAGCGGGCCGGACCGCAGCTGGTCACCGCCATCGGGCTCGCGCTGAGGACCCTGGTGTAGATGAAGATCGAGCTGACCTTGCTGCCGCAGGCCGTCGTCCAGCGCCGCGAGCGCGCGTCGCGGCGCCGGCTGCTCATCGGCGTGCCCCTCGTCACAGGGCTCCTCGTCGCCGTGGTCTACGTCGTCCTGGCGCAGCAGGTGGCCGCGGCGCGGCGGGAAGCAGGGGAGACCGAGCGTCTGCTCGCGCCGCTGCGGCCGGTGGCCGTGCGCCTCGGCCAGCTCCAGGCGGAGGCTGACGACCTCGAGGCCCGGCGCGAGCGGCTGCAGGCCGTGATCGGCCGCACGGGCGTGCACTCCGCGCTGCTCGACGAACTTGCCCGCACGATCCCGCGTAACGCCTGGCTCCACGCCGTGGTGGTGGAGGGCGCCGGCGTCACCATCACCGGGGCGGCCACCGACCTGTCCTCCGCGGCGCGCTTCGCTGCGGCGCTGGGCGCCTCGCCCCTGCTCCGCGGCGTGGAGCTGCGCTCGATCCAGCAGGTCGCCGTCCGCGATCGGCTCGTCACCCAGTTCCAGATCGCGGCCCGGCTGCGGTGAGACGACCGTGACCGCCCTGCGGCGCCGCGAGCAGACGGTGATCGGCGTCGCCGGAGTCATCGTCCTGGCGGCGGCGGTGCTGTTGCTCGTCATCTTCCCCGCGATCCAGCAGGTGCGGCTGGCCCAGCTGGAGGCGACGCGCAAGCAGGTCGAGAAGACCCGCCTGCTGGTCCTCGTCGATCGGCGGGCGCAGATCGAGACGCGCCACCGCGACGCGGCTGCGGCGGCGCGCGCGCTGGAGGCGCGGCTGCCGCGCGAGCCGGCGCTGCCCGCCTTTGTGGACGCCCTGGGGCGGGCGCTGCAGGACGCCGGGGTGCAGCTCCGCCAGATCTCCTTCGCCCAGATCCCCCCCGCCGGCGGCAACGATGCCCTGCCCTCTGGCGTGGCCGCGGTCCCCGTGCAGATCCAGGTGAGCGGGGAGTACCGGAGGGTGCGCGCGTTCATCGGCGCGCTGGAGCAGATGCCCAGGGCGGTCGTCGTGGATCGCCTGGCGGTGACGGGCGCCCAGCGGGGCGTTCTCGTGGACCTCAGCCTGCGGGCTTTCTACGCCCCCTGACCGTGATGACGGGCCCGCGCCTCCGTCTGGCTTTCCTGCTGGCGGGAGGCGTCCTCCTCGCCGCGCTGCTGGCGCGCGTCGATCTCGGCGCCCTGCGCGAGGCGGTGCGGCGCACGGCGCCGGCGCCCCTGGGCGCGGCAGTGGGGTTCCTGGGCCTGAACGTGCTCGTCAAGACGGGTCGGTGGCGGTGGATGATCCGTCGGCTCACCGGGCGCTCGCTCGGCCTGGCCGACGCGACGAAGGCGATCCTCGCCGGCGTGGCGGCGGCGAGCTTCAGTCCCGCGCGCACCGTGGATCTGGCCAAGCCCCTGCTGCTGCGGCAGCGCTTCGATGTCGCGCTGTCCACCTCCACGGCGGCGGTCCTGGTCGAGCGCTTCATGGA
>DATLZI010000064.1:0-5222 GCA_035574075.1 bacterium | reverse complement strand
CCCCGGCGCGCTGCGCACGCCGCCCCTGGAGCAGGTGGTGGACGGGGTGCGCTACCTGCAGCTGCTCGTGCAGCAGGGCGGCAGCGCCTTCGCCGAGCAGCTGCCCGCGCGCGTGCAGTTGCCCGTGCAGATCCGGTTCTGGGTCGGGAGTATGCGCCTGATCATCGAGATCGTCGGCGCGGTGGTGGCCACCGGGTGGATGATGTCGCTGATGACCGACGTGCCGTTCTGCTGGGCGAACCGCCGCTTCTACGAGCTCCGCCACCTCGTGGATAGCGCGAACGCACAGGCCGTGCGGGAGTGGGAGACGGCGATGCACCAGCGCCGGCCGCTGGAGGCGCGCGCGATCCTGGCGCGCGTCCGGGCGGCGAAGGTGCGCCGGGAAGACAAGCGCTGGGTGCGGATCGTCGTGCACCAGTGCCCCCGCTGCCACGCCAGCCGGGTGCGCATCGAGCGTCGGCGGCGGGCGCGAGGATACGCCCGGACGGAGGGCATGGAGGAGATGACCTTCGACGCCGCCCGCGGCGCGGTGCTCTTCGCCACCTGAGCGAGCGGCCCCGGCCTCCACCGCCGCCGGGACGGCCGGACCGGCGCGGGCGGCAGGGGCGCGGCCCCTGCGCTGCGGAATCCTCTCCTCTGGTGGGCGCGCAGGCTGAACAGCTCCTCCGCGAGGTTGAACCGGAGTACGCCTATCGGAAGCTGACGGGCGCCAGCGCTGCGGTCGTGGCCGCGGTGGCGGGGGGGATGTCGCTCTTCCACCTCTACACGGCGCGCTTCGGGACCTTCGAAGCCCTCCGACAGCGGTCCGCGCACCTGGCGTTCGTCCTGGCGATGGTCTTCCTGCTTTATCCGCCGCGGCGCCGGCAGGCCGGCGAGACCCGCTTCGGTCCGCTCGACGCGGTCACCGCGGCGCTCGCCGTCGGGTTCATGCTCTACGTCTTCATCAACGCTACCCCGCTGGCGCTGCGCTCGGGCCGCCTCACCCCGCTGGACCTGGTCGTGGGTGGGCTGGGCATCGCGGCGGTGCTGGAGGCCGGGCGCCGGGTGCTCGGCGTGCTGCCCTTCATCGCCGCCGCGCTGCTCGTCTACCCCTTTGTGGGGCGGTACCTGCCGGGTGTCCTGGGCGTCCCGCCGGTCTCGGTGCCGCGGGTCGTGGACCACATGTTCTACACGACGGAGGGGATCTTCGGCATCCCAATCGGCGTCTCGGCGACGTTCGTCTTCCTCTTCGTCCTGCTGGGGGCGTTCCTCGAGCGCACCGGATTGGGCCAGCTCTTCGTGGATATCGCCATGGCCCTCGCCGGCTGGATGACCGGCGGACCGGCCAAGGTCTCCGTGTTGAGCAGCGCCTTCATCGGCACCGTCTCGGGGAGTTCGGTGGCCAACGTGGTCACCGACGGCGTCTTCAACATTCCACTGATGAAGCGCCTGGGGTACGATCCCCGCTTCGCCGCCGGCGTGGAGGCGGCCACCTCCGTCGGCGGGCAGCTCATGCCGCCCGTGATGGGCGCCGCGGCGTTCGTCATGGCAGAGTTCCTGGGCGTGCCCTACCTGACCATCGTCAAGGCGGCGGCCCTCCCGGCGATCTTCTACTTCCTGGCCGTGGGGTTGATGATCCACTTCGAGGCGAAGCGTCGGGGCCTGCGGGGGCTGCCCCGCGCGCAGCTGCCCCACCTGCGCGGCATCCTCTGGTCCCGCGGGTATCTCGTCGTCCCGCTGGTCTTCGTCGTCGGCTTCCTCCTGGAGGGGTTCACGCCGATGACCGCCGCCTTCTGGGGGATCGTCACGGCGGCGGCGGTGCACAGCATCACCATCGTGAAGGAGGGGTGGGGGAGCCCGCTCGGCCTGCTCGCCGCGCGCTACGCGCGGGACATCTGGGAGACGCTCGTCTACGGCGCGCGCAACGCCATCGCCGTGGCCACGGCCTGCGCCGTCGTCGGGATCATCATCGGCGTCGTGACCCTCACCGGGATCGGCCTGAAGTTCGTCAGCCTCACCGTGGCCCTCGGGCAGCACAACATCTTCCTCACCCTGGTCCTCGTCGCCGCGGCCTGCACGATCATCGGCTCAGGCATTCCCACCACTGCCACCTACATCATCCTCGCGGCGATCGCCGCGCCGGCCCTGGGGCAGCTCGGCGTCCCGCTCATCGCCGCGCACCTCTTCATCTTCTACTTCGGGATGATTGCTGATCTGACGCCTCCCGACGCCCTGGCCGCCTACGCCGCGGCCGGGATCGCCCGGGCCGATCCCTTCGCCACGAGCTTGGCCGCAACGCGGCTGGCTCTTGGCGGGATCCTCGTACCCTTCGTCTTCGTCTACTCGCCGGTGCTGCTGCTGCAGCAGGCCACGATCGCCGAGGTCGTGATCACCGTGGCGACGGGGGTGGTGGGCGTCACCGCGCTGGCCGCGGGCGCCTCCGGCTACTTCCTGGGACCGGCCACGGCGCTGGACCGCGCGCTGCTGCTGGTCGCCGCCGTGGCGCTGATCTTTCACAACGTGCTCTGGGACGCGCTGGGCATCGCCTTGATCGGGCTCATCGCGCTCCGGCAGCGGCTCGCCCCGCTGCCGGCGCGTCACAGCGCAGGATGACGATACACGACACCATCAGGGAGGTGGAGGTCGATGGACGCTCGGGGGGGCAAGGTCGCGCTGCTCGCGCTGCTTGGCGCCGCGCTCCTGGTGGCGCCGGCTCCGAGCGCAGCGCAGCAGTTGCTCGCTCTGGTCACCGGCGGGACGGCGGGCGTGTACTTCCCGTTGGGCGGGGCGATGGCCGAGATCTGGAACAGCAAGGTCCCCGGCGTGCGCGTCTCCGCGCAGTCCAGCGGCGCCTCCGTGGCCAACGTGCAGTTCCTGGCCCGGGGCGAAGCGCACCTGGCCTTGATCCAGAACGACATCGCCTACTACGCGCACACCGGCCGGGAGATGTTCTTCAACGCCCGGGAGAACCGGCCTGAGCCGGTGGGGAACATCCGGGGGATCGCGATGCTGTACCCGGAGACGATCCAGATCGTGACCCTGCGGAGCAAGGGGATCGCTCGGGTGGAGGACCTGCGCGGCAAGCGCGTCGTGGTCGGCGCGCCGGGCAGCGGCACGGAGGCCAACGCCCGCCAGATCCTCCTCGTGCACGGCATCTTCTACAGCCAGATCCGGCCCGACTTCCTGTCATTCGGGGCGGGCATGGACCAGCTGCGCGACGGGCAGGTGGACGCCGTCTTCATCACCGCTGGCTACCCCACGGCGGCTGTGACCGACGTCGCCGCACAGCGCGACATCGTGCTGCTGCCGATCGCCGACGACAAGTTGCAGGAACTGCGCGCCCGCTACCCGTTCTACGCGCCGCAGACCGTGCCCGCCGGCACGTATCGCGGCGTCACCCGGCCGGTGCAGACCGTGGCCGTGATGGCGATGCTGGTCGGGCGGGCCGACCTCAGCGCGGATCTCGTCTACAACCTGACCAAGGCGCTGTGGGAGAACCTCGACCGGATTGCCGCGGCCCACGCTCGGGGCCGCGACCTGTCGCTGCGCGGGGCGCGGCTGGGCATGCCGATCCCGCTGCACCCCGGCGCGGAGCGCTACTACAACGAGAAGGGCATCCGCTGAGCTGCTGATCGCCGCGGCCCTCCTCGCCGCGGCCTCACTGGCCTGGCCGGTCCCCGCCCTCGTCGTCGAGGCGGGGGCGGGACCGGCGCTGCGCCCGGTGGCCGTGGAGCGGGATGTCGAGCTGCGCCTCGAGTACCTCCACTCCGTCGAGCGCACCCCGGTCGTCGAGGTCTACGCCGCCGGCCGCCGCGGCCTGCGCCTCGTCCGCATGGAGTTCCGCTCCCAGGGCGCCGGGCTGCCCGCCACGGGGTATGCCGTCGTGGGTGACCGCCTCGTGCTCCGCACCGACCGCCGGCTCGACCGCCTGGAGCTTCGCGTGGCCGGGGTGAACGGCGCGCGGTTGATCACGCCGTGGGGCCCGCTCGATCTCGTCACGCTGGCCGGCGAGGGCGGTCTGGTGACCGTCGCCGTTCGGCGCCTGCCGCGCGCGGTGCTCTATGTCTCGCAGCCGATGCCGTCCCTGTCCCGGTCGAAGTGATGCGGGTCCGGAGGGAGCACCCGGAAGTTGCGGTAGGGGATGTCGCGGCAGTCGAGGTCCGGCGGCGGTGACGGGATGCACACGGTTGGATAGGCCGGGTCGCAGCCCCGGGGTGCTCCCGCGACCGGCTGGCTGAGGCCCATCGCCGCCGCCAGCAGCGCTATCCCGATGCGTGCGGCCCAGGCGTGTCGGTTCATGCCACCGGCCGCCTGTTCACTGACACGCGCCCAGCGGTTCCCGCGGCGGTCCCGCGCATCGGGGCCGATGGTGGAGGCGGCGGGAATCGAACCCGCGTCCTGGAGCAGCGAGGGCAAGGCATCTACGCGTGTGTCTCAGGCTTTGGTTCTCGCGAGCGGCCGCTCCCCTGAGCCGGATCGGCCACTCGCCAGCCCGTTAGGATTCCCGCCGCGCGCCCCGGGCCGGGACGGCGACGGTAGCCGGCGGTTGGCGTTCATCCCGGACTGCCGGCCCGTCCGGGTGAACGTACGCGGCTACTTAGGCCGCGTAGGCGTACTGAGTAGTGTTGGCGTTTGTGCGCCGCTCAGGAGTTTTACGAGGACCCGAGCCACCTCGACGCGCCACCTCGCTTCTGCATGCCCAGTCGAGACCAATCGCCCCCACTGGACGTTTTCATTATACCACCGTCACGGCTGGACTCGGCGCGGCCCGCCGGGGGCATGGACCGGACGGATGCTCCCCAGCCATCGCCGGCTCGTCGAGCTGCTCGTCGGCGTGGTGCCGTCGGCCTTCCTCTTCACGCCGCTCCTCTGGCTCCTGCTGACGGCGCTCCTGCTCGAGCTGGTCCCCGGTCTGCTCCACGGGCGTCCGCCCGTCGAGGACGGGCTGGGGATCGTGCTGCTGCTGATGGGCCCGATCGGTCTACTGGCCCTCGGCGCCCTGACGATTCTCATCATCCGCGGACCGGAGCGCGTGGCGCAGAGCCGCTTCCTGCGCCTCCTCGTCCTGGGCTCTGGCCTGCCCGCGCTGATCTTCTCGGGCGCGGTGCTGGCCCGCCAGGCGCTCGGCCCCGCCGGGCCGGCGGACCGAGGGCAGGCACTGTGGCTGGTCAGCCTGGCTGCCTCGATGGTCGTGGGCGCGCGTTACCTGGTCTACCTGCCCGCGCTGCTCCGCCCCCGTCGCC
>DATLZI010000063.1:0-6032 GCA_035574075.1 bacterium | reverse complement strand
GGAGCTCGCGGTCGGAAACGCCTCGCGGGCTCACCGCGCTTCCTCCGCCGGCGCCGCCGGGACGGACCGCGGCGCGGCCGCCATGGTGGGCGACACGATGCCGCCGGACATCACGATCTTCAGGGCGTCCTCGACGCTCATCGGCAGAGCGCATGTTTCCGCTTCCGGGACGAACATCAGGAACCCGGTCGTCGGGTTGGGGGTGGTGACGACGAAGACGTTCAGCAGCCGGCGGCTGATCCCCGGCAGGCCCTCCGGCGTCTCGCCGGTGACGAATGCGATCGTCCACAGCCCTGCCCGGGGCCACTCCACCAGCACGGGCCGCTGGAAGGCGCCGCGGCGCTGCTGGAAGATCACGGCGCTCACGGACTTCGTCGCGGAGTAAATGCTGCGCGCCAGGGGGATGCGCAGCAGCAATCGCTCGAAGAAGGCCACGAGGCGCTTCCCGAGCACGTTCGTGCCGAGCACGCCAAGCAGGAAGATGACGACGAGCGAGGCGGCCAGCCCGAGGCCCGGCACGTCGCGCCCGAGCAGCGGCGGCAGCAGCCAACCCAACAGGCTGTCCATGACGCGGAACAGCCAGGCCAGCACGCTGATGGTGATGGCCACGGGCAGGAAGACGATCAGGCCGGTGATGAAGTAGGTGCGCAGGCGGGAGCGCATCTACGACCGCAACGGCCCGGCGGGGACGCGCTTGGTGATGCGCACGCGGGCGATGCGGTGGCCCTCCAGCCGCTCGACGACCAGCTCGATGCCGTTGTAGGTCACGCTCTCCCCCTGGGTCGGGACGTGCCCGAGCAGGGAGTAGACGAACCCCCCGATCGTGTCCACCTCGTCCACGGGGAGGTCCAGCCCGAGCTGCTCGTTCACCTCCTCCAGGCTGACCCGGCCATCGACCAGGGCCACGGAGTCGTTGACGATCTCGAACAGCTTCTCCTCCACATCGTACTCGTCGAGGATCGGGCCGACGATCTCCTCCAGCAGATCCTCGATGGTCACGAGCCCGGCCGTGCCGCCGTACTCGTCCACGACGATGGCCATGTGCACCTTGCGCCGGCGCATCTCCCGGAAGAGGCTGTCCAGCGGCTTGCTCTCCGGGATGAAGTACGCCGCCCGCGCGGCCTCCTTCACCGGGGTCGCGCCGCGCCCGTCCTGCAGGAAGGGCACGAGATCCTTGACGTGCACCACCCCGACGATCTGATCGATCGTCTCGTGGTAGACGGGCAGCCGGGAGTGGCCTTCGGCGCGGATCACGCGCAGGGCGTCGGCCACGGTGTCGGTATCGGCGACGCAGACCATGTCGATCCGCGGCACCATCACTTCGCGGGCCACGGTGTCGCCGAACTCGAAGATGGAGTGGATCATTTCCCGCTCGTCTTCCTGGATCACGCCCTCCTCCTCGCCCATCTTCACGAGGAGCCGGATCTCCTCTTCCGTGACGAGCGGCGAGGCGAGATCGACGCGGCCGCCGAGCGGCCGCAGGAGGACGTTGCTGAGCAGGGAGAGCAGCCGGACGACCGGGGAGAGCGCCACGGTGAGGGCGCGCACGGGCCGCGAGACCCACATCGCCAGGCGGTCGGCGTACTTGGCGGCGAAGGTCTTCGGCGTGATCTCGCCGACGACGAGCAGGAGGAGGGTCATGCCGATCAGGGCGTACAGCGATCCGCGCTGCGGCCCCCACAGCGATACGAAGATCGCCGTGGCCAGCACCGTGGCCGCGACGTTGACGATGTTGTTCCCCACGAGCAGCGCCGTGAGCACCCGGCCCGGCTCCTCGAGCAGCCGCCGCACCATGCCGGCGCGCGCGTTCCCCTCCTCGTGCAGCTGGCGCAGGCGCAGTTTATTCACGGCGAGCAGGGCCGTCTCCGAACCGGAGAAGAAGGCCGACAGCAGGAGCAGGATCGCCAGGACGACGTAGCCGAGCGGACTACTTGCTGCGTCCAACGGAGGACGTCTCACCCTTTCTTCGCGCGGACCGGCAAGCGGACTAGCAAGATCACATTATACCATGCGCCCGGCCCCGCCGCCCGGCAGATGCTACTGGTGGAGGATCTTGGAGAGGAAGAGCTTCGTCCGGGGGTGCGTCGGATTGGTGAAGAAGTGCTCGGGCGTCCCCTCCTCTACGATCACGCCCTCGTCCATGAAGATGATCCGATCGGCGACCTCGCGGGCGAACCCCATCTCGTGCGTGACGATGATCATCGTCATCCCCGCGTCGCGGGCCAGGGCGCGCATCACGTCCAGCACCTCCTGGATCATCTCCGGATCGAGCGCCGAGGTCGGCTCGTCGAAGAGCATGATCTTCGGCTGCATCGCCAGGGCGCGGGCGATGGCCACGCGCTGCTGCTGGCCGCCGGAGAGCTGGCCGGGGTAGCTGTGCGCCTTCTCCGGGATGCCGACGCGCTCCAGAAGCTGCATCGCCACCGCCTCGGCGCGGTCCCGCGGCCAGCGCCGCACGCGCAGCGGGGCGAGCGTGATGTTCTGCAGCACGGTGAGGTGCGGAAAGAGGTTGAAGGACTGGAAGACCATGCCCACCTCGCTGCGCACGGCGTCGATGTTGTGCGTGTCGTCGGTGAGCTCGATGTCGTCGACGATGATCCGCCCGCGCTGGTGGCTCTCCAGGCGGTTGATGCAGCGGATCATTGTCGACTTGCCGGAGCCGGAGGGCCCGGCCACGACCACGACCTCGCCCGCCTGGACCTGCAGGTTGATGCCGCGCAGGACGTGCAGCCGTCCGAACCACTTGTGGACGTCCTCCATGATGATGATCGGCCGGCCGTTCCCCGAGGCCATGCGCTCCTCCTCTACCGTTCGCCGAGGCCCAGCCGCCGCTCCAGCCGGCGGCTGGCCGAGGACAGGACGTACGACCCGATGAAGTACACGATCAGCAGGAAGACGTACACCTCGCGCACGTCGTGCAGGTATTCAGCCCGGGCGAGCAGGGCGCGCCCCGCGCCGACGAGCTCGGAGAGGCCGATGATCACGGCCAGCGAGGTGTCCTTGAACAGACTGATGAACTGGCCGACCAGCGCCGGGATCATCACCTTCACCGCCTGGGGCAGGACGATCCGCAGCATCGTCTGGCCGGCGCTGAGGCCCAGGGCCCGCGCCGCCTCGACCTGGCCGCGCGGCACCGCCTCGATCCCCCCGCGCACGATCTCGGCGACGTACGCCGCGGTGAAGACCGTCATGGCGATCATCGCCCGCTGCACCCGGCCCAGGGCGTCGCCGCTGACCAGGGTGACGAAGACCGAGAACCACAGCAAGACAGTGATGAAGGGCACGCCGCGGATCACCTCGATGTACAGCACCGCGGCGGCGCGGATCACCGGCAGCCGGCTCACCCGGCCCATGCCGATCAGGACGCCCAGCGGGAAGGAGGCCGTGATCGCGGTGACGGCCAGCAGCAGCGTGAGGTAGAGCCCGCCGATGTGGTCCATCCGCACCGGCGACATCACCCACAGCGCGCCGAAGGCGACGCCGACCCACAGGGCGACGAGCCGCGCCGGCCGGACCCCGACGCGCAGGCCCACCGCGGTGAGGGCGACGGCGCAAACCGTCAGGCCGCCCGCCCAGTAGGCCCGGCCCACGTACTCCAGGGGCATCGGCCCCAGCAGCCAGAAGCGCGGGTTGTCGGTCACCACGGCCCAGTGCGCGTGCCGCGCCCAGCGCACCGCGGGGGGTATGACGCGCAGCAGCAGGGCGGCCGCGGCCAGCGTCAGCGCGGTGTTCCACGGCCCGTCGAAGAGGTGCCGCCGCAGCCACTGGCCCACGGAGCGGCGGGACGGCACGGCGAGGGCCTCCAGCCCGGATGCCATCAGGCGCTCCCCGCCAGGGCCAGGCGGGCCCGGATCAGGTTCACGACGCCGGAGATGATCAGGGAAAGCGCCAGGTAGCCCAGCGTCACCACCGTGAACGCCTCCAGCGAGCGGAACGACTGGCTGCTCACGGTGTTGGCGGCGGAGAGGAACTCGGCGAAGCCGATGCCCAGGGCCAGGCTGCTGTTCTTCGTCAGGTTCAGGAACTGATTGCCCAGCGGCGGGATGACGATGCGCAGGGCCTGGGGCAGGACGACGAGACGCAGGGCCTGGGCGGCGGACAGCCCCAGGCTGCGCGCCGCCTCGATCTGGCCGCGCGGCACGGCGAGGATGCCGCCGCGGATGATCTCGGCGATGAACGCTGCGGTGTAGACGGCGAGCCCGATCACCAGGGCGCTGAACTCCGGCGTGAGCTGGTAGCCGCCGTCGACGACCAGGCGGCCGAAGCGCTCGACGACGGTGCCGCCCAGGGCCAGGCCGGAGTTGGTGAGGACCACCCTGTCGCCGAAGAGACGCAACGGGGGCTGCTCCGGCGACCCGTTCGGCAGTTGCAGCAGCACGGCGAAGTACCAGAAGAAGAGCTGCACGAGCAGCGGGGTGTTGCGGCATAGCTCGACGTAGAGGAGCGCCAGCCGCCCGACCAGCCAGTGGCGGGAGAGGCGGGCCACCCCGACGAACGCGCCCAGCCCGAGAGCGATGGCGATGCCCAGCGCGGCGACGAGGATCGTGTTCACCAATCCGGCGAGCATCGCCTCGCCGGCGGAAGCCGTGGGATCGTAGCGTTTCGGCCGGCCGGTCTCCAGATCGACCGTCCAGGTCAGCGCGCTCAGCTCGAACCCCGCGGGCTGGCGCCAGAACGACCAGTCCAGGCGGATGCGCTGGCGACGGAAGCTGGTGTCCAGGGCCTGCAGGGCGGCCCACAGGGCAACGAACAGGACGACCACGAACGCGAGCTGGATGACAACGCTGAGGAAGCGCTCGCGGCGCCAGAAGCGAACGGGCGCGCCAGAGACTGCCACCATCGCCCCCGAGAGCGGGACGCGGGGAGACCCGCGTCCCGCTCCACTCACCGGAACGGCCTCGAGGCCATCGCTCCGCCCTTGATCGCCAGCTCGTTGCGCGTGTTGGCGCGGGTGATCGCCGTGCGCGAACGCGGCCCGAAGTAGCGATCGTACACCTCGCCGTAGTTGCCCACCAGCCGCAGGACCCGCAGCATCGCGCCGCCCTTGAGCTCCACGAGGGCCTTCGCCGAGGGGTTGGCCGCGGTGAGCTGGCCCAGCCGCGCCGCGTCGCGGGCGATGGTCGAGGTGATGCCCAGCTCCTCGGCGAGGACCATCCCCCAGACGGTGTAGTTCACGGCGTCCGCCCAGCGCGAATCGTTCTCCTGGTACATCGGCGCCAGCGGTTCGTCGCTGAACTCCCGGCCCACGACCATGAAGTCCGCCGGATTCGGCGCCGTGGAGCGGAAGGCGGTGAGCTGGCTGGCGTCGGTGGTGAAGACGTCGCAGCGGCCGGCGGCCAACCCGCTGAACGCCTGGGCCGCTTCCTGGAACGTGACCAGCTGGAAGCGGAAGTTGCGCTGCCGCAGCTGGTCAGTGATGTTCCGTTCGCTCGTCGTGCCGCTGTGCACGCAGATCCGCGCTCCGTTCAGGTCGTCGAGCCCGCGGATGCGCGAGGTGCTGCGCACCAGCAGGCGCTGGCCGTCGAAGAAGGTCACCGGCCCGAAATCCACCTGATCGTCGCGCGTCACGGTTTGGGTCGTGGTGCGGAAGACCACATCCACGGAGCCGGCGATCACGGCCGGGATGCGGTTCGCGGAGGTGAGGTTCACGAATTCCACGGCCGGCACGTCGATGAAGGCGGCCACGGCGTTGCAGAACTCGGCGTCGAAGCCCACCATCCGCCCGGAGGTCGGATCCGGGAAGCTGAACCCCGGGGTGGATCCCGAGACACCGCAGATCAGACGGCCCCGGGCGCGCACCGCATCCAGCCGGCTGGACGGCTGCTGCGCTCTCACGGTGTAACTGACCGTGGCCACGGTCAGGGCAACGGCGAGGAGATAGACGACCGACCTGCGCACCGTTCCCACCTCCTTCGGCTCTAGCGGTTCGTGCAGACCGTGCGGATCGTGTAGGGGACAGACTACGACGCCCGGCGGCGCGCTCCTCCGTTCTCGCCCGGCGCCGGCCGGCGGAGCAAGGCGAGGAGGCCCCC
>DATLZI010000062.1:0-3951 GCA_035574075.1 bacterium | reverse complement strand
GACGCGATGATGGCGCGCACCCGCCGGCGCCCGATCCCCTCCGGCCGCATCGAGACGCCGTACGCCGTCGCGTTCTCGGCGCTGCTCGGGGTGGCGGCGTTCGTCGAACTGGCGGTGCTGGTCAACCTGGCCAGCGCGGTGCTGGCCCTCGCCGCCCTGGGCATCTACGTCCTCGTCTACACCGTGTGGTTGAAGCGCAGCACGCCGCAGAACATCGTCATCGGCGGTGCGGCGGGGGCGATGCCGCCCCTGGTGGGCTGGGCCGCGGCCACCGGGCGGGTCGAGCTCCCGGCGCTGATGCTCTTCCTGATCATCTTCCTCTGGACCCCCCCGCACTTCTGGGCGCTGGCCCTGTACCGGCGCGAGGAGTACGCGCAGGCCGGCGTGCCGATGCTGCCCGTGGTGGCTGGCGACGAGGCCACCCGCCGGCAGATCGTCCTCTACTCGCTGCTGCTCGTCGCCGCCACCTTTGCCCTGCTTCCGCTGGGCGCGATGGGCCGGGTCTACGCGGTCTCCGCACTGGCGCTGGGAGCGTTGTTCATCGTCCTGGCCGTGCGCCTGTGGCGGGAGCGCAGCGCGCGATCAGCGCTTCGGCTGTTCGGTTACTCCATGGCGTACCTTGCGCTGCTCTTCGCCGCCATGGTCGTCGACCGGCTGACGGTCTAGCCCGACCAGCAGTACCGCCGCGGCTGTCACCGGCACGACCAGTGCGAACGCCCAGCGCAGCCCGAGAGCGGCCAGGGCGCCTCCCACGACCGGTCCCAGGAAGAAGCCGACGTCCGCCGCGGCGTTGAAGCCGCCCATCGCCGCCACGAGCAGGGCGCGAGGCGCCTGCGCGGCGATCCGGGTGCTGAGGGCGTGGGGGATCGCCGCGCCCAGCACGGCGCTCCCCGCGTTGGCGAGGAACAGCGGCCAGAACGAGGGCAGCAGGGGGGTCACCGCCACCCCCAGCCCCCGCGCGAGGAACGCGGGGATCAGGATCCGCTCGGGGCGGAGCCGGTGGGCGAACCGCCGCAGGAGTTCCTGGCCGACGATGAAGGCCAGGGCGCCGCCGGTGAAGATCAGCCCGATCGCCCCGGCGCGCACCCCGCGCGCGGCGGCGTGCAGGGGTAGGAAGGTGGCGTAGACGCTGAAGATGATCACGTTGCAGCTGGTGAGCAGCCAGGTGCGGGGGACCGCCGGGGCCTCGCGGATGAGCGCGCGCAGGGCGTGCAGGGGTCGGCCGGCTCCCGTATCCCGGTCGGTGCGCACGGCCAGGGTCGTGGCCACGGCGAGGAGCGAGAGCAGCGCCGCGCCATAGAACGGCGCCTGCAGCGAGAGCCGCTCGGCGAGCCAGCCGCCCAGGGCGGGACCGATCAGCTGGCCCACCCCGAAGTACAGCCAGAAGATGGCGAAGGCCGCGGGGCGGTGCGGCGGCGGGGCGGCGTCGGCCACCTCCGCGAACATCACGGGCCAGAGGAAGCCGCGCACCGCACCGAAGGCGGCCCGGTTGAGGTACATGCCGGCGAGCGAGGCGACGTGCGGGAAGCTGGCCAGCATCACCGCGCTGCCGGCGAAGGACAGGGCGGCAGCCCCCCGGCGCCCGATGCGCGACGTGACGAGCACGGCGAGCAACTCGCTGACCACCAGCGCGGCGGACATGATCCCCACGACGCCGCCGACGTGGAGCGACGGCAGGCCCCGCCGGTCGAGGTCGATCGGCAGGATCGGCGCGACCATCAGGATCGAGGTGATGGCGGCTCCCGCGGCCAGGCCCAGCGCGTGGATGCGCAGGACGGGGAGGGCGGACACGGCCTCTACGATAGCATGGGCCCCTCCGCTCTGCCCAGCGCGGCGATTTACCTTGACAGCGGGAAACCGCTTGGTAAAATTGGGTGTTGTCCTTGCGCGATCTTCCCCATGAGGTGAGCGAGCGGTGATCAAGCCTCCACTCGAGGCGCTCCTCGAGCGCGTTCCCAACAAGTACGCCCTGGTGATCGTTGCCGCGAAGCGCGCGCGCCAGATCAAGGAGGGGGCGCTTTCCGTCGTCGACCTGGATACGCGCAACCCCGTCACCGCCGCGCTGGAGGAGATCGCCGCCGGCAAGCTTCGCTACGAGATGCCCAAGGTCGGGGTGAAGTGAACCGGCACGGCGGTCCCCTGCGTACTCCACGGTGGACCATGCCGATGAGTCTCAGCGCGATCCTCGTGATGCTGGTCGCCGCCAGCGCCGCTCCGGCGCCGCTCTCCGTGCAGCGGATGGCAGGGGCGCTCGCCGTGACGGCGTCCGTGGCGAAGGCCACGTACGCTCCGGGCGAGCCGGTCGTCGTGCAGATCACCATCCGCAACGTCTCGCCCGACCCCCTCAGCCTGACCTTCAACAGCGGACAGCGGTTCGAGCTGACCGTCCGCCGACCCCGCGGCGACGAAGTGTGGCGCTGGTCGCACGATAAGGCTTTCATCCAGGTGGTCCAGACGATCACGCTGCGGCCGCAGGAGGTTCGGGCGTTCCCGCCGGGCATCTGGGACCAGCGTGACTTCCAGGGCCGGATGGTGGACCCCGGTCCGTATGAGGTGGTCGTCCACTTCCTCGGCCGCGTGGGCGACCGGGGAGGGGTCGCCCTTCCGCCGCTGCCGATCACGATCATCGCCCGCTGACTCCGCTAGGAACCGCGGCCGGCATCCTTTATAATGTGAGCGGTACGGCGGTGTAGCTCAGCTGGTCAGAGCACGCGGCTCATACCCGCGGAGTCGGGAGTTCGAGTCTCCCCGCCGCCACCAGGTTTCGGCGGTAGGCAGCCTGCCTACCGCCGATCACTTTAGGGATTCGGCGATGCTGGACCGGGTCGTACGCACAATCGAATCGCACGCCATGCTCACCCATGGCGACGCGGTCGTCCTGGCCGTGTCGGGCGGAGCGGACTCGATGGCGATGCTGCAGCTGTTCGCGGCGCTGCGCGCCCGCTGGGCTCTGCGGCTGCACGTTGCCCACCTGGACCACGGCCTGCGCCCGGAGGCCGGAGAGGACGCCGCGTTCGTGCAGGCGGCGGCCGCCGCCTTCGGGGTGCCCGTGACCGTCGAGCGCGCCGACGTGCGCTCGCTCGCCGCCCGGGAGAAGCGTTCGCTGGAGGAGGCCGGGCGCCTGGCCCGCTACGACTTCTTCCGGCGCGTCGCCGCCGCCGTCGGCGCCCGGGTCGTGGCCACGGCGCACACCCGGGACGACCAGATCGAGACCGTGCTCATGGCGCTGCTGGCCGGCGGGCCCTGGGAGATGCTGGCCGGGATCCCGCCGCTGCGGCCGCTCGGCGAGGCCACGGTGATCCGGCCGCTGCGCGATGTGCGCCGAGAGGAGACCGCCGCCTACCTCCGCCAGGCCGGGGTGCGCTGGCGGGACGACCCCACCAACGGCGACCGGCGCCTGCGCCGGAACTGGATCCGCTGGGCCGTGCTGCCCGCCCTGCGGGAGCGGCAGCCCGATCTGCCGGCGGCGCTGTGGGCTCTGGGCGAGGCGGCGCGGGAGGTAGACCGGGTGCTCGGCCGTCTGACCGTGGCGCGCGACGGGCAGACGGCGAGGAGAGAGGATCACGCCGTGCATGCTCCCCGCGCCGCCTTCCAGGCGCTCCCCGCTCCCTTGCGCCGGCGGTGGCTCGCCGCGGCGGCGACCGAGGTCGGTGGAACAGCGCGGCCCATCACGCGCGTTCTCTTAGAACGAGCCCTCGGCGTGGCGGAGCGGGGTCGCGTCGGGGAGGAGGTGCCCGTGGGCGGGGCGCTGCTGCGCGTGGGCTATGATCGCCTGGAGCTCGTGCCCGCCGCGCCGCCGGCCGTCGCGGCGGAGTACCGGCTCCCCGTGCCCGGCGCCGTGCACGCCGCGGCCTTCGGGCTCATCGTCAGCGCCGAGCTCATCGACGGCGCGGCAGTCGGCGGGACCGGGCCCGACGAGGCGGTCTTCGACCTCTCCGCCCTCGCCCTGCC
>DATLZI010000061.1:0-3044 GCA_035574075.1 bacterium | reverse complement strand
GGAATCGCTAGTAACCGCCGGTCAGCCACACGGCGGTGAATACGTTCCCGGGCCTTGTACACACCGCCCGTCACACCATGGGAGCCGGTTCCACCCGAAGCCAGCGGCCTAACCCGCAAGGGAGGGAGCTGTCGAAGGTGGGGTCGGTGACTGGGGTGAAGTCGTAACAAGGTAGCCGTACGGGAACGTGCGGCTGGATCACCTCCTTTCTAAGGAGAACACGGTGCACCGGTCATCAGCGGTGGTGACCGGGTGTTCCACGGCCCCTTCCACATGCAGTTTTCACAGAGGAGGGCCCTCACCCGAGGGCCCTCCTCGCGTTTCCCCGGAGTGTCGCGCCCATGGCGCGAGGGGAAAGGAAGCGGAGCCCGCTGGGCCAATCAAGAGTTTCGACGGAGCGCGTCAGGAGGATTGGAGGCCGCGATGGCCACGTTCGTCGGCACGATGCTGAGGAGCCAGGGTGAGGCGGCGCTGGCCATGCTGAGGCAGTGCGTCGCCGCCTGCCCGACCGAGCAGTACGAGGGCCGGATCGCCCGGGACACGTTCCGCACCGTCGCCTATCACACGCTGTTCTGGACCGACTACTACCTGTCGCCCGGCGAGCAGGCCTTCGAGTTGAGCGACATCCATCAGTGCGGCGGGGACGACCGCGTCCTCGCTTCCTCTCCCGGTCTGCCGCAGCACGAGACTCTGGCGTACGCCGATGCCTGCCGGGAGAAGCTGGGCAGAGTCCTGGCCGCGGAGACGCTCGAGACCCTCGGCGCGCCCTGCGGGTTCTCCAGGCTGTCCTTCTCCCGCGGCGAGCTGTACATCTATACCCTGCGGCACATTCAGCACCACACGGGGGCCCTCAGCGCCTACCTGCGCCGGACCTCCCCAAGCCTGCAGGATCGCGCCGCCCTGCGATGGGTCCGCGCGGGGTGGCCACCCGATGCGGCTTGAGGTTCGTCCGCTGACCGCTGATCGCTGGGCCGACTTCGTCGAGCTGGCTCACCGCGCTGGCGCCTCCATCCTCCGCTCCTGCTGGTGCACGTACTACCGCCGCTCCGGGAAGCGCGACCACCGTCCGCAGGCCAACCGTCGGATGATGCGGTCGCTCGTCACCTCCGGCACGGTCCCCGGGCTGCTCGCCTACCGAGATGGCAGGCCGGTGGGTTGGATTTCGCTGGGACCGCGGGAGGACTACGCGCATCTCGAGCGGTCGCCGATCATGAAGGCGGTGGACGACCGGCCGGTGTGGTCCATCGTCTGCTTCTTCGTCGACGCCCAAGAGCGCGGGCAGGGGATCGCGGCGGCGCTGCTCAAGGCGGGGATGGCGTACGCCCGGTCGCAGGGGGCCACGCTCCTCGAGGCCTACCCGGTGGAGAAGCCCGGCCGGGGCGATCCCGAGACGATGTGGTTCGGCGCCAAGCGCATGTATGACCGCCTCGGGTTCAAGGAAGTGGCCCGGCGCAAGGCGACGAGACCGGTCCTCCGGCGGGCGCTGCGGCCGCGCGCTTCATCCCACCCCGGGGCGAGGTGAGGGGACGACCCCGCGATCACGGTCCGCCGTGGCCGCCCTCCTGAGGCGGCTGGCCCGGTGCGCGTGGCGGACGCACCGCTGGGTGTACCGGTGGAGCAGCGGCCGCATCGGCGGGAGGCTGGCCGGCATGCCGGTGCTGCTGCTGACGACTCGCGGACGGCGGAGCGGTCAGCCGCGCACCAACGTCCTCACGTACCTGCCGGACGGCGGCGCGTTGGTCGTCATCGCCTCCAACGGCGGCGCGCCGCGCCATCCACACTGGTTCCTCAACCTGCGAGCCCATCCTGAGGCGCAGGTCGAAATCGGCGGGCGCCGCCGCTCCGTGCGCGCCCGGGAAGCCGAGGGCCCAGAGCGCGACCGGCTCTGGGCCCTGGTCGTGCAGCGCTACGGAGGATACGCCGTCTACCAGCGGCGGACGCGGCGGCGCATCCCCGTCGTCGTGCTCACTGCTGCCGCACCGTGAGCGTCACCGGCAACGCGCTCTGCCCCTGGAAGATCGAGGTCACGGTAATCGTGTACGTCGTGCCCGGCACGCGGGCCGACGGCCGCACGGTGAAGGTGAAGACACCGCGCTCGTTGGCGGTCACGGTGCCGCTGGCCACCGGCACGTTGAAGACGCCGAAGCGGCCGGTGACCTGGATCCGCACTTCCGCCCCCGGTACTGTCTGGCCCACGACCGCAAACTCGCTGCCCGTGATCTCCGTTCCCTGCGCCGGCGCCAGGATCACGGTCTGCAGCCGGAAGGGCGCCGGGGAGGCACCGCTCCGGGCCCGCACGCGGATCACCTGGGCGCGGATCTGCCAGCCCTCCAGATGGCCGGAGACCTCGACGAAGTCCCCCACGCGCAGCAGGCGCAGCGCCGCCCGGCGGCCCCGGCCGAGCGGCACGTCACCGCCGGCCATCAGGCCGTTCACCCGGGTGCGCGGGTGCAGGCGGATCGTCCACAGGCGGATCCCCGGACCGTAGCCGATCTGCTCGCGCAGCGTGACGACGCCCTGGCCGCGGCTCTCGAGACGGGTGATCACGCCGGCCACGATGAACGACCGGTCGTCGGCATCGTCGTCGGCATCGCTCCCGCCGCCAAAGGTGGTCCGGACGGCGATCGTCGCGGCGAGGACGGTGTTGGCGCCGATGATCCATCCCTGCACGTCGACGAGATCGCCCACGCGGAGCAGGGCGAAGGCGCCGGGGATGCCGCGGACCACCACGCCGGTGCCACGGCGGGTCTCGGTGGCCGCGCTGAGATGCACGGTCCAGGTCGCGCCGGGCGTCGCCCCCGGAGCCACGTCCTGGAGGACGACGCTGCCTGGGGCGCTGTGCAGGATGACGACGTAGCCCGAGACGCTGAACGGGCTCTGCGCGGCGGCGAGCTGGGGCGCGGCCAGCAACGGGACGAGCACGGCGAGTGCGGTGAGCGCGCGACGGCGCAACGGAGATCACCTCCATCCAGGCTATACGCAACAGGCCGGCGCCGGGTTCGAGGCCCGGGGCGGCGGCGCGCGCGGCGGGGCGCCTGGCCGTC
>DATLZI010000060.1:0-2888 GCA_035574075.1 bacterium | reverse complement strand
CGGGGGCGTGCACAGGCACTCCGCGCCCTCCTCCCCGCGGTGCCCGCAGGGACAGGGGTTCATCGCCCCGACGAGCATGAACGCGGCCGGGAAGGTGACGGTGAGCTGCGCCCGGGCCACCGTCACCACGCGGTCTTCCAGGGGCTGGCGCAGCACCTCCAGGACGTCGCGGTGGAACTCGGGCAGTTCGTCGAGGAACAGCACGCCCCGGTGCGCCAGGGTGATCTCGCCGGGCCGCACCCCGGCTCCGCCCCCGACCATGGCCGCGGTGCTCGTGGTGTGGTGGGGGCTGCGGAAGGGCCGCGCCTGCACCGGACCGCTTCCCGCGGGCAGCAGGCCGGCCACGCTGTGGATCCGCGTGACCTCGATCGCTTCCTCCCAGGTCAGCGGCGGCAGGATCGTCGGCAGGCACCGGGCGAGCATCGTCTTCCCCGATCCGGGCGGCCCAACCAGGAGGATGTTGTGGCCGCCCGCGGCGGCGATCTCCAGAGCGCGGCGCGCATGGTGCTGTCCGCGGATCTCGGCGAGATCGTGCTCGCTGGCATCCGGCACCGTTCCGAACGCCGGCCGGCCCCGGAAGGGCGCGAGGCGCGCGCGCCCCTCGATGTGCGCCACCACCTGCGCTAGGCTGGCCGCGGGATAGACGTCGATCCCTTCCACCAGCGCCGCTTCCGCCGCGTTGCCCTCCGGCACGATGACCGCCCCGCCGCGCCCGCGGGCCGCCATCGCCACGGCCAGGGCCCCGGTGACGGGCCGCAGCGTGCCGTCCAGGGACAGCTCGCCCAGCAGGACCGCGCCGTCCAGGTCGCAGGGCCGGATCTGCCCGGTGGCGGCGAGGATGGCGACGGCCATGGGCAGATCGAACGCCGGACCGGCCTTGCGCACGTCGGCCGGGGCCAGGTTGATCGTGATCTTGCGGGCGGGCACCTCGAAGCCGGCGTTGCGCACGGCCGCCCGCACGCGCTCCTTGGCCTCCTGCACCGCGGGATCCGGCAGGCCGACGATGGTGAACGCCGGGAGCCCGGCCCCCACGTCCACCTCCACGTCCACCGCGTGGCCCTGCAGGCCCAGCACCGCCGCGCTGCGCACCCGTGCCAGCATCTGCGCTCCCGTGCGCCGCTCGCGGTCGGGATCGGGCGGAGCGGTCATGCCCCCGCGCTACCCTGCCGCGAAGGCGTCCACCAGCAGCTCGACCGCCTCGACCCGCCCGTTCGGTCCGACCGCCACCGCCACGGCGTCGAAGCGCGCCGGAGCCTCCAGCCCGCCCCGGCCCTGCAGGTAGGCAGCGGCCAGCCGCGCCAGGCGGCGCTGCTTGCGCCGGGTGATCGCCTCGAACGGCGGCCCGAACGCCGCCGTGCGGCGCGTCTTGACCTCGACGAAGACGGTGATGCCGCGGTCCGCGGCGATCACGTCGATCTCGCCCAGCGGGCAGCGGAAGTTGCGCTCGAGGATGCGGTAGCCGAGGGCTTCGAGGTGCGCCACGGCCGCCAGCTCGCCGATGCGCCCCAGCTGCAGGCGGTCCACATGATCGCTGTACCATTGGACCGGTCGGCCCGCCATCCCCCGCCCGGGCCGATCAGGCCCGGGGCTCGTCTGCGCCGGATGGGCCGGCGGGCACAGTACCAGTGAGCGATGCGGCCATCCCGGATCGTCATCCTCCTCAGCGCCCTGGTCCTCGCCGCCGCCGGCCGGGCCGCGGCCAAGGTGGGCGACCCGCTGGCGACGTTCACGGACGGCCCCCTCCCCGCCCAGCTCGCGCTGAGCGCGCAGGGCGCCACGCCGCTGGGCGGCGCGCTGGCCGGCCGTGTCTTGCACCGCTTCGTCTCGGACGATGGCGCGATCACCGTGGACGTCGTCGTCGCCGGCGCGACGATCGAGCAGATGGTGATGTACGTGCCGCGCGAGGAGCGGCGCGGCGTACAGGTGTCGATGTTCCTGCAGCACGCCGTGGGTTCGGTCTTCGGCGCGCAGAAGGGCATCATCGCCTTCCGCGCCGCGGTGCTCGACGGCGGCGAGAAGTTCCTGACCTTCGGGGGCTACACGATGCGGTTCACGGCGCTGGCCGGCGGCCTGCTGCGGGTGCTGGTCAGCCGATAGCCAGCGACTGCTGCTGGCCGCGGAGGGGCAGGAAGCTGCGGCGGTGCGCGGGGGTGATCCCCAGACGCTCGATCGCCCGGCGGTGCGCAGCTGTCGCGTACCCCTTGTGCACCTCGAAGCCGTACCCGGGATAGGCCTGCGCCAGGGCGCCCATGAGCCGGTCGCGCGTCACCTTGGCGACGATCGAGGCCGCGGCGACCGAGCGGCAGAGGGCGTCGCCATCGATCACCGTCAGCTGCGGGAGGGGGACGTCGGCGGGCTGCGTGCCGTCGATCAGGGCCAGATGCGGCCGGACGGCGAGGCCGAGGAGGGCCCGGCGGTGGGCCAGGCGCGTGGCCTGCAGGATGTTGAGCCGGTCGATCTCCTCGACCTCCGCCCGGGCCACGGCGACGGCCAGCGCGCAGCGCAGGATCTGCGGATAGAGCGCCTCCCGCTCCGCGGCGCGGAGCTGCTTGCTGTCGTTCAGACCGGGCAGGGAGGCCTCCGGCGGGAGGATCACGGCCGCGGCGACCACGGGCCCGGCCAGCGGCGCCACCCCGGCTTCATCCACACCGGCGATCAAGGCGAACCCCGCGTCGCGGAGCTCCGCCTCCAGGGTGCCCATCCGGGCGAGGCGCGCCGCCTCCCGGGCCTCGCGGGCGCGCCGCCGCTGGTAGCGCGCGGCCAAGGCGCGCACGCTCGCCCGCCGGTCGCGGGCCAGGGCGCGCAACAACTGCTCATCGACACTGGACAGCTGGCCCAGGCGGCGGGCGAGTTCGACGGCGGAGAGGTGCGGGATCTCGGCGGGGGAG
>DATLZI010000059.1:0-14938 GCA_035574075.1 bacterium | reverse complement strand
CGCCTCCGCGTACTTCCCCTCGTTGCGGTACTGTAGGGCCAGCGTCTCGCGGCGCCTGACCTCAGGAGAGATGCTCACGGGATCGTCGCCTCCACAGCAGGGGTCAGGATCATCGTCAGCCGCGCCGGGCCGGTCCCCTCGGCGCGCGCCTCGTAGCGCACCACGTGCACGCCGCGTCCGCCGCGCAGCACGGGTCGGTCTCCCTCGACCAGCACCCAGGGCCCCTGGCCCGCGCGCACGGCGACGCGTCCGCCGCTCTCGGCGGCGGCCACCAGTGTCCAGGGCACGTTGCTCTTCACGGTGAGTCCGGCACGGACGGCGGTGCCGTGCGCGAGGGACAGCGTGGTCTGCCCTTCGAGGACCTGCATCGCTGGCACGCTGACGACGACCTGCTGGGTCACCGCCGCGGCCGGCGCCGCCGCGGCCAGGACCACGATCAGTGCGGCCACCAGCTTCATCTCGTCCTCCCCTTCGGCAGCCCGGCTGACTCCGGCTCCGGAGTCCCGTGGCTTTGCGTCCCCGCCTCACGACGGGTTTGCCATTATCGGTGCTGAGGACGCCCGCTCCACACGAACGCCCACCTTCGCCGCCGAAGATGGGCGTCATCGCTCTCTAGGCCATGAAAAAGCCCCCACCTTCGGCAACCCGGCTGACTCCGGCTGCGGAGTCCCGTGGCTTTGCGTCCCCGCCTCACGACGGGTTTGCCTTTATCGCTATGGAGACCATCCCGGCCTGCGCCGGGCCCTTCACCTCTGTATATCGGCCGTCCGCCCGATTGCTGTAGCGCCGACCGCACAGACCAATGAGCAACCGCGGTGCCACCGCGGTCGCGCGGACGCCCCACGGCGCAAGATCAGGTCCCCGCCCGATGTTCTGCGCTCAAACTTCCACCAAGGCTCGGCCGCCTCTGCAGGCCTTCGCTATAATGGCGACATGACGATCATCGACAGCCACCTCCACCTCATCACCGCTTCGATGCTGACCCGCCAGCGGGATCGCCTGCCGACCCTGCGGCGCCGGGCCACCGAGTCGGCGCGCGTGCGGGGGAAGACCTTCGAGGAGCGGTTGAAGGAGCTGGAGGGCAGGACCCTCGAGGATCATGCCCGCTACTGGCTGGGCGAGTTCGACAAGGCGGGCATCGCGAGCGGGGCGTTCATCGCCGTGGGGGAGGGCAACGAGGAGCTGGCCCAGTTCGTGGCTCTCCACCCGCGGCGGCTCGTGGGCTGGGGATCGTTGAGCGATCCCCGCCATCCCGACGCCTGGCGGACGGTGGCCCGCTTCCGGGCCATGGGTCTCAGCGGCCTGAAGCTCTATCCGCCTATCCAGCGCTTCCTCCCCAACGACCGCGCGCTCTACCCCGTCTACGAGGCGGCGGCCGAGGCCGGCCTGCCCATCCTGTTTCACTTCGGGATCACGGTTGGCGCGTTCTACGATCTGAGCTACGCCAGCCCGCTGCCGCTGTCCGCGGTGATCAAGGAGTTCCCGGAGGTCACCTTCGTCATCGCCCACTTCGGGGCCGGGTTCCTGCGCGAGACGCTCTTCCTGGCCTACCACACCGAGAACGTCTGCGTGGACACCTCCGGGACCAACAACTGGCGCGACTACTACCCCGGCCAGCCCTCGCTGCTCCAGGTCTTCCGCGACGCGCTGCGCGCCTTCGGCCCGCGGCGCATCCTCTTCGGCACCGACTCCACCGTCTACGGCGGCTACCGCCACCACATCCTCCGCGAGCAGCTGGCGATCCTGGACGGCCTGGAGCTGAGCGCCGAGGACCGGGAGGCCATCCTCGCCGGCAACGCCCGCCGCATCCTGCGCCTGGACGACCGGCCGGAGCTGGCCTGAAGGCCGCCGCCCGCGCCGCGCTGCTACAATCGTCCCAGAGGCCATGGCCCGCGCCGCCGCGCCCACGCTGGCCGCGCTGCTCGATCGCCTGACGGTCGAGGGGACGCTGTACGAGCGCCTGGACGCGGGGAAGGTGCGCTGCCTGGCCTGCGGGCACCGCTGCGTCATCTTCCCGGGCCGCCGCGGCGTCTGCAGGGTGCGCTTCAACGACCGCGGCGTCCTGCGCGTGCCCTGGGGCTACGTCGCCGCGCTGCAGTGCGATCCGATCGAGAAGAAGCCGTTCTTCCACGCCCACCCTGGCGCGCTCGCCCTCACCTTCGGCATGCTCGGATGCGACTACCGGTGTCCGGGATGCCAGAACTGGGTGACCAGCCAGGCCCTGCGCGACCCCGCGGCGGGCGCGGCCCCCATCCCCGTGTCGCCCGCCGACATCGTGCGGCTGGCGATCCGGCAAGGGGCGCGGTTCGTGGTCAGCTCGTACAACGAGCCCCTGATCACCACGGAGTGGGCCCTGGCCATCTTCCGGGAGGCCAAAGCGGCCGGGCTGCGCACCGGGTACGTCAGCAACGGCAACGCGACCGCCGAAGCGCTCTCCGCGCTGCGGCCGTGGAATGACGGCTTCAAGATCGATCTGAAGAGCTTCGACGACCGGACCTACCGCCTGCTCGGCGGCGTGCTGGCGCGTGTCCTGGAGACGATCCGGCGCGCCCACGCCATGGGCTTCTGGACGGAGATCGTCACGCTGGTCATCCCGGATTTCAACGACCGCGATGACGAACTGCGCGCCATCGCAGAGTTCATCGCCTCCGTCTCGCCGCTCATCCCCTGGCACGTCACCGCCTTCCACGCGGATTACAAGATGATGGATCGCGCCGACACGCCGCCGGAGACCCTCCTCCGCGCGGCGCAAATCGGCGAGGCCGCCGGCCTGAGGTACGTCTACGCCGGGAACCGGCCGGGGCGCGTGGGCCGGTACGAGCACACCTTCTGCCATCACTGCGGGACGCTGCTGGTCGAGCGCCGCGGGTACGCGGTCCTGCGAGATCGCCTCAGCCCGCAGCGCGGCCGCTGCCCGGACTGCGGCACGGTCATCCCCGGGATCTGGACGTAGGGCGCCGCTCGGGGCCTAGGGCAGCGCGTTCCGCCGACAGATCTCGGCGTACAGGCGGGCGCTGGGCCGGAGCCGCCGCTCCTGCGTCGTCGGATCGACGGCGATCAGACCGAAGCGCAGCGACCACCCCTCCGTCCACTCGAAGTTGTCCACCAGCGACCAGTGGTAGTAGCCGCGCACGGACAGGCCATCGGCGATGGCCCGCCGCACCGCCCGCAGGTGGTCGACGATGAACGCTCCGCGCTGGTCGTCGTCCGCGTCGGGCAACCCGTTCTCGGTGACGTAGAGTACCGCGGCGTAGCGGGCGGCGAGATGCAGCGCGCGGTACATCCCTTCGGGATAGATCTCGCCGTACCCGCCGTCGCTCTGTGGAGCGCCGGGTGTGGGAAAGCGGCGGCCGAAGAGCCGTCCCGGCCGGCGGAGGTCGAACGCGACGCGGTCGCGCGTGTAGTAGTTCACGCCCAGGAAGTCCAGCGGGCGCGCCGCGCCCCTCGTCAGCGCGTCGAGGAAGGCCCGGTTGACGACGCGGTCATAGCCAGCTGCCACCGCGCGGTCGAGGGGCGAGCGGGGATCGGCCGGGTCGAAGAGGCGGATGTAGTGCGCGATCCCGACCTGTGCCTCGGGCTGCAGCCGGTGGATCGCCCGGTAGGCGGCGGCGTGCGCGCGGGCGAGGTTGTCCAGGACGCGGCGCACGGCGCGCAGCGACCGCCGTCCCGGCGGCCAGCGGCCGGCACCGTAGGCGCTGAGGGCCCAGCCCACCGGCTCGTTGAGCGTGCACCACAGGGCGACGTGCTCGCGCAGCGCGGGGATCACGCGCTCCACGAAGCGCACGAAGCGCGCCGGGGTGTCCGCCCGCTCCCAGCCGCCGCGCTCGGCGAGCCAGCGGGGGTTGGTGAAGTGGTGCAGGGTGACCATCGGCTCGAGGCCGCGGGCGCGCAGCGCCGCGACGAGCTGGCGGTAGCGGTCCAGCGCGGCCTCGTCCCAGCGGTCGGGGACAGGCTCGATCCGGCTCCACTCGATG
Organism: bacterium; assembly: GCA_035574075.1. Taxonomy (GTDB): domain Bacteria; phylum Sysuimicrobiota; class Sysuimicrobiia; order Sysuimicrobiales; family Kaftiobacteriaceae; genus Kaftiobacterium. The sequence goes on along the minus strand of DATLZI010000059.1, from coordinate 10,964 downwards.
GAGAGCCGGTGCGCGTTCTGATGCAGGGCCGCGGCGCGATCGAAGTCGGCTTCGGCATCCGTCCACCAGCGGCAGGCCTCGCCGGAGCGCTGGCCGCCCCTGACGCGGCCCTCCTGCTCCCAGACCCACCAGTCGTTGTGCCGATTCCCGCCCTCCACCTGGTGGGCGCTGGTCGCCGTGCCCCAGCGGAAACCGGGCGGGAAGGTGAGGTCGCCCATGGGCAGTGCTATCATAACAGGACACAGGAGGGCGTCATGAGCGACATCGTGGGACTGACCGGCGAGCGGGTCCGCCTCGTGCCGGTGGACAAACGCCACCACCTGGAGAACGCCATCCGCTGGATGAACGATCCGGAGGTGACGCAGTACCTTCTGCTGACCACCGGCGTCACCCCGGGGATGGAGGAAGCGTGGATCGAGCGGGTGCAGCAGCGCGAGACGGAGTGGGTCTGGGCGATGCTGGACGAGACCGGCCGCCACATCGGCTTCACCGGCATCCACGCCATCAACTGGCGGCTGCGCCTGGGCAACACCGGCACGGTGATCGGCGAGAAGGCGGCCTGGCGCAAGGGATACGGCAGCGACGCGATGCGGGTGCGCTCGAAGTTCGCCTTCGAGACCCTCAACCTGCATCGTCTGCAGTCCGAAGCGCGCATCGACAACATCGGCAGCCAGCGCGCCCTGGAGAAGGCGGGCTACAAGCGCGAGGGCATCGCCCGGAAGAAGCTCTTCTGGGGCGGGCGCTGGTACGACACGATCCTCTACGCGATGCTCGACGAGGACTACGTCGCCCGTACGCGCTGAGGGGATGAGCAGCCACTTCAACGCCGTCGGTTTCCCGGTGGCGAACATCGACCAGTACTGGGCCCTGGCCCGGCGCGGCGCGGCCGCGGGCGTGCGGAACGTCCTGCCCGAGGGCGGCGCCGTGGTGCGCTGGGCGGTGGAGGCGGGCCCCGAGATCTGGTGCTACGTCGACCGCGCCGGCGAGGTGACCGGGGCGGTGCCGTTCTTCTCCACCGGCGATGTGCGGCGCATCGCCGTGACGGGGGCGGGGGACGATCCCGATGAAGCGCTGGAGGGCTGGATCGACGGCTGGCTCGAGCCGACGGAGGATGACGAGCCGTACTCCGGCGCCTTCCCCGTGCGCGTGGATGTGGTGAACTACGCTCTGGTCCGCGGGCGCCTCACCGCCCTGCCCTCGCTGCAGCGCATCGAGCTGGTCGGCCTGGCGCATGAGGCCGACCTCTACGCGGACGAGCGCGCCTACGCCGCCGCCCCGGGCGACATCTACCACCTGCCCGTGGGCGCGATCGCCTCGGGACCGCACCTCGCTGCGGACACCGACGTGGACACCTTCACCGAGGCCACGGCGCTGCTCAGCGGCCGGCTCGAGGCGGCGCGGCCGCTCACCAATGCCGTCACCGGCCAGCCGTTCTGGCGGCTGCAGCTGACCCTGCGCGGGGTGCGGCTGCACGTCTTCGCCGACCGCGAGACGCTGGGGGGCGACCCGGCGGCGGGACAGATCCTGGCCGGGAGCTTCTGGCTGCTGGGCCGACTGGTCTAGCCGAACATCGCCCGCTCGTCGGCGCGGGCGTAGTCGTGCAGTTCGCCGTCCGCGAACCACAGGGCGATCTCCGCCCGCGCTTCCTCCGGCGATCCGGAGGCGTGGATCATGTTGCGCACCGGCCGCTTCATCAGGTTGGCCACGGTGGGCGAGTCGCTGGCGAAATCTCCGCGGATCGTCCCGGGCGCGGCGCGGTAGGGCAGCGTATCTCCGACCAGCTTGCGCACGACGGAGACGGCGTGGACCCCCTCCAGGACGAAGGCCGCGACCGGCCCGGACGAGACGTAGTCGATCAGCCAGCGGCGCACCTGGCGGCCGATCTGCAGCGGGTCGTCGCTGCCCGTCTCCCGGCGGACGTCGAGACCGTAGGCGGCGAAGGCCTCCTTCGTCTTGCCCCCGATCGTCGTCAGGAACGCGGCGTCGTCCGGGTAGTGGCGCTCCAGCAGCTCCGCCGTGGGCCGCACCATCTTCATCGCCACGACCTTCAGCCCCGCCCGCTCGAATCGCGCCAGGACCTCGCCGATCAGGCCCCGCTGCACGCCGTCCGGTTTGAGGAACACGAGCGTGCGCTCCCTGCGGATGACCTCCATCTGCTCCTCCTCAGAACCCCAGCGCGCATCCGTCCACGCGCGGATCGGACGCGGCGATGTAGACGTCGCCGGCGACGTGGATGGCCTGCATCCCCCCGGGTTGGTCTTCGGGCCCCAGGCGGCGCACATCGTGGCCCAGCGCCTCCAGCTCCCGCAGCGTCGCCTCCGGGAAGCCGGCCTCCACGCGCAGCTCGAAGGGTGCGGGGAGGGTCGCCGGATCGGTGGCCGGGAAGCTGGTCCATCGCGGCAGCTCCACCGCCGCCTGCAGGGGCACGCCGCCATCCACGATCGCGCTGAACGCCTGCGCGTTCCACTGCGGCTGCCCGTCGCCCCCGGGGGTGCCCCAGGCCAGGTACGGCGAGCCGTCCCGCAGCGCCAGGAACGGCATCAGCGTGTGCATCGTCCGCTTGCCGGGCGCGATGCAGTTCGGGTGACCCTCCTGCAGCGTGAAGCCGCGCCCCGCCCGGTTGTTGAGCAGGATGCCCGTGCCCTCAACCACCTCGCCGCAGCCGAAGATCGCCGACAGGCTGGTGATGAACGAGACGACATTGCCCTCGCCGTCGGCGACGCAGAGGTACGTCGTGTCGCCGGGCCCCTCCGACGGCGCGCCCGCGGGGACGACCGCCAGGGCCCGGCGGGGATTGATCGCCCGGCGCCGGCGGGCCGCGTACGCCTTGGAGAGCAGCTCGGCCAGGGGGATGGGCACCTGGCGCGGGTCGCCAAGGTAGGCGAGGCGGTCGGCCACGGCCAGCTTCTTCGCCTCGACCATGAGGTGGATGCCCCGGGCCGTGCCCCAGGCCAGCTCTTCGGGGGCGAAGCCCTCGAGGATGTTCAACATCTCCAGCAGGATGATGGCCTGCGACGGCGGCGCCGTGGTCTGGATGGTGAGGCCGCGGTAGCTCGTGCCGATCGGGGCGTGCACCTCGGAGTCGTGCTCGGCGAAGTCGGCGGCGCTGAGCAGGCCGCCGTGGTCGCGGGCGTAGCGCGCGATGCGCCGGGCCAGGTCGCCGCGGTAGAACTCCTCCGCTCCCCCTTCGGCCACGGCGCGCAGGCTGCGGGCCAGATCGGGGGTGCGCAGCACCTCTCCGGCCTGCGGCGCACGGCCCGCCGGCAGGTAGAGCCGCGCCGTGGAGGGGAAGCGCGCCAGCACCTGCTCCGTCTGGCGGATCCACTCCGCCACCCTGGGCGCCACCGGGAAGCCGTGCTCCGCGTAATCGATGGCGGGCTCGAGCAGCTCGCGGAGCGTGAAGCGCCCCGAGCCCCAGCGGCGCAGCGCGGTCTCCATGGCATGGACCGCCCCCGGCACCGACACCGCCAGCATCCCGCGCAGCGGCATCGTGGCGTGGCCGCGCGCGGCGAACCACTGCCGCGTCGCCTCCCGCGGGGCCGCGCCGCTGCCGTTCAGCGCGTGCGCCGTTCGATCGCGGGCCTGCCAGAGGACGAGGAAGGTGTCGCCGCCGAGACCGGACATCATCGGCTGCACCACGCCCAGCACGCCGGAGGCCGAAAGCGCGGCGTCGACCGCGTTCCCGCCGCGCAGCAGGACGTGCAGCCCCGCGGCGGTGGCGAGCGGATGGCCGGTGGCCACGACGCCCCGGCGTGAAAACACCGGCGCGCGGCCGGTGCGGAAGGATGCGTTCACCACCATGTGAATTGTATCTGGCGTGGCCGGCCTCCTCCGCCTGCTTGTACCGCTCGTCCTCCTGGCCGCCGCGCTCCCGGCCGCGGCGCAGAGCGTCGTGGCGGATAATGTCTCGGCGGAAGCCACGGAGACCGCCAGCCAGCCGAAGATCGCCCGCGACGGACGCGGCGGCCTGCACCTCGCCCTCGTCGTGCCGGTCCGCGGCGTCGATCAGGTCTTCGTGGCATCCTCCGACGACAACGGCCGCTCGTGGCGCCTGACGCAGGTGACGACCCGCTCGGCGCCGTCCCGCTATCCGACCCTCGCCGCCGGGCGCGACGGTCGCCTGCACCTCGCCTGGACGACGTACGAGCCGATCGGACACGTCTACTACGCGCAGCGCGCCGCGGACAACTGGAGCGCTCCGCGCAAGATCTCTCCGGGCGACGCCTACGCCGGCGTGCCGGCGATCGCGGTGGACGCGTGGGGCATGCCCCATCTGGTCTGGTACGGGATCCGCAACCAGGCGCCGCCGGTGCTGACGCGGCACGGCTCGATCTACGAGATCCTGTACAGCGGGCAGGAGGGGAGCCGCTGGACGACGCCGATCGTCATCTCGCCGGGGATCCCCGACTCGATCAACCCCGCTCTCGCCGCGGACGCCGCGGGAGACGTGCACAGCGCCTGGTACCAGTTCGACATCCAGGCCTATCAGGCGCGCTACGTCCGCCGGCGCGGCGGGCGATGGGGGGCTCCCGAGCAAGTCAGCGCCGGGAACCGGGACGCCGTCGCCGTGGCGCTCGCCGTGCATCCGGACGGCCGCGCCTACCTCGTCTGGGAGCGGCGGGGCGCGGTGCCGGAGGTGTACTTCGCCGAACGGCTGGACCGCTGGAGCGGGCAGCGGGCGATCTCCCCCAGCGGTCAGCCCGCCGCCCACCCCGCCGTGGCGGTGGACACGCAGGACCGGGTGCACGTGGTGTGGGAAAGCGACGGGCGCATCCAGCTGCGCCGGCGCGACCGCCACTGGCAGGGAGTGGAGACCCTCGATGCGGAAGGGACGAACACCCATCCGATCGTCGCCGCGACGGGGGAGACGATCGACATGATGTGGACGCAGGCCGTGGGCGGACGGCACCGGGTGCGCTTCGCCACCCTGGGACCGCGGGGCGGTCCGTCGCTCGATCAGCGCCGCCCGGCCTGGACGGCGGTGATCCTCATCCTGCTGGCGGCGGGCCTGCTCTGGCAGTGGCGTCGCCGCGGGGCGGTGATCCGGCGGTGACCCCGCGCCAGCGGGCGTTCGTGCGCCGCCTGCTGCGCTGGTACGCGCGCCACCGCCGGCCCCTGCCCTGGCGGCGGACGCGGGACCCCTACCGGGTGCTCGTGTCGGAGATCATGCTGCAGCAGACCCAGGTCAGTCGCGTCATCCCCAAGTACCGCGCATTCCTGCGGGCCTATCCCTCGCTGGAGGCCCTGGCCCGCGCGCCGGTGCGCGAGGTGCGCGAGCGCTGGTACCCGCTGGGCTACAACGCCCGGCCGGTCCGACTGCGGCAGCTGGCCCGCATCGTGCTGCGCCGGCACGGCGGCCGTCTGCCCGCCACCCGCGAGGAACTGCTCGCCCTGCCCGGGGTCGGCCCCTACACCGCCGGCGCGGTGCTGACGTTCGCCCTGGGCCAGCCCGCGCCGATCCTGGACACCAACGTGCGGCGGGTGCTGCGGCGGGTCTTCCACGGCGGCCGCCCCGTCCCCGATCGTCGGCTCTGGGCCCTGGCCGCGGCGCTGCTGCCGGCCCGGGACGGATACGACTTCAACCAGGCGCTGATGGACCTGGGCGCCACCGTTTGCACGGCGCGGGCGCCGCGCTGCGCCGCCTGCCCGATGCGCGCGTGGTGCCTGGCCCGCCCCCGCCTGGAGGGCCGGCGCCGATGATCCCCGCCGGCGTGACCACGATCCTGCTGGACGCGGGCGACACGCTGATCGCCTACCGCCGGCCGCTGCGCATCCTGCTGCAGGACTTCTTCATCGAGCAGAACGAGATCGTCCGGCGCGACCGCATCGGCGAGGCGCTCGACGCGGTGAACGGGCGCTACCGGGCGCTGATGGCGCGGGTGCGCACGCTCGAAGAGGAACGCCGGATGTGGCTGGAGGTGGCCGGCGAGATGCTGGACATCCTGCTCCCCCGCCGGCGCGACCTGGCCCTGCCGCTCGGGCAGTGGTTCACGGAGAGCTGGAAGCTGATGAAGGTGTTCCGCGACGTGCGCCCCGCGCTGCGCCAGCTGCGCCGGCGCGGCTACCGTCTGGCCGTGGTCTCGAACTGGGAGCCCTCCCTCGAGCAGATCCTGGAGCGCCTCGGATTGCGCTCCCACTTCACAGCGGTGGTCACGTCCTCGGTGGAAGGCGTGGCGAAGCCCGACCCGCGCCTCTTCGAGATCGCCCTCGCGCGCTGCGGCGCCGCGCCGGCCGAGGCGATCAGCGTGGGCGACGACATCGAGCGCGACGTGGCGGCGGCGGCGAAGATCGGCGTCCGCGGCGTCCTGCTCGATCGCTTCGACGACCACCCCGATTTCACGCCGCGGGTCGAGAGCCTGGGCCGCCTCGTCGAGCTGCTCCCGGCGCGCGTCGTGATGCGGCCGTAGACCGGCATGGACGGGGGACCTTCGTTCCGCCAGCGCGTCCTGGCCATCGTGCGGGCCGTGCCGCGCGGGCGGGTCGTGACCTACGGCCAGGTCGCCCTGCTCGCCGGCAAGCCCCACGGGGCGCGCGAGGTGGGGTGGATCGCGCACGCCGGCGGCGCGGGCATCCCCTGGCAGCGGGTCGTGAACCGCGAGGGCGGGCTGGCCCGGGGGTTCACCGGCGGGCGGGAGGGACACCGCCGCGCGCTGCGGCGCGACGGCGTGCGCCTGGGACCGGACGGCCGCGTGGACCTGCGGCGCTACCTGTGGTGGCCGGGCGCCCGCACCTAGGGCACCAGGACGATCTTCCCGAAGTGCTCCCGCGCCTCGAAGATGCGGTGCGCTTCGCGGATCTCACTCAGCGGCAGCACGGCGTGGATCACCGGGCGGATGGCGCCGCGGACGACGAGGTCCATCACGGTCCGGAAATCGGTGACGTTGCCCATCGGCGCGCCGAGGATCTGGCGGTGGCGCTGATAGACTTCGCGGATGTCGAAGTCGGGGCGGTTGCCGCCGCTGGCACCGCAGATCACCATCCGCCCGCCGGGGCGCAGGCTGCGGATGGACTCCGGCCAGGTCGCCGCGCCCACGGGGTCGGAGACAAGGTGCACCCCGCCGCCGGTGAGCTCCCGCACGCGCTCGCTGAAGGCGGGGTGTTCCGACCGGACGATGGGCAGCGCGCCCAGCGCGGCCGCCTTCTCCGCCTTCTCGCGGCTGCCGACGAGCGCCAGCACCCGCGCCCCGGCGAACCGGCCGATGGTCATCGCCGCGGTGCCCACCCCGCCCGAGGCGCCGACGACCAGCAGATCTTCCCCGGCCCGCAGGCGGCCGACGGTGATCAGCCCGCGCCAGGCAGTGGTGTAGCAGGCCGGCGCCGCCGCGGCCACCTCGAAGGGCAGGCCGTCGGGGAGGCGCAGGAGGTTCGCCGCGGGCGCGGTGGTGTACTCGGCCATCCCCCCCGGACGGTGCTCGCCGAAGATGCGGTAGTCCGGGCACATCGACTGCTCGCCGGCCAGGCAGCGTTCGCACCGCCCGCAGGAGAGAATGGGGTTCACGACCACGCGGTCGCCGGGCGCCAGCCCGCCGGCGCCCGGTCCCAGCGCCTCCACCACCCCGGCCACGTCCCCGCCGGTGATCATCGGCAGTGTCATGCGTCCCCAGGGGAAGACGGGCTTGCCCCCGGGCGGGCCGCTGCGCGCCCAGATGTCCATGTTGTTCAGCGCCACGGCGCGGACGCGGAGGAGCACCTCACCGACGCCCGGCTCGGGCCGCGGGACCTCCTCCAATCGCAGGGTATCGACGGGTCCGTGCTCGCGGATCACCACGGCCTTCATGCGGCCAACCCCTCGCCCAATTGACGGCCCCTCCTCCCGGGCACGATCTCACTGCGTCCCGGCGACCCACGTGTAGGTCTGGAAGTCGTACAGGCCGGCCACGTCGTAGAGCACGTTGCTCATCCGGCGGGCGATCGCTGTGCGCCCGTTCGGGTAGTACAGCACGACGTAGGGCAGCTCATCGGCGAACATCTCCTGGAACCGGTTGTAGATCTCCCGCCGCTTCGCCGGATCGGCGTTCTTCACGCCGTCGTCCAGGAGCTGGTCCATCGCCGGGATGACATGGTGCGTGAAGTTGTACTGGCCGCCGGAGCGGAACTGGGAGCTGACATCGGGGTCGGTGGGACCAGCCCAGCCGACGAGGGCGAGATCGTAGTTCTTCCCGTACAGCGCGGCGAGGTGGGTCGGGAAGTCGGACTTCTGGATCTCCGCCTTGATCCCCACCGCGGCGAGGTTCTCGCGGATGATGTCGCCGGTTCGCTCGCGCAGGACGTTGCCGATCGGCACCCGCAGGACGATCGTGCGGTTCGGATCCCACCCCGCCTCCTGCAGCAGGGCTCGCGCCCGCGCCGGATCATAGGCCCAGGGCCGCACGTTCTTGTTGAAGTACGGGTTGGCCGGCGGGATCGGCCCCTCGGCGATCTCCGCCTCGCCCTTCAGCAGCTGGTTGACGATCAGCGGGCGGTTGATGGCGTGGGCGAAGGCGCGCCGCACCCGCTTGTCGGTCAGGTAGCTGCGCGTGAAGTTGAACGCCATGAACTGGTAGCCCGGGGCGCGGATGCTGACCGCGCGGATGTGCGGCATCGCCTTGACCCGCTCCCAGTCCTCGATGAGGATCTCGCCGATGCCGAAGCCGGCGCTGACGTCGAGATCCTGGCGCTCGAGCTGGGCGAGCATCGTCGTCGGCGGGATGATGCGGATGAAGACCCGCCGCACCTTCGGCGCGCCCAGATGGTAGCTGTCGTTGGCGACGTACTCCACGAACTGGTCGGTCTTGTACTGCACGAACTTGAACGGCCCGTTGCCCACGGTGGGCGCCAGGAAGAAGGGATGCCGGGCCAGCTCCTCAGGGGCCACCCCGCCCAGGATGTGCTTGGGGATGATGTAGACGTTGCTGCCGAATCGCTCCAGGAACATCTGCGGATCGACCGGCACCTTCGTCCGGACCTCGAACGTCTTCGGACCGAGGATGCGCAAGCCCAGGCTCTGCCCCTCCACCCGTTTGCCCCCGGCGCTCAGGCCGGCCAGGGTGGCGATCTCCGCGCCGCGGTTGGTCTGCGTCTTGGGATCGCTGATCGTGAGCAGCGTGAACTGCACGTCCTCCGCCGTGACAGGCCGGCCGTCGTGCCAGCTGGCGCGGGGATGGATCGTGAAGCGGAAGGTCTGGCGATCCTCGCCGACCTCCCAGCGGCTGGCCAGGGCGGGGAAGAAGCGCATCTGGTTGTTCTCCAGCCGCGCCTCGAGCATGCCCTGGAACATGAACCGCACGGCGTAGTAGCCGTACGAACTGTCGGTGTTGATCGGGCTGAAGTTGTTGGGCGGGCTCCACATCCCGGCCACCACCACCAGCTCCGACTTCGGCGCCCCGAGCGCTCCTGCGGGCAGGAGCAGGGCCGCGGCCAGCGCCACGGCGCCCACCGCCTGCCAGATCCGTCCGCTCATCACCGCACCTCCCCTGTCGTGGCCTTGCCGCTCACAGGCGCAGGCTGGGATCCAGCGCGTCCCGCAGGCCGTCGCCCATGAAGTTGATGGACAGCACCGAGATGAGGATCATCGCCCCCGGCGGCACCCACAGCCAGGGCATGCGCTCCAGCACCGTGAGGGACTGCGCATCGGTGAGCATGTTCCCCCACGAGGGCGTGGGGGGCTGCACGCCCATGCCGAGGAACGACAGCGCCGCCTCGACCAGGATGGCGTTGGCCATGCCGAAGGTGGCCGCCACCAGAACCGGGGCCAGGGCATTGGGCAGGATGTGGCGGACGACCACCCGCGCGTCGGAGGCGCCGGTGGCCCGCGCGGCGAGCACGAACTCCTGGTCGCGCAGGGCGAGGACCTGGCCGCGCACGAGCCGCGCCAGGGCGGGCCAGCCCAACAGTCCCAGCACGACGATCACGTTCCAGATGCTGGGACGGCCGAAGACGCTCACGGCGAACAGGATGATGATCAACGGCGGGAAAGAGAGCATCACGTCCATGAGCCGGCTGAGCGCCAGGTCCAGGACGCCGCCGTAGTAGCCGGCGGCCGCGCCGACCGCGGTGCCGATGGCCACGTACATCCCCACGGCCAGGATGCCGACGGTGAGCGAGACCCGTCCGGCGTAGATCAGCCGGCTGAGCACGTCGCGGCCGACGCTGTCCGTGCCCAGCGGGTGGGACGGCGAGGGCGCGGCCTGGAAGGCCACGGGGTCGATCGCGCTGGGGGGATGCGGCGCGATCCAGGGCGCGCCGACGGCCAGGGCGCCGGTCACGACGATGACCCCCAGGCCGAGGGTGGCCAGGCGGTGGCGCAGGAAGCGGCTGGCGGCGAGCCCCCAGAAGGACGCCGCCCGGGGGGGTCGGCCGGCGGCGATCGCACGGGACACGGAGGCGGCGTCGCTCACCGTCACCCGTAGTGGATCCGGGGATCCACCGCGGCGTAGGCCACGTCGGCGAGGAGGTTCCCCACGGCGACGAGCAGCGCCGTGATCAGCGTGATCGCCATCATCACCGGGTAATCCCGCTGGTTGATCGCTTCGATGGTCAGGCGCCCCATGCCGGGCCACTCGAAGACCTGCTCGGTGATCACCGCGCCGGCCAGCAAGGCCGGCACCTGCAGCCCGGCGATGGTGATCACCGGGATGAGCGCGTTGCGCAGGGCATGACGGCGGAGGACGAGGAGCTCGGCGAGACCCTTGGCCCGCGCCGTGCGGACGTAGTCCTGCCCGAGCACCTCGAGCATGCTGGAGCGCACGTAGCGGGTGACGGCTCCCGCCCCCGCCACGGCCAGCACGCTCGCGGGCAGGATGAGGTGCAGCAGGCCGTCCAGGACACCGCCGTCGCCGCCGAGGGTCATCGTTCCGCCCACCGGCAGCCAGCGCAGCCGCAGCGCGAAGATGTAGATCCCTGCCAGGCCAAGGAAGAACGTCGGCAGGCTGATCCCCAGGAAGGTCAGCACCGTGGCGAGGTAGTCGGCCAGGCTGTAGCGGCGG
>DATLZI010000058.1:0-8232 GCA_035574075.1 bacterium | reverse complement strand
CGGGCGCCGCGCGCGCCGGGCGCGCCGAAGCGGGCGCTGAGCCTGGCCAGCGTCAGCTCGATCTTCGGGATGTTATTGAAGGCGGAGATGATGAAGGCGATCAGGCACTCCCACGGATCCTGCCGCAGGATGGCGATGCCGCTGGTGCGCGGCAGGATGCGGCGCAGGACCCGGTCGCGCCGCAGGGCGGCCTCGATCTCGGCGAGCGGCGCGTCCACCTGCAGGTAGTGCCGCAAGCGGCGGAGGGTGACGTCATCGTCCACCCCCTCCACGAGGATCTCCTCGCCGCGCTGCTCCAGCGCGACGCGGCGGCCGGCGAAGACGCCGCGGACCCGGCGGCCGTCGATGCGCCAGCCGAACGCCTGCCCGCAGGAAAGGGTGCGCCGCAGGTCGTACGGCGCCGGCGCGCGCAGGACCGCGCTGGCCGGACGGCGGCGCGCTACAGCCGAAGAGGATCGGCGGCGTCGAGGATCAGCTGCGACCATGTCTCCATCTGCCCGTAGCGGGCGCGCACCTCGGCGGCGGCGGCCAGTTCCCCGGTCAGGGTGTCCGTCTCGCGGACGCTGATCGCCGGCGCGGCCACCTCCACGATGTGCACGAGCCCGAAGTGCACCTGGCCCACCGGATTGGTGTCGTCGTTCAGCACGCCGACGTACCGCGCCTGCCAGGGAGCCTCGATGACCAGCTCTTCCGCCAGCTCGCGCCGCAGCGCGGCGGCGACGACATCGTCTGCGCCGGCGACGTCGGCGCGGTTGATGTGGCCGCCGACGCCGATGCTGACCTTCCCGTGCAGGCGCGCCTCGCCCCCCGCCGCCGTGCGCCGGACCAGGAACAGCCGGTCGCGGTGGCGGACGACGAGGTAGGGGATGATCTGCTTCAGCGACGGGTCCTGCTCCACGTCGCCGCGCCGGCGGAAGAAGCCGTGGCGGCGGATGCGGCGCAGGTATCCCGCCGCCCCCGCGGTGGTGAAACCGTGCACCGGCGCCGGCAGCAGCGCCCGCCGCGGGACGACGAAGATAGCCTCATCCATGCCCATCGCCGGTCTCTCCATTCAGCCGCTCGAAGAGGGCGATCTGGTCGGGCAGGCCGATCACCGTCACCTCGTCGCCCAGGCGCAGCATCACATCCGGCCCGGGGTTGACGACAGCGGAGCCGTCGGCCCGCCGCACGGCCAGCACCGAGACGCCGGTGCGCTCCCGGATGCGGGCCCGGCGCAGCGTGCAGTCCACGCAGAACCCCGGCCCGATCCGGACCACGCGCGTCGCCAGCAGCCCATCGAACGGCAGCTGCGGCTCCCCGCGATCGGCGGCGAACTCCGCGGCGCGCTGCTGCTCCATGTACGCCTTCACCTGCTCGTGGGGGATGCCCAGCCGTTCGAGGCCGTGGCGGAGCAGCGTCTGCGCCGCTTCGAACTCCGGCTGGATGACCTCTGTCGCTCCCGCTTCCCGCAGGGCGCGGCGCTGCGTCGGATGAGTGGCCCGGGCCAGGATCGGCATCGGGGGGTTGAGGCGGCGCAGGCGGCGCACGGCGAGGCGCGTGCGCTCGAAGTCCGGTGTGGCCACCACGGCCAGGGCGGCCTGCGCCGCGCCGGCCGCGCGCAGCACCGGCTCGCCGGCGGCGTCGCCGTAGACCGCGGGAATGCCACGCTGACGGAGGGCCTCGACGACCTCAAGATCCAGATCAACCACGGTGTACGGGATGCGGAACGCTTCCAGGGCCTCGCCGATCGTTCCTCCGACCCGGCCGAAGCCGCAGATCAGAACCCGGCGAGACGACTCGCCGAGCTGCTCCAGCCCAGAGGCGCGGTGCGGTACCGGCTCCTCGATCCCGCGGTGCGCCAGCTCGGACAGTACCGCGGTGATGAGGATGGAGATCAGGGACGCGGCCAGCAGCGCCTGGTACGCGGTCTCGCCCAGCAGCCCCGCGCCGCGCGCCACCTGCGCCAGGACGAAGGAGAACTCGCCCGTCTGGGCCAGGTGCACGCTGACCAGCGCGGCCGTGGCCCAGGGGTAGCGGAAGGCGCGCAGGACGAACAGGCGCAGGAGGAACTTCCCCGGGATGATCAGGGCCAGGAACACGGCGAGGAGCGTCAGATTGCCGGCCAGCGCCGCGGGGTGGATCAGGGTACCCATCGAGACGAAGAAGAGCGCACCGAAGACATCGCGCAATGGCAGGATGCGCGTCAGGATCTCGTGCGTGAACTCTGACTCGCCGATGACCAGACCGCCGAGAAAGGCACCCAACGCCAGGGAAAGCCCCAGCGCCCCGGAGAGCGCCGCCGTGCCGACCCCGATGGCCATCGCCGTCAGCACGAACAGCTCGGTGTTCCGGCGCCGGGCCACGCGGCCCAGCGCCGCGGGGACGAGACGGTTGGCGAGATAGAAGAACGGCCCAAGGACGAGGGCGGCGCGGAGCAGCGCGCCGGCCAGACCGCGCAGCCGGTCGGCCGTGCTGTCCCCCAGCGTCGGCAGCAGAACGATGAGGCCGACGACCGCGATGTCCTCGGCGAGGAGGGTGGCCACGGCCAGCCGCGCGTGCGGGGCCTGCACCTCGCCCCGCTCGGTGAGCAGTTTGGCGACGACGGTCGTGCTGGCCACCGAAATGACCACCCCGACCGCGACGGCCTGCGCCGGGGGCCATCGCAGCAGCGCCCCCACCGCGGCGGCCAGCCCGACCGTGAGGACCATCGTCGCCGGCGCGCCGAGGACCGCGGGGGCGCCGCGCCGGGTGATCTCCCGCAGCGAGAACTCGATGCCGATCCCGAACATCAGCAGGACGACGCCGATCTGCGCGAACAGCTCGAAGCTGCGCTGGTCCTGCACCGCCGGACCGGGCGTGAACGGGCTGATGAACAGCCCGGCGACGAGGTAGCCGACGAAGAGCGGCTGGCGCAGCGCCTGCGCCAGGGCGCCGCCGGCCAGAGCGGCGACGCAGACCAGGGCCAGGTCGCGGACGAAGAGGGGCTCGGTCATCCGCCGTCGTCGCCCATGACCTGCGCCAGCGCCTCGGCTTCCGTGAGGGGACGCCGCGCCGGGAAGGCCGCGCGCAGCAGGAGGGGGGTGAGCAGGGTGGTGGCGAGCACCATGATCACCATCACGGCGAACCCCCGCTCGGCGAGGAGCCCGCTCTGGAGGCCGATTCCGGCGATGATCAGGCCGACCTCGCCACGGCTGACCATGCCCACGCCGACGCGGAGGGCCTCGGCCCGAGAGAAGCCGCCGAGCAGCGCGCCGCCGCCGCTGCCCAGGATCTTGCCCAGCACCGCGGCGATGATGATCAGCAGGGCGAACGGGATGTCTCCGGCGGCGAGCAACCGGGCGTTCGTCTGCAACCCGATGCTGATGAAGAAGACCGGCACGAGCACCGCGTAGGTGAACGCCCGCAGCCGGTGTTCGATCTCCTCGCGGACGCCCACCGCCGCCACCAGCGCGCCGGCGATGTACGCCCCGGTGATCGCGGCCACCTGGCCGAACGCCTCCGCGGCCCAGGCCAGCAGCAGCGTCAGCACAATGACCGCGGCGAGCAATCCCTCGCTCACGGGCAGCCGGCGCGCGCGCGGCACGACGCGGGCGACGATCCAGCGCCCGCCGAGCAGGGCGAGGACGAAGAAGGCCGCCATGCGGAAGACGACCAGCCCCACGGCGCCCAGGCCGCCCCCGCTCCCCGCGGTCAGGGCGACGAAGACGGAGAGCACGACGATCGCGATGACGTCATCGATCACCGCCGCGGCCAGCAGGGTGACCCCTTCCTTCGACTCCAGCCGGCCCAGCTCGATGAGCGTCTGCACGGTGATGCTGACCGAGGTCGCGGTCAGCACCACGCCGATGAAGAGCGCCTGCACCGGCGGGGCGCCGAAGGGCAGCGCCACCGCGGCCCCGAAGAGCAGCGGCAGGAAGACCCCCGCGGTGCCGGCGAGCGCGGCCGCCCGGCCGACGCGCCGCATCTGCCCGAGATCGGTCTCCACCCCGGCGATGAACATCAGGAAGATCACGCCCAGGTTGGCGAAGTGGGCGACCACGGGCCCCAGGCCCTGGGGAGCGAACGGCCGGCCCAGCACGTCCAGCAGCGACGGTCCCAGGACCACCCCGGCGAGGATCTCGCCGAGCACGGCGGGTTGGCCGGCGCGCAGGCTGACCCACCCGCCCGCCTTGGCGGCGGTGATGATCAGGGCCAGCAGGAGCAGGAACTGCAGCAGCTCGACATGCTCAACGCGCATGTCTCCAGGATAGCGGGCCGACCTCAGATCAGGAAGAGCGCGGCGAAGTAGAGCACCAGCAGCCCGAGCCCCAGGGGCACGCCATGGACCGCCCAGGCCCGGCTGGAGATCTTCAGCTTGCCGGCGGCGATGATGTTGGGGATGTTCCCGGGGATCAGCATCCCGCCGCTGATCAACAGGCCCATCAGCACGGCCCGCACCTGCGCGGGAGACATCCGCGGGCTGATCTCCGCGGCAGTCAGGGTCGCGTTGTCCAGGACCGCCGAGACCATGTTGATCCAGTAGAGCAGCCGGGCGTCCAGGTGGATCACGAACCGATCGATCAGGGGCCGGAAGCCCTCGCCGAGCAGGGTCAGCGCCATGACGAAGAGGTAGACCCGCGCGGCGCGGAGCACCGCGCCGCGGAAGGTTTCCCGTCCCCCGGCCTGCGCCAGCTCCTCGCCCCGGTAGCGCAGCGGCTGGAAGCCGGCCCACACGCCCACGAGCACGATCCCGGGGATCACCCACGGTCCGAGCAGGCGCAGCAGGAACCAGAAGTCCTGCCGCAGCTTCGCCGTGGCGATGGTGGCCAGCGGCTCCCCGATCGGGGTGAGCGCGGCGCCCAGGCCGATCGCCATGCAGGCGATGACCACCAGGCGCGTTTCATCCTCCGCCCGGAAGCGCATCGTGCCGATCAGCTCGACGAGGATCAGAGATGCGATGATCACCGTGATCACGCTGCTCAGCAAGGCCAGCGTGGTGACCAGGACGATGACCACCAGGCGCAGGGAGAGCGCCGTGCGCAGCCGGACCAGCACGTCCCCGATCGCCGATCGCAGGCGCATGAACAGCAATCCGGAGATGAGCACGGCGACAGTGATCGGGATGGGATGGACCAGACTATCCCGGATCAGCTGGCCGTCCAACACGCCGGCGGCCAGCGCGGAGGCCAGACCCATCGCGAACAGGAAGGCTTCGAGGTTCTGCTCGACGGCGTGCGAGAGGAGAGGGAGGAGCAGAACGAGGAGGAGGATGATCAGGTCGGCGACGATGACGACGGCCACAACGGCCTCATTATACGCCCTGCAGGCGGGGGGCGTGGAGCCGCGGGGCGCAGGCCGCTAGGGACCGAGAAGGTCGAGGCGCAACGGCGCGGCGGCGTCTTCGGTCGCGTACTCGATACGCGCCACGACGACCCCGTCTCCGTCGAGGATGCGGGGGAGGATGACCGGCAGGTCGGCCGGCGTGCGCAGGGAGGCGATCTGCGCGGCGTCCACCCAGCGCAGCTGCCCTTCGGCGGAGGGCACCAGCGCGCCGTCGGGCGCGGGCGCGGTGAAGACGTAGATGATCCACAGCGCGCCCGTGTCCCGCACGCCCACGATGAGCAGGGCGCGGAGAACAGGCGCGGCGATCGTCAGGCCGGTCTCCTCCCGCACCTCCCGGACGCAGGCGGCGAAGGGATCCTCGCCGGCCTCGAGCTTGCCGCCCAGGCCGTTCCACATCCCGGCGTTGGGGGACCGCCGCCGCCGCAACAGCAGCACCCGGCGGCCGCGCGTCAGGAAGCACAGCGTGCGATACGAGATCAGGGCAGGGCCTCGCGCAGCGCCGTGGCCAGCTCCCGCAGCCGGGCCAGGCCGTCGGCGCGCTGCAGCAGATCGACGATGGCGCTGCCCACGATGACGCCGTCGGCGAGGCGCCCCACCTCCCGGGCTTGCTCCGGGGTGGAGACGCCGAACCCCACGCAGATGGGCAGCGCCGTGCAGGCCCGGATCCGCCCGACCAGGCCGCCCAGGTCTGCGGCGAGGCGGTCCCGCGCGCCGGTCACGCCGGTGAGCGAGACGCCGTAGATGAACCCCGTGGCGCGCTGGGCGACGAGCCGGATGCGGGCGTCGGTGCTCGTCGGAGCCACCATGAAGATCGTGTCCAGCGCCGCCGGTCGGGCGGCGGCGATCAGGGCGTCGCCCTCGTCGGGAGGGAGATCCGGCACGACGATGCCGTCCACGCCGGCGCGCGCAGCGTCGGCGGCGAAGCGGTCGAGTCCGTACCGGAGGAGCGGGTTGTAGTAAGACAAGAGGACGATCGGCAGCGCGATCCGCCCGCGCAGCCCGGCGACGAACTCCAGGATCCGGGGCAGGGTCGCGCCCCCGGCGATCGCCCGCTGGTAGGCGCGCTGGTTCGTGGGGCCGTCGGCGACGGGATCGGAGAACGGCACGCCCAGCTCGAGCAGGTCGGCGCCGGCCTCCGCCAGGGTCTCCACGACCCGCGCCGTCGTGGCGAGGTCAGGGTCGCCGGCCACGATGAACGGCATGAAGGCGGGGCGGCGCGGCGTGCGCAGGCGCTCGAAGACGGCGGCGACGCGGCTCATCCCTGCTCCAGCCGCGCGACGTGCTGGACGTCCTTGTCCCCGCGCCCCGAGAGCCCGACGATCACCGTCTGATCGCGGCGCATCGTGCGGGCCAGCGTGCGCAGGTAGGCCACGGCGTGGGCCGGCTCGAGAGCGGGGATGATCCCTTCCGTGCGCGCCAGGAGCCGGAACCCCTCCAGCGCCTCGTCGTCGGTCACGGCGACGTAGGTCGCGCGCCCGCTGTCTTTGAAGAAGCTGTGCTCCGGGCCCACCCCCGGATAGTCGAGCCCTGCCGAGACCGAGTGCGTCCCGCGGATCTGGCCGTCCGCGTCCTGCAGGAGGTAGGTGTACGCGCCGTGCAGGACGCCGGGGGTGCCGGCGACGAGCGAGGCGGCGTGATGCTCGGTGGGGATGCCCATCCCGCCGGCCTCCACGCCGATCATCCTGACCTGCGGGTCGTCGCGGAAGGGGTGGAACAGCCCCATCGCGTTGCTCCCCCCGCCCACGCAAGCCACGAGCGCGTCCGGGAGGCGTCCGGTGTCCCGCAGGATCTGCTCCCGCGCCTCGCGGCCGATCACCGACTGGAAGTCGCGCACCATCGTCGGGTAGGGGTGCGGACCGACCACCGAGCCGATGACGTAGAAGGTGGAGTGCACGTTGGTCACCCAGTCCCGCAGGGCCTCGTTGATCGCGTCCTTCAAGGTGCGCGTGCCGCTCTCCACGGCGATCACCCGGGCTCCGAGCAACCGCATCCGGTAGACGTTGAGCTCCTGGCGCGCCATGTCCTCGGCGCCCATGTAGACCTCGCAGGTCAGCCCGAACATCGCCGCGGCGGTGGCCGTGGCCACGCCGTGCTGCCCCGCGCCGGTCTCGGCGATGATCCTTCGCTTGCCCATCCGCCGGGCCAGCAGCACCTGGCCCATCGTGTTGTTGATCTTGTGCGCGCCCGTGTGCAGGAGGTCCTCGCGCTTGAGGTAGATGCGCGGGCCGCCGAGCCGCTCGCTCAGGCGTTCCGCGCGGTACAGCGGGGTGGGCCGCCCGCAGTACGAGCGGAGGTAGCGCTCCAGCTCCTGCTGGAACGTCTCATCCCGGGCGGCCGCGGTGTACGCCGCCTCCAGCTCCTCCAGCGCGGGGATCAGCGTCTCCGGAACGAACCGGCCGCCGTACCGGCCGAAGCGACCGCTCATCGCGCGCGCTCCCACAGGCGGACGCGCCTGATGAACGCCCGGATCTTCAGCGGATCCTTGCGTCCGTCGGTCTCCACTCCGCTGCTCACGTCCACGCCGTAGGGTCGGACGACCTCCAGGGCCTGCTCCACATTCTCCGCCGTCAGCCCGCCGGCCAGGATGATCGGGGCGGGGGCGGCCAGCGCGGCGGCCAGCGCCCAGTCGAACGGCTTCCCCGTGCCGCCGGCCAGGTCGGGCTCGAAGCTGTCCAGCAGGAAGGCGGCGACGCGGTAGGCGCGCAGGCCGTCGACCGACGCCGCGCTCTGCATCCGCACGGCCTTGATCACCGGCAGCCCGACGGCGGCCGCCGCGGCGGGGGGCTCAGCGCCGTGGAGCTGCACGGCGTCGAGACGCACCGCGTCCGCGATGGCGCGGATACGGCGGGGATCCTCATCGACGAACACCCCGACCTTGGTGACGAAGGGCGGCAACGCGGCGGCGATGGCCCGCGCCTGCTCCACCGACAC
>DATLZI010000057.1:0-20527 GCA_035574075.1 bacterium | reverse complement strand
GCCGCCGGATGGCCGCGGCGATCCGTCGATGTTCCCGCGTCGAGCGCCGGATCCGCCCCGGTAGTGCCACCGTGGCCTCGCGACTGCCGCGCAGCGCCGACCCCAGGCTGTCCACGAGCTGCCGCAGCACGCCGTTCCCAGCGGCGTCGGCGATGGCGCGGTGGAACTCCAGATCGAGTTGCACGTAGGCGGCGTGCAGGGCAGCGCTGTTCAGCCCGGGGGTCTCGACCAGACGGTCCGCCTGGGCGAGGAGCTCTTCCAGGCGCGCGCAGTGCTGCGGGGTGGCGTGCCGGGCGGCCAGGTCGGCAGACTTCGTTTCGATCGCCGCGCGCACTTCAAGCAGCTCAAGCAACGAGGGTCCGTGCTCGACGATCCAGGTCATCCAGCGGTGCCAGACGCCGTCCCCCGCTTGGGCCTGCCGCAGGAACACGCCGCGGCCGTGCTGGACGGAGACCAGCCCCATCGCCTCGAGACTGCGCAGAGCCTCGCGCAGCGACGTCAGGCTAACCCCGAAGGACCGCGCCAGGCTTCGCTCGGAAGGCAGCCGGCGCTGGCGCTCGAACGCTCCGCTGCGGATCTGCTGCACGAGGCGCCGGGCCACCTCGTCCGAGACGCGCTGCACCCTCACCGGCGGAGCAGGAAGGATGACGACCTCCCAGAGAACTGTTCAGAGAACTGTTCAGGTGATCGGAACAGTTGAGGCCATCATAGCCATCCCCTGGTCGCCTGTCAACCGCATCGGCTGCCCGCGGGAGAGGTCATGGAGCTGCGCGAGCGGGTCATCCTGATCACCGGCGCGCGCCGGGGCATCGGCTGGGCGACGGCCCGCGCCGCCGCGGCCGCGGGTGCCGCGGTGATCGTGCACGCGCGGCGGCGCGAGGAGGCGGAATCTGCCGCCGCGGCGGTGGGGAACGGCGCGGCGGCGGTCTGGGCCGATCTGCGGGATCTCACCGCGCTGCGACGGATGGTCGACGCGGCAGGCGCGCTGCGGGGCCGGCTCGACGGGCTGGTGAACAACGCCGGCCGCTCCATCGTCCGGCCCTCTACCCAGCTCACTGCCGAAGACTGGGACGAGGTATTCGAGAGCAACGCGCGGGCGGCGTTCTTCGCGTGCTGCGCCGCCTTCCCCTACCTGCGCGCTGCCCAGGCGCCCGCGGTGGTGAACATCTCCTCCCTGCACGCCCTTACCGCCGTCCCGGGCCGTGCCGCCTACGCCGCCTCGAAGGCCGCCCTCAGCCAGCTCTCCCGCAGCCTGGCTGTGGAGTGGGCACCCTACGGCATTCGCGTCAACGCGGTGGCGCCAGGATACGTGCGGACCGAGCAACTGGCCGGCCTGCTGGCCCGGGAGGAATCCAACCTGGTCGAGCGGACCCCCCTCGGGCGGCTGGCCGAGCCCGAGGAAGTCGCGGCGGTCGTCCTCTTCCTGCTGTCCGATTCTTCGCGGCACATCACGGGCGCCACGGTGCCGGTGGACGGCGGATGGGCAGTGTACGGCGGCTGGCAGCCTGCCGCGCGCCAGCCCCCGGCGCGGTGATCAGAGCGTCGCTTCGACGCGGATCACGCTGCTCACCGCCTTCACCACGTCGAGCCCCCGCAGGCGCGCCAGGACCCGCCGCACGGCGCGCTCCGGCGCGTCGTGGGTGAGGAAGATGACCTCCGCCACCTCGCCCCGGCTCTTCTGCACGATGGAGGCGATGCTCACCTGCTCCTCACCGAAGACGGTCGCCACCCGCGCGAACACGCCGGGCCGGTCGGTGACCTGCAGGTTGAGGTAGAAGGGCAGCACAACCTCCTCCATCGGCCGGATGCGCCTGGCGGCCAGGGGGCGCGGCGCCGGGGCGCCCGCGCGACCGTCGGCGCGGGCGATGGCGATGAGGTCGCCCAGCACCGCGACGGCGGTGGGCGGTCCGCCCGCGCCCCGCCCGCTGAACACCACCGGTCCCAGCCCGTCGCCCTCCACCTCCAGGGCGTTGAACTCGTCGTTGATCTGGGCCAGCGGATGGTGCAGAGGAATGAGCGCAGGATGGACGCGCACTTCCACGTCGCCGTCGCGCAGGCGACCGATGGCCAGCAACTTGATCGCGTACTCCAGTTCCCGGGCGTAGGCCATGTCCCGCGGCGTGATGCCGGCGATGCCCTCGCGGTAGACGTCTCGCCCGGTGACGCGGCAGCCGAAGGCCGCGGAGGCGAGGATGGCCAGCTTCGCCGCGGCGTCGTGGCCGTCGATATCGTCGCTGGGCTGTGCCTCGGCGAAGCCGCGCCGCTGGGCCTCGGCGAGGGCCTCCTCGAATCCCCACCCCGCCAGGGCCATCCGCGTCAGGATGTAGTTGGTCGTGCCGTTCAGGATGCCGGTGATGGCGTGGATGCGCGCGGCGGCGAGCGACTCCTGGATGGCGGCGATCAGCGGGATGCCCGCGCCCACGCTTCCCTCGAAGCGCAGCGGCACGCCGCGGGCCGCGGCCCGCTCGAACAGCTCGGGCCCGTGCTCGGCCAGCAGCTGCTTGTTCGCGGTGACCACCGGCTTGCCGAGCTCGAGCGCCCGCAGGACAAGGCTGCGGGCGGGCTCCAGGCCGCCGATCAGCTCGACGACGACATCGACGTCCGGCGCCTCGACGACCTGCCGCGCCTCGCCGGTCAACCGCAGGCGCGGCAGGGGGGGCCGCGCTTTGCCGGGATCAGCGACCGCCGCGGCGACCGGCGTGAGGCGCACGTTGGCGCGCTGGGCGATCGTCTCGTCGGCGAGCAGCCGCAGCACCTCCGCACCGACCGTGCCCAGGCCGAGGATGCCGACACGCAACATCTTCATGGCCACATATCTTATCAGCCCGACCGCGCCGCCGGCCAGCGGTCCGGGAGGAGACGGCCGCGAGCCGAGCGCTGTTTCCACGTGTACCCCCAACGCCGCCGGGGTAGCGGTTTGATATGATGCCAACGAGGCGCCGGACCCCGCGGCAGGCCTGGCGCGGGAGGATAGCACAACGTCCGGCTCAGCCGGAGGTTCGATGAGACTCCTATCGCGCGCGGGGCTGTATGTCCAGACGATCCTGCCGCTCGCGCAGGCCACCGAGCGGGTCATCCTGTCCGGCATCCTCAGCGCCGTGACGGCGCTCGGCCTGGGCGCGGCCTGGGATGCGCACTGGCACGTCTCGATCGGCCGCGACTCGCTGTGGATCCCGCCCCATCTGCTGATCATCGGGGGCACCGCCCTGGCTGGCGTCCTGGCCGCAACCGGCGGGCTGCGCCACGCCCTGCAGGCGCGCGTCCAGCCGCCGGCGATGGCGCTCTCCTCACCGGCGGTGCGCGTCTATGGGATCGTCGTCGCGGGCGCCGGCCTGCTGGGCGCTGCCATCGGCATCGACGAGCTCTGGCACCGGGCCATCGGGGACCTGACCATCTGGAGCCCGCCGCACGTCCTGGCGGTGGTCGCGGGGATCGTCATCGGCGCCGGCGCGGCCGCGGCGTTCATCAACGCGGCGCGACGCCACGTGCTATCCGTCGCTCTGTACCGGTCCCTGGCCGCGTTCTTCCTCGCGGCGATCGCCCTCGCGGCGTACTTCGGGCTTCTCCCCGCCGCGACGATGGGACTCCACCCGCGGGCGCGGGACCTGTCGTTCTTCAGTGTGACGACGCCGTATTTCCTCGCCATGCTCTCCGCCCTGACCTTCCCCGCGCTCGCCGCCGGATCGGAGGCACTGCTCGGCCGCGGCGGGTTCCGCGTCGTGGCGGCGGCCACCGCCGTCTTCTGGGCGATCCAGCAGGCGTTCCACCTCATCCTCACCCCCGTCATCGCGGAAGCCTACGGCTACGCTGTGCGCGCGGCCCCCGCGGCGAACTTCGGCTTCGAAGCGCTGGTCCTGGGGTTCGCCCTGCTGCCCGCGATCCTCGGCGCTGCCCTCGCCGCGGCCCGGCCGCATCTCGGCGGCGCGGCGATGGGGCTGGCGTACGTCGCCGGCCTCGCGGTGTGGCTGGCGCTGCTCGAGCGAACGCGGTCCCCCATGCCTGCGGAACTCGCCGGCGTCGTCGCGCTGGCCGCCGCTGGCGCCGCGGCCGGGGCGCGCGTGGGACGGTGGCTCCGCCGGACCGCGGAGCCGTCGCCCTCGGAGGGGCCCCCCGCGGATTTGCTAGAATCATCCCAGGGCCGTTAGCTCAGCGGGCAGAGCGCCGGGCTTTTAACCCGGGCGTCGGGGGTTCGAGTCCCTCACGGCCCACCAGCGGCTTCCTTCCGCTCATGCGCCACGTATTCCGGACAGGACCGATCCCTGCGACCGCGGAACCCATCGGCGGCTCCGTCCGCCTGACCGGGAGGATGACATGCCTGACGATCCCGCCACCACAGCTCGCACCCTGCTCGCGGCGACCACGCGCCGGCTGCGGGAGGCCACCGAGACGCTGCGCACGCTCGTCGAACTGGACACGAGCTCACACAATCCCCAGGGGTTGACCGAGGCCGCGGTATGGGTCGCCGCGCAGCTGCGGTCGCTGGGCCTGGCCGTGGAGCGTCGAGACAGCGGCGCGCCGATCGTCCTGGGGCGGCTGCGCGGCACGGGCCGGCGGCGGATCCTCCTGCTCGGCCACTTCGACACCGTCTTCGAGCCGGGGGAGGCGGCCCGCCGGCCGTTCCGTGTGGAGGGCACCCGCGCCTACGGTCCCGGGGTCGCGGATATGAAGGGCGGGGTGGTGGCGATCTGGGAGGCGCTGCGCGCCCTGGCGGAGACGGATCAGCAGGCGTTCGGCGTGATCACCGTCCTCCACAACGCCGACGAGGAGATCGGCTCCCCCGGCTCGCGCGCCGCGATCGAAGCCGCCGCGCGTGCCGCCGACGTGTGCCTGGTGGCCGAGCCCGGCCGGCCGGACGGCTCGGTGGTCACGGCGCGCAAGGGTATCGCGCGCTACACGCTGCGAGTCCGCGGCCGGGCGGCGCACGCCGGCGTCAACCCCGAGGACGGCGCGAGCGCGATGGTCGCCCTCGCCCACAAGATCCTGGCCCTCGACGCCCTGAACGACCGGCAGCGCGGCATCAGCGTGAACACCGTGGTCCTCGAGGGCGGGACGCGCTCCAACGTCATCCCGGAGCGGGCCGTGGGCGAGATCGACGTGCGCTTCTTCTCCGCCGCGGATGGCGCGGCGGTGCTGCCCGCGGTGGAACGCGTCGCTGCAGCCATGCACGTCCCCGGCACTTCAGCCGAGCTGGAGGGGGGCCTGAACCGTCCGCCGATGGAGGCGGGCGCCTCCGCGGGGCTGTTCGCGCTGGCCGCTGACGCGGCGGCGGCGATGGGGTTGACGCTCACGGGAACGGCGACAGGCGGCGGCTCGGACGGCAACTTCGCCGCGGCGCTGGGCGTGCCGGTGCTCGACGGCCTCGGCCCGGTGGGCGGCGGCTTTCACAGCGCGGCGGAGTATCTCGATCTCGCCACGCTCCCCCAGCGGGCCGCGCTGATCGCCGCTGTCATCTGCGGGGTGAGCCGGGACGAGAGCGCGCAGCGGTCAGGGGCCTGAGCCGATCATCGTCGCCGGCAGGACGATCACCTGCGTCACCACCGCGCCGGGCGGCGCGCTGAGGGCATAGAGTACGCCGCGGGCCACCTCCTCCGGGGCGAGCAACTCGGGGCGCTTCTGGTCGGGTGTCGTGCCGCCGAAGTGGGTGCGGGTGCCGCCCGGGCTGATCACCGAGACGCGGATCCCGTCGGCGATGACCTCCTGGGCCAGCGCCTGGGAGAAGCCGAGCAGCCCGAACTTCGTCGTGGCGTAACCGGTGGTGCGCGGAGTGGCCTGCCAGGCCCGGATCGAGGCGATGTTGACGATGTGCCCGCGGCGCCGGGCGCGCATCAGCGGCAGGACGGCCTGGCAGCAGAGGAAGACGCTCTTCAGGTTGACGGCCATCATCGCGTCCCAGTCCTCCTCGCGCAGCTGCTCGATCGGCGCGTAGATCCCGATGCCCGCGTTGTTCACCAGGATGTCCACAGCGCCGAACGCTTCCCGCGCGCGGCGCACGGCCTCGCGGACGTCGTCGGCCCGGCTGACGTCGGCCGGGACGGCCAGGATCTCGCCCTGGCCGCGGGCGGCCGCCACCGCCTGCAGGTCGGCCGCACTGCGCGCCACGGCGGCGACACGCACGCCGCGCTCGCTCAGCGCCAGCGCCGTGGCGCGGCCGATCCCCCGGCTGGCCCCGGTGACCAGGGCCACGCGTCCTTCCAACGATCCCTCATCCATCGTGCGAACCTCCCGCGAGCACCGCCTCGATCGCCCGCACCGCCTCCTCCAGGGCGAAGCGTACGCGGTTGGCCTGGCGGCGCAGCCCGGTGTAGAGCATCCGCGCCTCGGACGACGCCGGATCCATCGCGCCCAGCGCCTCGGCCCGGGCCAGGCCGGGGATCGCCGGCAGCGCCACCCCCAGATCCTGACCGAACGGACCCTCGATGGTGTAGCCGACCGGCACCAGCAGCCGGCCCAGGCGCAGCAGCGTGTCGTTCACCGCGCGCCGCCGCCGCGGATCGGCGGCGACCGTCTCATCCGCGAGCAGGGCGGCGAGCTGTTCGGTCCTGGCCTCCAGCGCCGCCGCCGCGGCGATCTCCGCGCCCAGGTCGAGGGCGCCGCGCGCCGCCTCCTGATAGTGCGTCAGCTGCTCGCGGAACTCCCGCGCCGTGGCGCGATAGTCCAGCGGCAGGATGGGCTCGTTCACCAGCCGGAAGATGACGCCGACGTAGATCCGGGTGTCGCGCACCAGGAAGGCCTCATCCACCTTGTCCACGGTGTCCTCGGGCGTGTGCCACCACCAGCCCAGGCCCGCAGCCCGCCCTCCGCCATGGCTGAGGAACGACAGCCCGCGCCGGCTCTCCGGGTCGGCGGCATCCTGCTCAGAGAACGTGCCGAAGATCGACGGCACGCCCACGCCGACGAACGACTGATCGGCGAACCGGCCGATCCGCCTGCCGCGCAGTTCCTGGCCGCCGATCGTCCGGATGAACTCCGCGGCCAGCGCGCGCAGCTCGGCCATCACCGGCGCTTCCTCGAGGACCGTGGCTCCGCGCCCACCGGTGGAGTCGGCGTTCACGTGCGCCACACAGTGCTGGTAGAGATCGAACCAGAAGTGGTCAGCGTACCACGCGGAGCCCGCGAAGCGGCCGTGCGAGTGGCCGGACCAGAACGCCACGCGCAGCCCGCGGCGCCGCATCCGGCCGGCCAGGACGCGCAGCGCCTCCAGCAGCGTGGCGTTCGCCGAGCCGTTGTCCATCGCCCCGTAGTGCCAGGCATCGAGGTGGCTGGAGAGCAGGACGAACCGGTCGGGCTCGAGCTCGCCCGGCAGGTCGCCGACGAGCAGCGGGATGGTGCGCCAGCCCGTCGTCACCTCGCCCCACAGCCGCAGACGCACCGCGCCGCCGCGCAACAGCTCCCGCAGCCGCGTCCCGACGGCCCGGTTCACCGAGAAGCTCGGCGTCTTCGGCAGCAGGTGCGCCGTCTCCGGCGTGGGGGCGCCCCACAGCGGCGAGACGCTCGTCTCGTGCGCGTACTCTCCGTGGATGAAGATCTGGGCGATCGCGCCGTGCTCCTCGCCCCGGCGCACCCGGCCGCCGATGCCCAGTCCTTCGAGGAGGGCGATCTTCCCCGCCGCCCGCGCGTACGCCTCCGCCGTCCCCGCGCCCACGTCCACGAGCTCGCCTTCGATCCCTTGCGGCCCGGTCGGCGCGGCGAAGGCGTGCGTGATGCAGGGCAGCTCTTCGCGCCGGGGGGCGACGATCTCCAGGCGCGCCCGGCCCGGCAGGCTGATGAACGCGTCGTGCTCGATGAGGCGGGTGCGCACCCCGAGCTCCCGCAACACGCCCTCGACGTATTCGAAGGCGCGCCGTTCATCCATCTCGCCGGACAGCCGCACCCAGCGCGCCACGCCGCGGGTGTACGCCATCAGTTGCGCGCCAGAGACGCTGGCGATCGCCTCCGCTTCCAGCCGCCGCAGCTCCTGCGGCCCGAGAGCGGTGGGCGGCGCTTCGCTCATCGGCCCACCGTCCCGCTGCTGACGCGGGCGAGCAACGCCTCGAACGCCGCCACGGTCATCGTGAAACCCAACGCCGCTTCGATCTGCCGCAGCGCCGCCGCGTGGTACTCCTCGCCGTTCATCGAGCCGCAGGCGTCGGCCAGGACGACGATCCTTAGGTCGCGGCTGAAGGCGTCGTAGACCGTCGCCAGGACGCAGTTGTTCGTGTTGACGCCGAGGATGAAGAGCGTCTCGGCGCGCAGCCCGCGCAGGACGAGCTCCAGATCGGTGCCGTAGAACGCGGAGTAACGCCGCTTCACCACGACCGGCTCGTCCCGCTGTGGCGCGAGCACGGGGAGGATCTCGGCGTAGACCGACCCTTCCACGTTCTTGCCGCTCTGCCGCGGCCGGCCGAGGCCGGGGATGATCTTCCCCGTCTGGTAGGCGAAGAACGGGTTGCCCTGATCGGCGAATCCCCAGGGCGAGGGGCGCCGCGCCCAGGTGGCGACGTGAACGACGGGCAGATCGGCGGCCCGGGCGGCCTCGAGCGCCCGCCGCGCCGCGGCGACGATCGCCGCCGCGCGGGAGGGGTCGATGAGATGGTAGCCGACCTCGGGGTCGACGTGCCGGCGCTGCATGTCGATGAGCACCAGCGCGCTGCGGCGCAGATCGATCTGGGCTTCTACCTCAGGCGGCAAGGCCATCTCGCTGCCTCCTTGTGCATCAGCCCGCCCGCTCAGCGCCGCGTGGCGCGCGGGTCGAGCGCGTCTCGCAAGCCATCACCGAACAGGTTGAACCCCAGCACGACGAGCATCACGGCCAGCCCCGGGTAGATCGCGACGTGGGGCGCGGTGCGCAGATAGGTGCGCCCGTCGGAGAGCATCGCTCCCCACTCCGGCGTCGGCGGCTGCGCGCCCAGGCCGAGGAATCCCAGGTACGCCGCGGAGAGGATCGCCCCGGCCAGGTTGAGCGTGGACTGGATGATCAGCGGTCCCGCGGCATTGGGCAGGATATGGCGCGAGAGGATGCGCCACTCCGGCAGGCCGAGGGCCCGCGCCGCCTCGACGAAGGTCTCGGCGCGCAGGCGGATCACCTCGGCCCGCATCAGCCGGGCGTAGGCCGGCATCTGCGAGATGCCGATCGCGATCATCGCGTTGCGCAGCCCCGGCCCGGCGAGGGCCACGACCAGGATGGCGACGAGGATCGCCGGGAAGGAGAGGAAGACATCCACGAGCCCCATCAGGATCTGGCCCAGCCAGCCGCCGCGGGCGCCCGAGATCGCCCCGAGCGGGACGCCGATCCCCGCCGCCACGCCCACGGCGATGAGGCCGATCAGCATCGAGGTGCGTCCGCCGTGAATGATCCGGGAGAGCAGGTCGCGGCCTTGCTGGTCCATCCCCAACCAGTGCGCCCGGGAGGGAGGCGCCAGGCGCAGCGCGAGATCGGCCTCGGTCGGACTGTACGGCGCGATCAGCGACGCGCCGAGGGCCAGAAGGGCGAAGAGCAGCACCACGCCCAGCCCCAGCTGCGCCGCGCGATGGCGGCGGAAGCGGCGCCAGGCCAGCGCCGCCGTGCTCCGCCGGCGGCCGTCCCGCGCTCCGGCGCGCAGCGCGACGGACGAGGCGGCCGCTTCACGCATAGCGGATGCGGGGGTCGAGCGCGGCGTAGAGGATGTCGACGAGCATGTTGATCACGACGAAGGCCAGGGCGATCCACAGCACGATGCCCTGCACCACCGGATAGTCGCGCTTGCCGATGGAGATGATCAGGAAGCTGCCCAGCCCCGGCAGGCTGAACACGGTCTCCGTGAGCACCGCGCCGCCAAGCATGCGGCCGAACTCCAACCCGACGATCGTGACGACGGGGATCAGCGCGTTGCGCAGCGCGTGGTAGGCGTTGACGCGGGGCTCCGCGACGCCCTTCGCCCGCGCCGTGCGGACGTAGTCCTGGCGCAGGACGTCGAGCATCGCGGAGCGCGTCTGGCGCGCGATGACGCCGGCGGCGAAGAACCCCAGGCTGCAGGCCGGCAGCACGTACCCCTGCCAGGTGCCGGCGCCGCCGCTGGGCAGCCAGCCCAGACGCACGGCAAAGACGAGGATCAGCAGCATCCCCGACCAGAAGATCGGCGTGGAGACGCCGACGAGCGCAGCAGTCATGCTCGCGTAATCCCAGACGGTGTAGGCGCGGGTCGCGGCAACGATCCCCCCGGTCAGGCCGATGGCCAGCGCGACGAGCATCGCGCTCAGGGCCAGGAGAAGCGTAACGCGGAAGCGCTGCGCGATCTCCTCGAGCACCGGCAGGTCGCTGACGATCGAGGCGCCGAGGTCGCCCCGCACGAGGTTGCGGAAGAAGACCACGTACTGCACCGGCAGCGGCCGGTCCAACCCCCACTTGGCGCGCAGCGCGGCGACCGTCTCCGGGGTGGCGAAATCCCCGGCCAGCAGCACGGCGGGATCTCCGGGGATGACCCGCATCGCGACGAAGATCAGCACCGTCACCGCAAGCAGGGTGGGGACGGCGATGAGCAGCCGTCGGGTCAGATACGCCCTCATCGGCCTCTCCCGGCGCGCCGGCGGGGGCGGGATCCGCCCCGCCCCCGCGCGTTCACGCTAGCGGATCTCCACGTCGTAGAGCGGCCACAACGTGCTCAGCGAGGTCACCTTCGGCGCCAGACCGACCACGTTCGTCCGCGTCGCCCAGAAGATGGGCTGCTGGTACATCGGGATCGAGGGCAGATCCTGCATCAGGATCTGCTGCAGCTGCCGGATGAGGGCCCGGCGCTTCGTCGGGTCGGGCTCGACCTGCTGCGCGGCGTAGACGCGCTCGAACTCCTCCGAGACGTAGAACGGCACGTTGTTGCCGCGCGGCGGCAGCTCGGCGCGCGAGTAGATGCCGATCGCGCTGTCCGCGTCTCCATTCACGGTGCGCCACCAGGTGAAGCTCATCTGGGTGGGGTTGCGCTCGAGCGGCAGGCGCAGCATCGCCGAGTACTGCCCCCACTCCATCTGGTTGATGCGCATCGTGATGCCGACCCGGGCGAGCTGCGCCTGCACGGCTTCGACCACTTCCTTGTCCATCAGGTAGCGCCCGGCCCCGTAGCTGAGCGTGAAGGTCAGGTCGGGGACCCCCGCCTCGCGCAGGAGCTGGCGCGCCCGATCGGGGTTGTAGCGGTAGACGTCGTAGATCTCGACGTACCCCGTGGCGTTGGCCGGGACGAGCGAGCGCGCCACTTTGGCCAGGCCGCGGAAGATCTCCTTCGTGATTGCGTCGCGGTCGATGGCGTAGGCCACGGCGTGGCGCACGCGGACGTCGTTGAAGGGCGGCCGCTGGGTGTTCAGGTTCAGGCGGATGAACCCGGCCGACGGCGGGTTGATCAGCGTCAGTTGCGGATGAGCGCGGATGCGTTCGGCGTCCTGCGGCGTGAAATCGTGGATCACATCCGCGTCGCCCGACTCCAGGGCAGCCACCCGCGCGCTCATGTCCGGGATGTAGCGCACGACGATCCGGCGGATCTTGGGCCGGCCCGCCCAGTACTGCGGAAAGGCCTCCAGCTCCATCCGATCGCCGCGGACCAGGCGGACGAAGCGGTACGGACCGGGGCCGATGGGGTGCTTGGCGAACTCCTGGTCGCTCCCCGCGCGCTCGATCGCCGCCTTGCTGAAGATGCCGATCGAGGAGTAGGTGAAGGTGCGCAGCAGCGGGGCGAACGGCGCCCGCGTCGTAACCTTCACCCGGTTGCCCGGCAGTGCGGTCACGCTCTCCACCGGGGCCAGGGCGGAACGGCCGATCGCCACCCTGCGGAAGCGCTCCAGGCTGAAGGCCACGTCCTCGGCGGTGAGCGTGCGGCCGTCGTGCATCCGCACGTTGTCCCGGATCTTGAACACGAGCGAGCGGCCCCCGTCCTCCTCCGTCCAGGACTCCGCCAGCCAGGGTTTCACGCGGCCGCGCTCATCCAGCACGACCAGCGTGTCAGAGATCTGCGCCACCATGCCGATCGCTGGCAGCCCGATGGCGAGGTGCGTATCGGCGGACGGAATCTCGATCGGCAGCGCGATGACCAGGGTGTCCTTGGCCGCTGCGCCCCAGCCGGGAGACGTCGGCCCGCCGGCGAGCAGCGCCGCTGCTGCCACCGCCAGCAGCAGGCTGCCCCCGATGCGCGTGCGCTTCATGAGCTCCCACCTCCTCGGAGTAGGATCCTGCCTGTCAGACAACGGCGAACTCCAGCGGGTGCTGTTGCAGGCAGCGCCCGCCCTCGGGGGTGACGACGCACAGGGCACCCAGGAAGACGCCCGAGCGCAGATCCGGCGTCGTCGGGTTCGGCTCGATCATGATCAGCTGGTGCTCGCGCAGGGTGAACGGCTGCGGACTGTACGTCTCGGCCGGCTTGCCCAGCGGCAGGATCGGGAACATCGGCGGATTCGGCCAGCCGTGGATGATCGGCGCCTCGGCGACCAGCCCCGCGTCGGTGAGGGGCCGTGCCGCCTCCAGCACGTCGTCCTGCGTGGCCCCCGGGCGCAGCGCGGCGCGCACACGCTCGAACGTCTCCCGGGCGATGCGGTACAGCTCCTGGTAGGCGGGGGTCGGCGCGCCCAC
Organism: bacterium; assembly: GCA_035574075.1. Classification (GTDB taxonomy): domain Bacteria; phylum Sysuimicrobiota; class Sysuimicrobiia; order Sysuimicrobiales; family Kaftiobacteriaceae; genus Kaftiobacterium. The sequence goes on along the minus strand of DATLZI010000057.1, from coordinate 7,965 downwards.
GCTGATCGGCACGATCAGCTGCCCCGAGCAGCCGCCGTACCCTACGGAGATCTCGTTCAACACGACGTCGCCGCTGCGGATCACTCGTTGACTGGGCACGTGGCGGGGATAGGGCATCTCCGGGGCCTGCATCGAGGTGCTGCCCAGCAGGAGCACGTCCAGCGCGTCGCCGCCGCTCTCGTAGGCCGCGGCGAGGACGCGGCCGTAGAGGCTGACCTCGGTCGCCCCGGGGCGCACGGCCCGGATCAGCTGCGCCATCGTAGCGTCGGTGAGCGCCGCGCCGCGGCTGTAGAAGGCGAGTTCCTCGGCGCTCTTCACCTGCTGCAGCTCCTCGACGTCCTGGGTGATGTTGACCAGCTCGACGTGCGGCAGCTCCTCGCGCCAGATGAGGTAGTGGTCCATCGGCAGGGTGATGCCGCGCCGGGAGTGGACGCCGACCAGGCCCAGCCGGCCCCGGTCCAGCCCCAGGGCGCGGATGTGCTGGGCCACGGTGTGGCCGATGCTCGCCCCGCCCCACCGCGTGTCCGGGATCGCGGACATGCGCCGGGCGGCGTGCAGGTGGGGGTAGAGGGAGTTCCAGGCGGTGGGCGCGCCGCGGCGCGGGAAGAAGGCGTAGAACTGCATCGACTCCCGCATCCCGGTCAGCCAGCGGGCGTTGGCCTGGTAGAGTTCCTTGTAGCCGCCGTAGACGATCGCTCCGTCCAACCCCTTCGCCTCGAGCACCCCCCGCAGCAGGGCGTGGCGCCGGGCGTATTCCTGCGGCGAGAACTTCGGATAGATCGTTGCCGTGGACTGCGTCACCGCCATCGTGCCTCCGCCCCTCCGCGGTCAGCCTGACGTCAGTCGTTCTCCGCGATCCAGCAGGCGCTGCGCGTTGTCGACGAGGATCGCCCGCCGGGCGGCGCGCTCCTCCACGGCGGCCTGCACCGCGCGGACGGCGCGCGGATCACCCATGTCGAACGGGAAGTCGGTGCCCAGCACCACCTGGGAGGAACCCATCCAGCCGACGAGGGCCCGCAGCGCGTCGGCGTTGTGCACCACGGTGTCGTAGTAGAACCGGCGGGCGAGGACCCCCGGTCGTTCTCCACCGTCGCGGCACTCCGGACGGACCTGGAACCCGCGCTCCAGACGGCCCACCAGCCAGGGCAGGGCGCCGCCGCCGTGTGAGAGCACAACGCGCAGGTCGGGATGCCGCTCCAGGACGCCGCTGAAGAGCAGCCGCGCCGCGGCGAGCGCCGTCTCCAGCGGGTTGCCGATGAGGTTGCGCAGGTGGTAGGCGTGCATCCGGCCGGCGCCCGCGACGTCGTGGGGGTGGACCAGCACGATGGCGCGCAGGGACGCCGCGGATCGCCAGAACGGTTCCAGGCGGGGGTCGTCCAGCTCCGCGCGGCCGGCGACGTTGGTGGCGATCTCCGCGCCGGCGCAGCCCAGCTCCTGCATGGCCCGTGCCAGCTCGTCGGCAGCGGCGCGAGGAGATTGCAGCGGGACGCTGGCCAGCACCTGCACCCGCCCCCCGCTGCCGGCCGCCAGGGCAGCCAGCCCCTCGTTCATCGCCCGGCTGTAGGCCACCCCGTCCTCTTCGGGGAGATCGTACCGCAGCAGGAACGGCGGCAGGCTGACCACCCGCGCGCCGATGCCCTCCGCCTCATCGCCCCGGAAGAGGGCCTCCGGATCCAGCAGAGCGTCCGGGACCTTGAGCCATTGCGCTCCGATCCGGATCGCCACGCCGCTCTGTGTCTCGCCGCGCTCGGCGTCGCGGATCATCCCCCAGCGCCGCAGGACGTCGCGGGGCACGAGGTGGGCGTGCAGATCGATGGCGTTCACGATCGCCGTCCGACAGGGGCTCTGGCCTGGCGATGCGGCGCGGCCGGGCCGACGTAGCCCAGGTCGCGCGAGATGTCCCGGGCGGCGGCGACGACCTGGGGGACGAGCGCCGGTACGCGGGAGCGTGGGATGCGGGCCGCCGGCCCGAGCACGCTCAGGCTGGCTACGACGCCGCCGGTGTGATCGCGGATCGGCGCGGCCACGCCGTGCACACCCTGGTGGGACTCGCCGAAGGTGACGCTGTACCCCTGGGCGCGGATCGCCGCCAGGTCGCGGCGCAGGGCGTCAGGGTCGACGATCGTCAGCGGGGTCAGCCGGGGCAGACCGCGCCGCACGATCTGCTCGATCCGCTCCGGGGGCAGGTGCGCCAGGAGCACCTTCATCGAGCAACCGGCGTACAGCGGACGGCGCATCCCCACGCGCGTCCAGAGCCGGAATCCTTCCAGGGGCTCCAGCTTCTCGACGTAGACGCCGGCGTCGCCGTCCACAACCTGCAGTGAGACGGTCTCCCGCGTCAGGTCGCGCAGCCGTTCCATGTGCGGCCTGGCGACCCGGCGCAGCTCGATCTGCTCGCTGACCAGGTACCCACGCTCGAGCAGCTTGTAGCCCAGGCGGTAGTGGCGGGTAGCGGGATCGTACTGCACATAGCCCAGCGTGCGCAGCGCGCTGAGCAGCCGATGCGCCGTGGCGCGGGGCAGCCCTGTGGCCCGGACCAGATCGCCCAGGTCCAGCGTGGGTCGCTCGGATGAGAAGGCGTCGAGCAGACGCAGCCCCTTGGTCAGCGTCGACGTCCCGTCGAGCGTGCGCGGTAGCGAGGCGTATCTCACTATGTGGGATGACGTCCTAAGTTTTGGCCATGATACCACCCCGCGCCAGCGGCCGCAACCCCCGGCCGGGCGATCTACGCGGGGCGGGGCGGGAACGCCGGGAGGTCGAGCGTGCCGACCAGCGCGGTGACGGACGCGTAGCCGTGGCGCCGGAGGTAGTCGGCGATGCCGGCCGTGACTTCCTCGGCGACGGTGGGTCGGTCGATCGCCGCGGCGGCGATCGCCACGGCGCGCGCGCCGGCGATGATGAACTCGAGGGCGTCGGCGGCCGCGGCCACGCCCCCGACGCCGATGATCGGCAGGGGCACGGCGCGCGCGACCTCGTAGACCATGCGCACGGCGACGGGGCGGATCGCCGGGCCGGAGAGACCGCCTGTGACCGCGCCGAGGCGCGGCCGCCGCGTCTCGACGTCGATCGCCATCCCGCTCAGGGTGTTGATCAGCGTGAGCGCGTCCGCGCCACCGTCCTGGGCAGCGCGGGCGATCGCCACGATGTCGGTGACGTTGGGCGAGAGCTTGGCGAACAGCGGTTTGTCGGTGAGCGGCCGCAGGCGGGCCAGGAGGGCGCGCGTCGCCGCCGGATCGACGGCGAAGTGCTGGCCTCCCGCGACGTTCGGGCAGGAGAGGTTGAGCTCGATCGCCGCCACGGCGGGCTCTCTGGCCAGCCACTCCACCAGCGTGACGAATTCGTCCGCGCTGTCTCCGGCCGCGCTGACGACGATCGGGATGCCGAGGGTGGCGAGGAAGGGCAGATCGCGGGTGAGGAAGGCGCCGAGGCCTTTGTTCGGCAGCCCGAGGGAGTTCAGCCATCCCGCCTCGGTGCGCGCCAGGTGCGGCGGAGGATTGCCCTCCCGCGGCTCGACGGTCACGCTCTTCGTGATGAAGCCGCCGTAGGCGCGGAGGTTCACCACGCCCTGCACCTCGCGGCCGAAGCCCAGCGGGCCGGGCGCGGCCAGCACGGGGCTCGGGAAGCGGACGCCGGCGATCTCCACGGCTAGGGCGGGCGCAGCGCGGGACTGATCCATCGTGTCCTTACCGGCCTCCCGGACCGGTTTAAAGGTTCGCCGCCACTGTAGCAGCGCCTCGCCCGGCCTGTCAACGCGCGAGGACCGGCGGGGCGATCCGGGGAAGTGGCACAGTCGTGCACCCCGACGACGTCCGGGCGCTGCTCGAGCGCACGGGAGCGATCCGCAGCGGTCACTTCCGGCTGACCTCCGGCCTGCACAGCGACCTCTTCATCCTCTGCGCCCAGGTGGAGCAGTACCCCCGCGAGACGGAGCGCCTGGCCCACGCGATGGCCGAGCCGTTCCGGGATCGGGGCATCACGGTCGTGGTCGGCGCGGCGGTGGGCGGGATCATCCTCGCCTACGAGGTGGCGCGGGCGCTGGACGCGCGCGCCATCTTCGCCGAGAAGGACGGCGCCGGGGGGATGGTCCTGCGGCGCGGCTTCACGCTGCGGCCCGGCGAGCGCGCCCTGGTCGTCGAGGACGCGCTGACCACCGGCGGGTCGGTGCGCGCCGTGCTGCAAACGGTGCGGGCGAGCGGAGCAGAGGCGGTCGGCGTGGCGGCGCTCGTCGACCGCACCGGGGGGACGCTCACGTTCGATGTGCCGTTGCATGCCCTGCTCACGCTGCGCGCCGCCGCATGGCCACCGCACGCGTGCCCGCTCTGCCGGGCGGGGGTGCCCCTGCTCGAGCCGAAGGAGCACCGCCGCTGATCTCCCGGGTCCTCGGCCCGCGGGGACGCCGCGCGCCCGGGGTGCCTTCAGCGCAGGACCGCCGGAACGGGGAGAGCGCGCGGCCGAAGGAACGGCTCCCCGGGCGGCCAACTCTCTCATCGTGCCCCCCATCGCTCCCTACGGCTCCTGGGCGTCGCCGATCACCACCCAGCTCATCACGGCGGATGCCGTGGTCCTGCACGCCGTGGTCGTCGCCGGCGACGACCTCTACTGGACGGAGCTGCGCCCCGCGGAGGGCGGCCGCAAGGTGATCATGCGGCGGGATCGCGACGGCCGCCAGACCGAGATCACCCCGCCGCCCTTCAACGCCCGCACCCGGGTGCACGAGTACGGCGGGGGCGACTTCGTCGTCGCCGGGCGCTCGGTGTACTTCTCGAACTTCACCGATCAGCGTCTCTACCGCGTCGACCCGGGAACCTCGCCGGAGCCCTTCTCCCCGCCCGGGCCCTACCTGTACGCCGATGGGATCGTCGACCGCTTCCGCCGGCGCATCATCACCGTCCGCGAGGACCACGCGCCGGGCGCGCAGGCCGCGCACAACACCCTGGTCGCGCTGCCGATGGGCGAAGGGCCGGTGCGTGTCCTGGCCGAAGGCGCTGACTTCTACTCGACGCCGCGGCTCAGCCCCGACGGGGAGCGGCTGGCCTGGCTCTCCTGGCACCATCCCAACATGCCCTGGGACGGGACCGATCTCTGGGTGGCCCCGCTCCGCCCCGACGGCACGCTCGGCCCGGCCACGCACGTCGCCGGCGGTCCGGAGGAGTCCGTCTTCCAGCCGGAGTGGTCGCCCGACGGCGTGTTGCACTTCGTCTCCGATCGGAGCGGCTGGTGGAACCTGTACCGCTGGGACGACGTGGCCGGACGCGCGGAGGCTCTCGCGCCGATGGAGGCGGAGTTCGGCAGACCGCAGTGGGTCTTCCGGATGTCCACCTACGGGTTCGTCGATCCGCGGACCATCGTCTGCTCCTATACCGCGCGCGGGGTCTGGACGCTTGCCCTGCTGGACGTCGCGACGAAGCGCCTTGCGCCGCTCGCGCAGCCGTACACTGAAATCGCGAGCGTCGCCCCCGCTCCCGGCGCGGTGTACTACCTGGGGGCCTCGCCGACGGCGCCCCAGGCACTCGTGCGCCTGGATCTCGGCACGACGCGCGCCGAGGTCGTCCGCGCCTCACGCACCGTCCCCGTGGATCCGGGCTACATCGCCCTGCCCGAGGCGATCGAGTTCCCCACCGAAGGCGGGCACACGGCGCACGCCTGGTTCTACCCCCCGACGAACCGCGACTTCAGCGGGCCGGCAGAGGAACGGCCGCCGCTGCTCGTGATCAGCCACGGTGGGCCAACGAGCTTCTCCCCGGGCGTGCTGCGCCTGGAGATCCAGTATTGGACGAGCCGGGGCTTCGCCGTGGCGGACGTCAACTACGGCGGCAGCACGGGGTACGGCCGCGCCTACCGCAACCGCCTGCGCGGGCAGTGGGGCGTGGTGGACGTGGACGACTGTGTCAACGCGGCGCGCTACCTCGTGGCCCAGGGTCGGGTGGATCCTCACCGCCTGGCCATCCGCGGAGGCAGCGCCGGCGGGTACACCACGCTCTGCGCCCTCGCCTTCCGCCGCGTCTTCCGCGCCGGCGCCTCGTACTTCGGGGTCAGCGATCTCGAGGCGATGCATCGCGACACGCACAAGTTCGAGTCGCAGTACGATCAGACCCTGATCGGCTCCTGGGTCACGCAGCGCGCGCTGTACCGGGAGCGCTCGCCGGTGCACTACGCGGACCGCATCGGCGCGCCCGTCATCTTCTTCCAGGGACTGGAGGACAAGATCGTGCCCCCCAACCAGTCGGAGATGATGGTCGAGGCGCTGCGGCGCAACGGCGTGCCGGTGGCCTACATCGCCTTCGAGGGGGAGCAGCACGGGTTCCGCCAGGCGGCGACGATCCAGCGGTCGCTGGAGGCCGAGCTGTACTTCTACGGCCGGGTCTTCGGCTTCACGCCCGCCGACCGCGTGCAGCCCGTGCCGATCGAGAACCTGCGCTAGCCGGCGGTGAAGAGCGGCGCGCCGAGCATCCGCCGGTCCACCTCGACGCCCAGACCCGCGCCCGGCGGCGCGGCGCCGACGCCGGCGGATGAGCGCGGCTGGTAGCCGGCGATGTGCTCGCGCGTCCAGTCGTTCATGAAGGAGACGGTGAACAGCAGCGCGGGCTCGGTGGAGGCGGCGAGGTGGCTCACGGCCGCCGTGGTGAGATCGCCGCCCCACATGTCCTCGATGGTCAGCGCGACCCCCAGCGCCTCGGCCAGCTCGCGCAGCAGATGCGCCTTCGCCAGTCCACCGACGCGGCTGATCTTGAGGTTGATCCCGCCGGCGCCCCCCTCCCGCACGGCGCGGATCAGCGAGGGGGCGTCTGCGACCACCTCGTCGTAGATCATCGGCAGCGTCGTCCGCGCGCGCACGGCGGCGCACTCCTCGATGGTCGGACAGGGCTGCTCGAGGTAGACGCGGGGCAGCGTCTCGAGCAGCCGGGCGGCGACGATCGCGTCCTGCAGCCGCCAGCCGCCGTTCGCGTCGGCGATGATCACGTCGTCGGGACCGGTCACCTCCACCACGGCCTGGACGCGCCGCGCGTCGGCGGCGGGGGAACCGCCGATCTTCAGCTGAAAGCGCCGCAGCCCCTCCGCCCGCCGGGCGGCGACGTAGGCCGCCATCTCCTCCGGGCGGCCCAGCGGGACCGCGATATAGAGTGGATAGGTCTCCTGTCGCCGGCCGCCGAGGAGGGTGACCACGGGGACGCCGGCGGCCTTCCCGAACAAGTCCCAGCAGGCGATATCGATCGGGCTCTTGGCGTACTCATGCCCGCGCAGGACGGCGTCCATCGCCTGATGCACCTGGGCGAGGTTGGCGGGATCGGCGCCGATCACCGCCGGAGCGAGGAGGCGCAGAGCGGCGCGCGCGCCGTCCGCGAACGCGGGGAGGTAGGTCGCCCCGAGGGGACACACCTCGGCCCATCCTTCGCGTCCGTCGTCGGCGGTCAGACAGACCACGGTGGACGGCAGGGCGCTGACCCGCCGGCCTCCGGACATCACGTAGTCGCCGTGGACGTAGTGGAGGTCGTACCCGAAGACCTCGACGCGCCGGATCCGCACAGGGTGAAGGCTTCTCGGGGAGCCGTGCGGTTTCCCTGGCCGGGCGTCAGGCCGGCGCCGCCGGCACCGGCGCCGCCGGCGCCTGCTTCAGTTGGCGGTCGGCGGCCAGACGCCGGTTCTCCATCTTCTGCAGCGCCTGCTCGAGCGTGTTCACGATCTCGTGCAGCTCTTCCAGTTCGCGCAGACCCTCCTCGCTCGCCGCGCGGATCTCGCCCTGCAACTCCTCGATCCGCCCCGCGAGCTCGCCCGTCCTGGCCTGCAGGCGCGCTCGCTCCTCCTCGAGATGGGCCAGAGCGGCCTGCAACCGCGCCTGTTCCTGCTCCGCCTGCCCGCGGAGCTCGTGGAGCTGCGCCTCGAGCGCGGCGATCGCCTGGGCCTTCGTCTCGAGATCGCGGGCCACCTCCGCCCGGGCTGCCGCCGCCGCCTGCTCGGCCCGGCGGC
>DATLZI010000056.1:0-3852 GCA_035574075.1 bacterium | reverse complement strand
GCGCGATCATCGAGGCGGTGAAGGCCCAGGACGAGGAGGCCGCGGAACAGGCCGCGCGCCGGCACATGCACAACGCCCTCAACGTCCGGATGGCCATGGAGCTGGATCGCCCCGCCGAGCACTGACCGATCGCGTTGCGCGGCAGGCGCTGTGTGTGCAACCGTATACGCTGTGACGACCCTCCTGGTCAACGGCCGCAGGGTGGAGTCCGAGGCGGACCCCGATACCGCGCTGCTGTACATCCTGCGCAATGACCTGGGCCTCAAGGGCAGCCGCTTCGGCTGCGGGGATGGGATGTGCGGTGCCTGCACCGTCCTCGTCGACGGTAAACCTGCCACCTCCTGCAACCTTCCCATCTCGGCGGTTGCCGGGCGCCCGATCACGACCATCGAGGGTCTGGGCGACGAGGAACGTCCGCACCCGATGCAGCGCGCCATCCTTGATCTCCAGGCCGCACAATGCGGCTACTGCCTCACGGGCGTGGTGATGACCGGCGCGGCGCTGCTCGACGGCCAACACGCACCCTCCCGCTCGGAGATCCGCGCCGCCCTCGACGGTGTGCTGTGCCGTTGCGGCGCCCATGACCGCATGGTGCGGGCAGTTGAGCGCGCCGCGGACATTGCCCGGGCCTCGACCTGATGGGCGACGTGGCCGCCATCCTCCGCGCCTACCCGCACATCGGTCACTGGCTGTCGATCGACGCGGATGGAACCGTGCGGGTTTGGAGCGGCAAGGTCGAGTTCGGCCAGGGCATCCGGACCGCGCAGGCCCAGATCGTGGCCCATGAGCTGGCCCTGCCAGTCGCGCGCGTTCAGGTGGAGGACGTGACCACCACGCGCAGCCCGGACGAGGGAGTGACGTCCGGCAGCCGCTCGGTCGAGGAGGCGAATGAGGGCCTGCGCGTCGCGGCCGCGGCCCTGCGCCTGGCCCTCCTGGACCGCGCCAGCCGGCGGTGCTCGGTTCCCAGGGAGCAGCTCAGGGTCGCTGACGGCTGCGTGGTGCTGCCGGACAGCAATCGGATCCCCTACGAAAGCCTTGTCGACGAGGGGATGCTCGAAACCGTCATCAACGGTGACGAGCCCCTGGCCGATCCAGACCGGGGTTCACTCCTTGGCTCGGCCGTCCCCCGCGTGGATCTGCCGGCCAAGGTCTTCGGACGCCCCGCGTTCGTCCACGACCTCGAGCTGCCCGGCATGCTCCACGGCCGCGTCTGCCGACCGCCGGCTCCACAGGCGCGCCTGGTCGAAAGCGCGACCGACGAGGTCGCCGCCATGCCGGGCGTGCGCGCCGTGGTGCGGGACGGGACCTTCCTGGGGGTGCTGGCCGAGCGCGAGGAGCAGGTGATTCGCGCCGCTCGGCGCCTGAGGCGGCTGTCGCGCTGGGAACCGGGACTGGCGCTGCCCCCATCGGCGGCGTTCATGCTCCAGGCGGAGACCAGCGACGTGGTCGTCGCCGAAGACGGCACGCCACCCGCCGACGGGGACATTTCCGAGCGGCTGGCCGCAACCTACTCGCGGCCCTACCTGGCCCACGCATCGATCGGTCCGTCCTGCGCGGTGGCCTTGAGCGACGGCGAACGGTACCGGGTGTGGACCCACAGCCAGGGCATCTACCACCTGCGGCAGGAGCTCGCCAAGGTGCTGCGCGTCGAGGAGGACCATGTCGAGGTGATCCATCGCGAGGGGGCGGGCTGCTACGGCGCGAACGGCGCGGACGATGCGGCGCTGGACGCCGTCCTGCTCGCGCGAGCAGTGCCGGGAACACCGGTCCGCCTGCAGTGGATGCGCGACGACGAGTTCGCCTGGGAGCCGTTCGGGACGGCCATGTTCGTCCGCATCTCGGCAGACGTCGGTTCCGACGGGGCGATCCTCCGCTGGAACCACGAAGTGTGGGGCAACGGCCACCGGAACCGCCCCGGCAGCGCGGGCGCGGTGGGCGCCGGCGAACGGCGGGGCGGTGACCCGGCAGCGGCCGTCACCAACCTCATCGCCGGAGCCGAGCTCGCCGATCCGATTCGGGCCTCGGTCGCCGCTCCTCCCCCGACGCCCTCGTCGGGTGGCGGCCGCAACGCGAATCCGATCTACGCCATCCCCAGCCGGCGGGTCGTGAACCACTACGTGGCGCACACGCCGATCCGCGTTTCGGCGCTGCGTTCCCTGGGCGCCCATGCCAACGTCTTCGCCATCGAGTCCTTCATGGACGAGATCGCGGACCATGTTGGAGCCGACCCGCTCGACTACCGCCTCCGGTACCTCAGCGACCAGCGAGCGCGGGAGGTGATCAAGCGGGTGCGGGCCGCATCGGGCTGGGACACGCGCGCCCGCGACCGCGATGGGCGGGGTCTGGGCCTCGGCTTCGCGCAGTACAAGAACGATGGGGCGTACGTGGCGGTCGTGGCGGACGTCGAGATTGACGACGACATCGCCGTGCGACGCGTGTGGGCTGCCTGCGACGCTGGCCTGGTGGTGAATCCCGACGGGCTCGCGAACCAGCTGGAAGGCGGCATCATCCAGGCCGCCAGCTGGACCCTCAAGGAGCAGGTCACCTTCACGCCTGACGGGATAACCTCCCGTGACTGGACCTCCTACCCGATCCTCACCTTCAGCGAGGCGCCGGAGCTCCAGGTCGAGGTCATCTCGCGGCCCCACGAGCCGCCGCGCGGCATCGGGGAGGCCGTCGCCGGCCCCACCGCCGCGGCCATCTCTAACGCCATCTTCGCCGCCAGCGGCGTCAGGCTGCGGGACATGCCGCTTACCCGCGACCGCTTCATACGGGCCGCGTGATGGCGCCGGTCACCTTCGGGTTCAAGACCGAGCAGTCGCGGGCCAGCTATCCGGACCTCCTACGCATCTGGCAGGAGGCCGATGAGAACGAGGCCTTCAGCGACCTGTGGCTCTTCGATCACTTCGTCCCGCTGCGCATGGACATCGGCGATCCGTGCCACGAGGCCTGGACACTGCTCAGCGTGCTGGCGGCGCAGACGCGTCGCGCTCGGATCGGCATCCTGGTGGCCGGCAATACGTACCGTCATCCGGCGGTGGTCGCCAACATGGCGGCTACCCTCGACATCGTGTCCCGCGGCCGCCTCGAGTTCGGCATCGGCGCGGGCTGGCACGAGGGCGAGCACCGCATGTACGGCATCCCCCTGGCTGCGACCGCCCAGCGAATCCGTGCCCTGGATGAGGCCTGCGAGGTCGTGCGGAGGCTCTGGGCCGACGAGGTCTCCTCGTTCGAAGGCCGCTTCTACACCCTGTCCGACGCCCGCTGCGAGCCGAAGCCCATTCAGCGACCCGGTCCACCCATCACCATCGGAGGGACCGGCGAGCAGCTGACCCTCCGCGTCGTGGCGCGGCACGCCGACCGCTGGAACTTCAACGGCAAGTCGGCCGACGAGTTCGTGCGCCTGAGCGGAGTGCTGGATGACCACTGCCGCGCGATCGGACGCGATCCCGCGACCATCGTGCGATCGGTCCAGCTCCACCTCGGCCCGGAGGTCGGCGCCAGCCGTGAGGAGGTCGCCGCCTACATCGCCGCGGGCGCGACGCACATCGTGCTGAACCCGCGCTTTCCGCTGACGCCCGGCCTTCCAAGCCGGATCGCGCGCGAGATCGTCGACCCGCTGCTGACCAGCGCGCCGGAAAGGCCCTGAAGCGAGGGTCTGCCACCGGTTTTGGTATACAATCGTATACGTTTTTGGCAGGAGGTGCGGAGCGTATGTCACGGCGTCCCTTGACGCGCCGGGTCGTCGTGGTCGGCGGTGGCAACGCGGCCATGTGCGCGGCCATGGCGGCCGCTGACGAGGGCGCGCAGGTCACCGTCCTCGAGCGCGCGGACCCACCCTTCCGGGGCGGT
>DATLZI010000055.1:0-8768 GCA_035574075.1 bacterium | reverse complement strand
GGCCGTCGAACTGCTGAAGGAAGCGCTGGAGATCTTCCGGAAGAACAAGATGGCGGCGGAGGTCGCCGTGACCGCCCGCGAGCTCGGCATGCTGCTCAAGGAGCGCGGCGAGCACGCCGCGGCGGCGGATTACCTGGCGCTGGCCATCGCCGCCGAGCGTCCGGACAGGAGCGCCCGTCGCTAGCAGCGAGGTCTTGCCTGCTTCCCCCGCCGGGAATGCTATAATAAGCGCCACTTCCGCAGGGCAGGCAGACGGCAAGGGAGGCACGCGTGACCCTTCTGGGACGGTACACCGTCCTCAGCGCGGTCCTTGCAGGAGCGTTGGCCGCTGCGCTGGGAAGCTTTGTCGCCGCCCAGGCGACGCGCGCCGCGCTGGACGAGGCGGCCGCGACCACGGTGCAGGCCGCGGACAGCCTGCTCAGTCCCTACCTCGTGAAGGGCGATTTCGTGCACCCCCTCTGGCCGGCGCGGGTCGCCCACCTCTCCCGTCTCCTCCGCCCGCACCTCATCGAGCACGGCGTGCAGCACGTCCGGCTCTGGAGCCGCGACGCCGTCATCGTCTATTCCAACGATCCGGCGCGCATCGGCATGCGCATGGAGACCCCTCCCGAGGTGCGTACCGCGCTCGCCGGGCGCGCGGTGGCGGCGATCAGGGACGAAGCCGGCGCGCAGATGCTGGCCGTCTTCGCCCCCGTGCGGTTGGTCGGCGAGTCGGCGCCCAGCGGCGTCTATGAGGTGAACCTCGACGCCACGCCGCTGTTGGCGCAGATCGCCCTGCGACGGGCGCAGGCCTGGATGTTCGTCTTCCTGGGCAGCGGGCTGCTGTATCTCTCGCTAATCGGCCTCGTCTTCCACGCCTCGCGGACGATGGTCCGCCAGCAGAACGCCCTGAAGGCTTCGTTCGAAGGGATCGTGCAGGCGCTGGCCGCCGCGATCGACGCCAAAGACTCCTACACGGCGAATCACTCCGCGGAGGTGGCCAAGCACGCTGAGAGCATCGCCCGGGCGCTGCGGCTGCCTCAGAAGGACGTCGATGCCGTACGCATCGCCGGCTACCTGCACGATGTGGGCAAGATCGGCATCCCCGACCAGATCCTCCTCAAACCCGGCCCGCTCAGCCCCACGGAGCGCGAACAGGTCCGCACCCACTCCCTGGTCGGCTACCGCATCCTGCGGCCGATCCCCGTGGACGAGCGCGTGAAGCTGGCCATCCTGCACAACCACGAGCGCTGGGACGGCGCAGGCTATCCCGATGGGCTGAGCGGCAGTGAGATCCCGATCCACGCCCGGATCCTCATGGTCGCCGACGCCTACGAGGCGATGATCGACAAGCGGCCCTACCGCCGGGCCCTCGATCCGATGGAGGCCGTGGCCCAGCTGCGCGCCGAGGCCGGCCGCCAGTTCGATCCGGAGGTCGTCGAGGCGTTCATCCGCACCCTGCGCATGAACGGCCAGGGACCGGCCCGCGGCGTGCGCGGCCGCCCGCTCCGCCAGCCTACCCACCTCCGGTAACCCGCTATACTGGCGCGTGTGGACATCGTCCTCGCCTCGGCCTCGCCGCGGCGCGCCCAGCTGCTGCGCCAGCTGGGGCTGCGCTTCACCGTCTACGCGCCTGCCGGCGGGGAGGACCCCGAGGACGTCGCCCCGAGCGGCCCGGCGCCCGGGGAGGATCCCGTCGCCGCGGCGCGCCACGCTGCCCGCTCCCTCGCCGAAGCCAAAGCCGCATCCGCCGCCGCGGCCTACCCACGCGCCGTCGTCATCGGGGCGGACACGATCGTGGTCGCATGCGGGCGCTTCCTGGCCAAACCCGCCGACGCCGCGGAGGCGGCGGCGATGCTGCGCGCGCTCTCGGGACGGCGTCACCACGTCGTCACCGGTGTGGCGGTGGTCCGGCGCGAGCCGGCCCTGCAGCTCTCCGACACCGCGGTGACCGCGGTCTGGTTCCGGCCCCTCGCCGACGACGAGATCGCGCGCTACGTCGCCTCCGGCGAGCCGCTGGACAAGGCGGGAGCGTACGGCATCCAGGGCCGCGCAGCCCTGTTCGTGGAGCGCATCGAAGGAGACTACTTTACGGTGGTCGGATTGCCGCTGGCGGTGCTCGGCAAGCTCCTGGCGCAGGCCGGCGTGGTGCTGCCGTGATCGCGCGTCTCGCGGCGATCTTGTTGATCAGCCTGAGCGTCCAGGCGTCCTACGCCTCATCGCCGGCGGCCGCGGAGGACGTGCGCGTGCCCGTGAAGGGCGCGACGCTGGCCGGGACGCTGGTCCGGCCGCGCGGCGCCGGTCCCTTCCCCGCGGTGGTCGTGATCTCGGGGTCCGGACCCGTCAGAGGCAACGGGGGACGGCGGTTCCCCATCTACCGGCTCATCGCCGACCACCTCGCCGCCCGGGGCATCGCTGTCCTGCTCTACGACAAGCGGGGCGTGGGCGGTTCGACCGGAACCTGGAAGCGCGAGACGTTCGCGGGGCGGGCCGACGACGTCGCGGCGCTGATCGGGTGGCTCGGCCGGCGCGGCGGGATCGACCGCCGCCGGATCGGTCTGATCGGCCACAGCCAGGGCGCGTACGTCGCCCCGCTCGTCGCCCACCGGGCCCCGGTGGCGTTCATCGTCATGCTGGCCGGTCCCGCGGAGTCTGTCCGCGCGCAGGCGCTCACGTACGAGGCGGTGGAAGCCTCCCGCCGCGGGCTGAGCGCGGCGGCGGTGCGCGCGCGCGTGCGCCGCCTGGACCTCATCCTCCGCGCGGCCTCCGCGCTCGGGCCGCTGTGCCGCGCCCTGGGCGCGAGCTACATCTGCTACGTCGTGGACTACGATCCCCGTCCGGCGCTGACCACGCTGCGCGTCCCGGTGCTCGCGCTCTTCGGCGCCCTCGACACCCAGGTGCCGCCCGACCGCAACGCCGACGCCCTGGGCGCCTGGCTGCGCGCCGCGGGCAACGACGACGTGACGATCATCACCCTGCCCCGCGCCAACCACTGGTTCGCGGAGGCGCAGGAGGGCACGACGCGGGAGTTCCTCAGCGAGGGGTTCGTGCCGCGCTTTGTGCCGGGGTTCCTCGACGCGCAGAGCGCCTGGATCCTGGCCCGCACCCGGCCCTGAGGTGCGCCGGCGCGCACCGGCGAGTATCGAGTATAATGGTCGCGGTCCGGAGGGGTGCCCCGAACTGGCTAAGGGACCGGTCTCGAAAACCGGCGGGGCGCAAGCCCCTTGAGGGTTCGAGTCCCTCCCCCTCCGCCACCATTTCCAGCCGTCCTGCCGGTGGCCGCCCCCGCCCTGCCGTCAGGGCTGCGCGGCCGCGGTGGCCACGACGTTGATCGCGCCGGCCTGGCCGCGCGCGCCGTGATCGAAGACCCCGCAGACGAAGGGGAACGTGCCGGCCTGGGCGGCGACGAACTCCAGCTCGAACCGCTGGCCTGGCTCCGCGGCGTAGAAGCGGCGGCCGTCGCCCACGCCCGTGCGGAACTGGCCGCTGGCCTTGGGCTCGATCTCCAGGAACAGGCGCGCGGCGATGCTGTGGTTGCGGCGGTCGGGATCGTCGTTCACCATCTGCAGGACGACGGTGTCGCCCCGGTTCACGGTGATCAGGCTGGGCGTGAACGCGTAGGATCGCATGCTGATCTGGAACACCTTGCGCGCTCCGCTCTGGGCCCGCGCGGGCGCCGTCAGCGCCGGCAGCGCGAGGGCGGCGGCGAGGATCAGAGCCGTGAGGACGAGGCGCGTGCGCATACGTGAGACCCTCCCTGGTCGGCGGTGGGATCTCTTCCACGTCTAGGGGGCTTCTGTAACGATCGGTTCACAGCAGGGCCGGCGCGGCCGCCGTCAAATCAGGGCCGATACGATGAGCGCCGTGACCTGCCCCCGCTGCGGACGGCCGAACCCCGCCGACGCCCGTTTCTGCAGCCACTGCGGCAGCGCTCTGGACCGGAGCTGCCCGGAATGCGGCGCGCCGGTGGACCCGGCGGCGCGCTTCTGCGCCAGCTGCGGCATCCGGCTGCGCGGCGCCGCGCCCATCCCCGCCGCCCCGGTCATCACCGCCGAAACCCGCAAAGTCGTCACCGTCCTCTTCGCCGATCTGGTCGGCTCGACCGGTCTCACGGAACGGCTGGATCCGGAAGAGGCGCGGGAAGTGATCGGCAAGTTCTACACCGTCGTGCAAGGCGTCGTGGAAGGGTGGTACGAGGGCACGGTCGCCAACTATCTCGGCGACGCCGTCCTGGCCGTCTTCGGACTGCCAGCCACGCACGAGGACGATCCCGAGCGCGCGGTGCGCGCCGGCCTGGCCATCCAGCAGGCGATCCCGGTGCTGAACACGCACCTCGCCGCCAGTCACGGCGTGCAGGTCGCGGTGCGCGTCGGGATCGACACCGGCGAGGTCGTCGCCGCCACGGGATCGACCTTCGAGCGCGACTTCCTGGTCTCCGACACGGTGACCACCGCCGCGCGCCTGCAGCAGAGCGTGCCGCCCGGGGGCGTCGTGGTCGGCGAGCGCACGTACCGCTTGACGAACTCCTCGATCGAGTACCGCGAGCTCCCCCCGCTGCAGGTCAAGGGGAAGAGCGGGGCGGTGCGGGTGTGGGCGGCGGTCGCCGCGCTCCCCGAGCGCGGGGAGATCCGGCGGATCACGGCGCCCCTGATCGGGCGCCAGGGCGAGCTGGCCATCCTGCGCAGCCTCTACCGCCGCAGCCGCGACGAGGGGCGCGCCCACCTCGTCACGATCATCGGCGATCCAGGGGTCGGCAAGAGCCGGCTGCTGCGGGAGTTCCTGGCCGAAATCCGGGAGACGGTGCCCCGCCCGCTGGTGCTGCGGGGGCGCAGCGTGGCCTTTGGCGGCCGCATCGGTTTCCACGCGTTGCTCGACATCCTGCGCGCCCAGGGCGGCCTGATGGACACCGACCCGCCGGAGACCGTGCGCGCCAAGGTGGCGGGGTGGCTGGCCGAGGCCCTCCCCGACGGCCGCGATCTCCTCGACGATCTCCTCCTCACCTTCGGGAGCGCCTCGGACGGCGACCCGCAGATGGTGCGCCGCCGGCTGTTCGAGGCGTGGGGGCGCCTCCTCGCCGGCTGCGCCGCGCGGGGGCCCGTGGTTCTCGCCTTCGAAGACGCGCACTGGGCCGACGACGCCGTGCTCGACCTGATCGTCGCCCTGGCCGAGCAGGCCGCCGCGCTGCCGCTGTTCCTCGTCTGCCTGGCCCGCCCCGAGTTGCTCGAGCGCCGACCGGGCTGGGGCGGGGGGCGCCGGAACGCCTCGACCCTCGAGCTGGCCCCGCTGTCCGAAGCGGAGGCGGAACAGCTCGCCCAGGCCCTGGCCAGCCAGGGCCTCAGCGCCGAGGCGGTGAAGCGCATCGCGCAGCGCGCCGAAGGCAACGCCCTCTTCGTCGAGGAGCTGGTGCGGATGATGAGCGAGGGCAGCCTCCCGGGAGCCTCCATCCCGGACACGGTGCAGGCGGTGATCACCGCGCGCATCGATCGCCTGCCGCCGGTGGAACGGCTGACCCTGCAGGCCGCGGCGGTGGTCGGGCGGACGTTCTGGCCCTCCGCGGTGAGCGGCATCGCCGGCCTGACGCCGGAGCAGACCGCGACCGCGCTCGAGGCTCTCGTCCAGCGGGAGCTCGTCCTGCGCCGACCGGGGTCGTCGATCGCCTCGGAGCCCGAGTACGCGTTCCGCCACATCCTCACGCGCGACGTGGCCTACGGTCTCCTGCCGCGGGCCCAGCGGCAGCGGGCGCACGCCGAGACGGTGCGCTGGTTCGAGTCGCGGCTGGGCGAACGGCTGGAGGAGGTCGTGGAGATCATGGCCGAGCACCTGCGCGTCGCCGGCGACGAACGCGCTGGCGCCTTCCTGCACCGCGCCGGGCTGAAAGCCCGGCGGCTCTACGCCAACGCTGACGCGGTGCGGCTGCTCACGCAGGCCCTCGAGGCCACCGAGGACGAGGCGCTGCGCAGCGCGATCCACCGCGACCGCGGCGACGTGCACCAGCTGGTCGGCGCGTATGACGCGGCGCTGGAGGACTACACCGCCGGGCTGCACGCCGCTCAGCGCGCCGGCGATCGGGCTCTCATGGCCGCGCTGCAGAACAAGATCGGGCTGATCCACCATCGGCGGATGATGCTCGACGACGCCGAGCAGGCGTTCCGCGAGGCGGCGCGCCTCGCCCGGGAGGCGGGCGACCGAGCCGCGCTGGGCCAGACGCTGATCGACTTGGCCAACATCGGCTGGGACCGCGGCCGGATGGGGCCGGACCATCCCGACCTGCGCGAAGGGCTGGCCCTCGTCCGCGCCGGCGGCGACCCCGCCGCGCTGGCCCGCGCGCTCAACCTGCTCTGCATGGTCAACGTCGGGGCCGGACTGGGCGAGGAGGCGATCGCGGCCGCCGAGGAAGGGCTGGCCGTGGCGCGGGCCGCCGGCGACCGCTCGCGCGAAGCCACCTCGCTCAGCTACCTCTGCGTGATCAACGGCTTCCTGGGGCGCTATCGGACCGCGCTGCCCCACGGCGAGGAGGCGCTGCGGATCGCGGAGGCCATCGGCGACCGGCGCCGCGCCGCCTACA
This sequence comes from bacterium, assembly GCA_035574075.1. Classification (GTDB taxonomy): domain Bacteria; phylum Sysuimicrobiota; class Sysuimicrobiia; order Sysuimicrobiales; family Kaftiobacteriaceae; genus Kaftiobacterium. The sequence goes on along the minus strand of DATLZI010000055.1, from coordinate 2,224 downwards.
CGTATTTCTTCCTCGGCCGCATCCAGACCGCGTTCGGCCGGTGGACGGAGGCGGCGGCGAACCTGGCCCGGGCGCGCGAGATGGTTCAGGGCATCGCCCGCATTCAGTTCCCCTGGCTGTTCTACTTCAGCGCGCTGGCCTGCGATCTGCTCGGCGAACTCGAGCAGGCGAAGGCGATGTGGCGCGCCAGCGCAACCGTGGAGAGCCACTCCCCGGCATGGCGGCAGATCTCGCTGCTGGCAGCGGTCGATCTGGCGCGGGCCGAAGACGACGCCCCAGCGCTGCGCGCGGCGCTCGACGAGCTGGCCGCGCTGCCCGGCGGCGTCTTCGTCCCTTCCGACGTGGAGGCGGTGCTGCACGTCGGCGAAGCCTTCCTCGACAGCGACCGACTGGACGACCTGACGAATTACCTCGCCGCGCGCCGGCCCGGCATCGAGCGGTTCGCCTCAGGGCACGGGCTGGCCTCGCTGGCGATGCTGGACGCCCGGCTGGCCGCCCGGAGGGGAGACACCGCGCGCCTGCGCCCCCTGTTGGACCAGGCCCTGGCGCAGGCCCGGCAGACCGAGGACGTGACCCGCACCTGGCGCGTCCTTGAGCTGCGCGCCGAGCTGCTCGGGGCGGCGGAGGCGCCGGCCCTGCGGACCTTCCTCGAGCAGATTGCGGCCGGACTGACGGAGGGGACGCGGCGGACATTCCTCGACAGCCGCCGCGTGCGCCGGGGGTTGAGCATCTGGCGGTGAGGGTGGGATTCGAACCCACGAGGGGCTTGCGCCCCTACGGCATTTCCAGTGCCGCCAGTTCAGCCGGGCTCCTGCACCTCACCGCGCGCTCTCATGATAGCGGAGAGCGCGCCGGCCCGTAAACGGCCGCAGGAGGGGCGCCGCGCCGGCCCGAAGGCTTTGCGCACACCATGACCCACCCCGAAGCGCTCGCCCTGCTCCGGCAGGCGCCGCTCTTCTCCGGACTGAGCGAGCCAGCCCTCGCCGGCCTGGCCGCGCACCTGCGGCGGCGTACGTTCCGGCGGGGCACGATGATCTTCCACAAGGACCAGGCCGGCGACGCCCTCTACATCATCGACACGGGCCGGGTGCGCATCTTCCTGCCCCGGGAGAGCGGCGGCGAGCTCACCGTCGAGGTGGCGTCGCGGGGAGAGGTCTTCGGCGAGCTCGCCCTGCTGGACGGCGGGCCGCGCTCGGCGAGCGCGGAGAGCCTCGACGATGTCGTGCTCTGGACGATCAGCCGCGCCGACTTCACCCAGACCGTCCAGACGACGCCGCAGCTGGCCGTCGCCCTGATCGAACTGCTGAGCCGGCGGCTGCGGCACGTCACCGAGTACGCGGAGAGCCTGGCCTTCCTCGACGTCCACGCCCGTCTGGCGCAGCGGCTGTTGGAGCTGGGCGAGCGCGACGGCGTGCGGCGGGGGGAGGCCATCGAGATCTCCTTCGATCTCACCCAGACCGACCTGGCCACGATGGTCGGGGCGACGCGCGAGCGCGTCAACCGCGCCCTGGCGTCCTTCCGCGCCCAGGGGTTGATCGAGCTGCGCGGCCGCACGATCGTCTTGCTGGATCCGGCGCGGCTGCGCCGGCGGGTGTATTAGACGGCGATCCCTCCCGCTCGGACAGGGAGCCTATCTGGCCCTGCCGGTCTCGGCGCGGCGGCCGCGGCCAGGGCCAGGAGCGCCACGAGCAGCATCACTGCCAGCAGGAGCTTCCCGCTGGGCGGCTGGCGTTCCGGCGCGCCCTGCTCCCAGGTCCCCATCCGCTCCCGTCCTCATCGGCTGAACACGGCGAACCGCAGCCCGGCGAGCCGCTGGCCGACCAGCGCCAGCCGGCGCCACAGCCCAACCCTGGGTGCACGCGGCGCGGCGTCCGTCGGCCGGGCCGAAGCCTGCCGCCTTTGCCGGGCCATCTCGAGACGTTCCTCCTGGATCGTCCTGGCCAGCAGGTCGAGGATCAGCGGGTTTCCGGTCATGGCGCCCTCCTCATCGCGGGGTGCCCCCGCCGCGCGGGGGCTCGGTGCATCCGACCGTACCACGCTGGCTCCGCCAAGGCGTCGACCCGCGTCACCGCGCCGATGTGATCGAGGTCGCAATCAGGGAAGAGGCCGCTCCTTCCGGAGCGGCCTCTCAAGCCGACTGGCGCTGCACCCGGCGATCCGGAGTTCGGAGGGGGCGGACGCGGGGCGTGGCGTCGTCGGCGGGGACCGGCAACTTTGCGGGCGG
>DATLZI010000054.1:0-5289 GCA_035574075.1 bacterium | reverse complement strand
AACCTGCTGTTCGCCGGCGGCACCTGGAAGGAGTACTTCGAGCGCATCTACGCCCGGCCGTTCGAGAAGGAGCGGGGGGTGCGCGTGGTCTTCAGCGTGGGCGACTCCGGCCAGCAGATCTCCCGGGTCATCGCCGAGCGCGCCAACCAGCGCTTCGACATGATCCACATCCACCAGTACGCCGCCGCCCAGCTCAACGAGCTCGGCCTGCTCGTGCCGCCCGATCCGCGCGTCGTCACGCACCTGCGCGACGTGGACGAGGCATTCCGCTTCCCGTTCTTCGTCGGGAAGGTCCTCGCCCCGTTCGGCCTGGCCGTGAACACGAAGCGCGCCCCGAAGAAGGTCACGTCCTGGAAGGACCTCTGGGATCCGGCGTTCGCCGGGAAGGTCGCCGTGCCGAAGTGGGAGTGGGTCGGCAACACCTGGTTCTACGCCGTGAACCGCGTCTGGGGCGGCACGGAGACGAACATCGACCCCGGCATCGCCAAGTGCCGCGAGCTCGTGCGCGCCAACCGCGCCGTGATCATGAACAACGTGGAGCACGGCATCGCCCTGCTGACGAACGAGGAGACCTGGATCCAGCCCTTCTACACCGCGCGCACCGAGCAGGCCCGCGACGCCGGCGCGCCGGTGGAGTTCGTCTTCCCCGCGGAAGGCGGGCTGAACTGGACCTTCAACCTCGGGATCATCAAGGGCCGCAGCGCGGCGAGCACGACGCTGGCCCAGGAGTTCCTGAACTCCACGCTGGAGCCCGTGCGCCAGGCGCAGTTCGGCATCCTCACCGGCTACCCGCCGACCAACCGCCGGGCCCAGGCCCTGCTGCCCCGCACCTCCAACGTCCTGCTCACCCCAGAGCAGATGGCGAACCTCGGCAAGATGCGGTTCGACATCAAGGCGATGCTGGAGAACCGCGACCGCCACGCCGAGCGCTGGAACAAGGAGGTCCTGGGCTGAGGGCCATGGCCGCGCCGCTCACGCTGGCCGGGGTGCAGAAGTACTACGGCCAGGTCCTGGGCGTCGGGCCGCTCAGCCTGGAGGTCGCGCCGGGCGAGTTCGTCTCGCTCCTCGGCCCCTCCGGCTGCGGCAAGACCACGACCCTGCGCCTCATCGCCGGCCTGGAGCGCCCCTCCGCCGGCGCGGTGCGCATCGGCGAGGAAGACGTCACCGCCGCGCCCAGCCACCGGCGGAACATCGGGATGGTCTTCCAGCACTACGCGCTCTTCCCGCACCTCACCGTGTTCGAGAACGTGGCCTTCGGCCTGCGCTACCGCGGCGTGAGCGGGGCGGAAGCCCGCCGGCGCGTGGGCGAGGCGCTCGAGCTGGTGGGGCTTGGCGGCTACGAGCGCCGCTTCCCCCGCCAGCTCTCCGGCGGCCAGCAGCAGCGGGTGGCCCTGGCCCGGGCCATCGTGATCAGCCCGCGGATCCTGCTGCTGGACGAGCCGCTCAGCAACCTGGACCTCGCCCTCCGCCAGCGCATGCAGGCCGAGATCCGGCGCATCCAGCGCGAGGTGGGCATCACCACGGTCTACGTGACCCACGACCAGACCGAAGCCTTCGGTCTCTCCGACCGCATCGCCGTCCTCTTCCGCGGCCGGCTGCACCAGTACGCCCGGCCGGACGAGCTGTACGAGCGGCCGGCCACGCCCGAGGTGGCAGACTTCATCGGCGAGACCAACACGCTGGAGGGCCGGCTGAGGCGGGTGGACGGGCGGTGGGTCTTCACCACGGTCCGCGGCACGGAGCTGGCGGTCGCCCCCGGGAGCGTGCCGGCGGAGGGGGGCGAGGTGCGCCTGTTCATCCGGCCGCACCGCGTGCGGTTCCTGAGCGGGGGAACGGAGGCGGCCGGGCCCAACCTCTTCGAGGCCGCGGTCGAGCGCTTCGTCTTCGGCGGCGACGTGCTGCGCGCCACGGTGCGGCTGCCGCGCGGCGACGTCGTGCAGGTCAGCGCCCACAACCGGCAGGAGACGCGGGAGGCGCTGCAGCGCGGGATGCTCCGCATCCAGCTGCGGCCCGACGACCTGCAGATCTTCCCCTCGAACGGAAAGGAGGCCGAGGGTGTTTCGATTCGGTGACGTCGAGGTGGCCCCGGGCCGCGCGGCGCGGACCCACCTTCCGCTGCTCAGCACGCCCGACGGCGAGATCGTGCGCGCGCCCGTGGTCATCCTGCACGGCGCCCGGCCGGGCCCCGTGCTCTGGATCCAGGCCTGCATCCACGGCAACGAGGTCGGCGGCACGCTCGCCCTGCACCGGCTGCTCGCCGCCCTCGCGCCGGCCCAGCTGCGCGGCACGATCGTCGCCGTGCCCGTGCTGAACGTGCCGGCGTTCCGCCTCCGCAGCCGGGAGAGCCCCGTGGACCACGCCAACCTCAACCGCGTCTTCCCCGGCGACGCCGGCGGCCGGTTCAGCGAGCAGCTGGCGGACCGCATCTGGCGCACCGTGCGCGCCACGGCCACCGCGGCGCTCGACCTGCACAGCGCCGGCGACCTGGGAAGGGTGCCGTTCTACGCGATCTACCACGCCGACGACACGCCGGCCAGCCGCACGGCGCGGGCGATGGTCGAGGCCGTCGGCACGCCCTACCTGTGGGCCTCGCAGGCGGACTGGCTGCGCGGGGCGCTGTTCACCCGCCTGACGGAGGAAGGCATCCCGGCGGTGATCGTCGAGGTCGGCGGCGGCGAGGTCACCGACGACGATCTGCGGCGCTTTGAGCAGGCGCTGTACGGCGTGCTGGCCGCCCTGGAGATGATCGAGGCGCCCGTCACCCGCCAGCGGCGCTACACGATCCTGGGCGCCTCGCAGATGATGCAGGCGCGCTCCGGCGGCATCCTCGCGCCGGCCGTGCGCCCCGGCGACATCGTGCCCCGGGACGGCGTCCTGGCCCAGCTGGTCAACGCCTACGGCGACGTCGTCGAGATGGTGCGCTGCCCCTTCCCGCGGGGCTTCGTGGCCTCGATGCGGCGGCGCGGCCTGGCCGTGCACCCCGGCGAGCGCGTGAGCATCATGCTCGAGGTGGTCCGGGAGGAAGAGCCCCGTGGCTGACGACCGCCGCTGCTACCTGCCGGAGATGACCTGGCCCGAGGTGGCGCGGGCGCTGCCCCAGGCGCGCGTCGTGCTCATCCCCGTCGGCGCGCAGGAGCAGCACGGCCCCTACCTGTGCACGGCCTGCGACGCGGCGCGGGCCCTCGAGTTCGCCCGCCGCCTGGGCGAGCGGGTCTGGCCGCTGGCCCTGGTCGCTCCCGCGGTGACGCTGGGGGTCTCGCCCCACCACCTGAACTTCCCGGGCACGATCTCGCTGCGGCCGGAGACCCTGGCCGGCGTGCTGCTCGACGTCGTGGACAGCCTGGCCCGGCACGGGCTGCGCAAGTTCCTGGCCCTCAACGGCCACGGCGGCAACGATCCGACGCTGGGGGTGGTCGCCCACACCCTGCTGCGGCGCGGCGACGTGGAGTTCGCCTACGCGAGCTTCAAGGCGTTCGCCTCCCGCGCCCTCGGCGATCAGGCCGCGGCCACCGCCATCCAGCACGCTGGCGCCTGGGAGGTCTCGATGGCGCTCGAGCTGGCGCCGTGGCTCGTGCGCGCCGAGGCCTTCGCCCCCGGCGACTTCGGCGGGTATCCGTACCGGCACACGGCGTACGAGAGCGCGCGCCGGGTGGTCATGGCGTACGCCTGGGACGCGCTCACCGGGAACGGAGCGATCGGCGATCCCCGCGGGGCCGAGCGGGCCCTGGGGCGCGCGATGGTCGAGGAGGCGCTGGCCGATCTGGCCGAGTTCGTTCGCGACTTTGCCCGGGACCGGCCGGCCTCGCGGCTGGTCCGGGCTGAGGAGGCCTCTTGATGGGAGCACAGATCGCGATCGTCGGCGCGCAGCTGATCGACGGCACCGGCGCCGACCCCGTCGCCCGCTCGACCGTGGTGCTAGACGGCGAGCGCATCGCCGCGGTCGGCCCGGCCGCGCGCGTCGCCCCGCCGCCGGGGGCCCGGGTGATCGACGCCGAGGGCCTGACCCTCCTGCCCGGCCTGATCGACGCCCACGTGCACATCACGATGACCGGCGCGTCGGACCTGCTGACGATGTCCGCCCACCGCTCGCTGCCGCAGATCGCCTTCGACACCGTCGCCCATCTCGCCGCCACGCTGAACGCCGGGGTCACGTCCATCCGCACCGTGGGCGACATCGGCCACGTGGACATCGCCGCGCGGAACGCCATCGCGGAGGGGCGGCTCCGCGGGCCGCGCATCCTCGCCGCGGGCCGGGGCCTGACCTCGACCGGCGGCCACGGCACGGTGCTCCCGCCGTGGCTGCGCACCTCGTACGGCGACCTCTCCGAGGTCGTGGACGGGCCGGAGCAGGCCCGGGCCGCGGTCCGCCGGCAGATCGAGGCCGGCTGCGACCACATCAAGCTCTTCCAGACCGGCGGTGTGGTCGACCCGGGCGGGCGCATCGAGGCGGAGGAGTTCGACGCCGAGGAGCTGCGGGCGATCGTCGGCACCGCGCGCCTGGCCGGCCGGCCGGTGGCCTGCCACGCCCACAACAAGTCCGGCATCCTGAACGCGATCGCCGCGGGCGTGCGCTCGATCGAGCACGGCATGTCCTTCGACGAGGAGTGCGCGGCGCGGGCGCTCGCCGCCGGCGTCTTCCTCGTGCCGACGCTGATCGTCATGGAGCAGATCCTCCGCCACGGCCGCGCGGCGGGGCTGCCATCGTACATGATCGACAACGTCGGCGCCCGCACCCGCGAGCACCACGCCAACGTCCGGCTGGCCTACGAGCTCGGGGTACGGGTCGTCGCCGGCACCGACGCCGGCTCGGTGCTCACCCCGCACGGCGCGGCCGGGATGGAGGTGGCGATGCTGGTGCGCGCCGGGCTGCGCCCCCTCGATGCCATCCGCGCCGCGACGGCGACGGCCGCCGAGCTGCTGGGCTGGCAGAGCCGCCTCGGCACGGTCGAGGCCGGCAAGCTGGCCGACGTCATCCTCGTCGCCGGCGACCCCCTGGCGCAGCCGGAGCTGCTGGGCGATAGGGCCGCGGTGCGCGCCGTCTTCCTCGGCGGCGTCCCGGTGAAGGGGCCGGACCGCGGCGCCCCCGCCGCGTAAACGGGCCCGCGGCCCCGACCGCTGCGACCAGGCAGGGGCTCCCGCCATCGGCGCGGAAAAGAGCAGGGTCCGCCGCGGCGCCCTCCCGCGCCGTCTCCGGATCGCATCCAGCGGGCATGCCACCTGTACGACGACACGAGGGAGGCCATCGCGATGTTCGGCATCGATTGGGGGATCGTTGCGCTGCTGGCGGGG
>DATLZI010000053.1:0-22859 GCA_035574075.1 bacterium | reverse complement strand
GGGATTGGCACCGGCTCGATGACCAGCTCCCCGCCGCGCCGCCGCGTCACCAGGTTGACCGCGCCCCACTGCGGATCGGCCTTGGGGTAGTCGGTGCGGCTGTGGCCGCCGCGCGTCTCGCGGCGTTCCAGGGCGGAGCGGGTCACGGCCTCCGCCACGGCCAGCATCGAGACGAGATCGCGGGTGGCGTGCCAGCCGGGGTTGTACTCGCGGGGGCCCTCCACGCGGACACGGCCGGCGCGCGCCTTCAGCGCTTCGATCTTCGCCAGGCCGGCGCGCAGCCCCGCCTCGTCGCGATAGATGCCGACGTGCTCCTGCATCGCCTCCTGCAGCTCGGCCTGCAAGGCGAAGACGCTCTCCCCGCCGGGCGCGGAGAAGGGCGCTTCCATCTCTTGCGCCGCGTCGGCGATCACCTCCCGGGAGGGCACGGGGACGGACGTCAGCGACCGCGCGTAGGTGGCGGCGCCCAGGCCGGCCCGGCGGCCGAAGACCAGGATGTCGGTCATCGAGTTGCCGCCGAGGCGGTTCGCGCCGTGCAGCCCCCCGGCGATCTCGCCCGCGGCGAAGAGCCCGGGCACGGTGGCCGCCTCCGTTTCGGCGTCCACCCGCACGCCGCCCATGCTGTAATGGCAGGTCGGGTAGACCTCCATCGGCTCCTTCGTGATATCCACGCCGGCCAGCTCCAGGAACTGGTGGTACATCGAGGGCAGGCGGCGTTTGATGTAGTCCGCGCTGCGGCGGCTGGCGATGTCCAGGTAGACGCCGCCGTGCGGACTCCCGCGCCCGGCCTTCACCTCGGCGTAGATCGCCCGGGTCACCTCATCGCGCGGCAGGAGCTCCGGCGGGCGCCGGTTGTGCTTCTTGTCCGTGTACCAGCGATCGGCCTCGGCCTCGGTCTCCGCCGTCTCCGCCTTGAAGAACTCCGGGATGTAGTCGAACATGAAGCGGCGCCCGTCTTTGTTGCGCAGCACGCCGCCGTCGCCGCGCACGCCCTCCGTGACCAGGATCCCGCGCGCGCCGGGGGGCCAGACCATCCCTGTGGGATGGAACTGCACCATCTCCATGTCGATGAGATCGGCGCCGGCGTCGAGGGCCAGGGCGATGCCGTCGCCGGTAGACTCCCAGGACATCGACGTGTACTTCCAGACCTTCCCGAATCCGCCGGTGGCCAGCACCACAGCCGGCGCCTGAAAGACCTGGAACTCGCCGCTGTCCCGCCGGTAGCCGAAGGCGCCAGCGATGCGGCCGGCGTCGGTGAGCAGGCGCGTGATCGTGTGCTCCATGAACACGTCCACGCCCATGTAGATGAGCTTGTACTGCAGGGTGCGGATGATCTCCAATCCGGTGCGGTCGCCGACGTGCGCCAGGCGCGCGTAGCGGTGCCCGCCGAAGTCGCGCTGCGAGATCAGGCCATCGGGCGTGCGGTCGAAGACCGCGCCCCACTCCTCCAGCTCGAGGATGCGCTCCGGCGCCTCCTTCGCGAACAGCTCGACCATCCGCCAGTTGTTGAGCAGTTTGCCGCCGCGCATCGTGTCGCGGAAATGCACGCGCCAGTTGTCCTCCGGCCAGACGTTGCCCAGGGCCGCCGCGGCGCCCCCCTCGGCCATCACGGTGTGCGCCTTGCCGAGGAGCGACTTGCAGATCAGGGCGGTGCGCGCCCCCTGCGCCGCGGCCTCGATCGCGGCGCGCATCCCCGCGCCGCCGGCCCCGATCACGACGACATCGTAAGCATGGGTCGTATAGGTGGCCATCAGAGGATCCTCACATCGCGGAGCGTGCCGGTGGAGAGCAGGTAGACGTACAGGTCCGCCAGGACGATCGTCCCCAGGGCCAGCCAGAACCACAGCCCGTGCGCGACGTTGAGGCGGCTGACCCAGGCCCAGAGGCGCTGGCGGATCGGCGCGCGGGAGAACGTGTTCACGTGGCCGCCGCAGATGTGCCGGCAGGCGTGGCAGCTGAAGACGTACAGCGAGAGGAGCGTGGCGTCGGCGAGGATGATCACGGTGCCCACGCCCAGCCCCCAGCCGTCGGCGAAGCGGAAGGCCAGCACCGTGTCGTACCAGTGGATCGCCACCACGGGCAGGATCAGCCAGAAGAAGTAGCGGTGCAGGTTCTGCAGCACCCAGGGGAAGCGCTGCTCGCCGGTGTAGACGGCCGGCCGGTCGCGCACCGCGCAGGCCGGCGGCGCCCAGAACACCGAGCGGTAGTAGACCTTTCGCGCGTAGTAGCAGGAGAGGCGGAAGCCCAGCGGCACCCAGAGCACGAGCAGAGAGGGCGTGAGCGTCCACCACGGGCCGACCACCTCGGCCAGGGCGTGCTCGCAGGTCGCGGCCAGGCACGGCGAGTAGAACGGTGAGATGTACGGCGCGACGTAGTAGTGGGCGTTCATGAAGGCCCGCCACGTGGCGTAGACCACGAACAGCCCCAGGCCCGCCAGGATGGGCACGATCTCGCGGAGCCAGGGATCCCGCCGCAGCGTCGCCGCGGCGTGGGGACCGGGGACGAGGGTCGTCGCCCCCCGCTCGTTCGCCAGGAATCTGCGCAGCATCATCCGCCCCCTGCACCGTGGAATCCCGGTTCGGTCATCCGCTCCGGATTGAGGATCTCGGCCAGCTCCTGGTCGGAGAGCCCGGTCTCCTCCTTGGCCACCTCGCGGATCGTGCGCCCGGTGGCGGCGGCTTTCTTGGCGATCTCCGCCGCTCGGTCGTAGCCGATCTTCGGCGACAGGGCGGTGGCCAGCATCAATCCCTGCTCGACCAGCGCCGCGGCGCGCGGTGTGGCGGCGAGGCCATCCACGCAGCGCGCGGCGAAGTTCGCCGACGCCGCGGCGAGCAGGCCGATCGACAACAGCAGGTTGTGGGCCATCACCGGCATCATCGTGTTCAGCTCGAAGTTGCCCCACTGGTTGCCGAGGGCCACGACGAGGTCTGCGCCCTGCACCTGGGCGCAGACCTGGATCACCGACTCGGCGATCACCGGGTTGACCTTGCCCGGCATGATCGAGGAGCCCGGCTGCACGGCGGGCAGGGCCAGCTCGCCCAGGCCGGCGCGGGGGCCGCTGCCCATCCAGCGGATGTCGTTGGCGATCTTCATCAGCGCCGTGGCGTACGTGCGCAGCACGCCGGAGGTGGAGACCAGCGCGTCCAGCGAAGCCTGCGCCTGGAAGTGATTCGTGGTCTCGCGGATCTCCACCCCCAGCAGGCTGGAGAGCCGTGCGCAGGCGCGGCGCGCGTAGTCCGGGTGGCTGTTCGTCCCCGTGCCGACGGCCGTGCCGCCCAGCGGCACCTCGGCCAGCTCCTCCATCGCCCGCCGCAGCCGCGCCATGGCGCGCTCCACCTGGCCGGCGTAGCCCCGGAACTCCTGGCCGAGGCGGATCGGCGTGGCGTCCATGAGGTGGGTCCGACCGGTCTTCACGATGCCCCAGAACTCCGTCGCCTTGCGCTCCAGGGAGCGCTGCAGCGTCTCCAGCGCCGGGAGCAGGCGGTCGCGGATCTCGATCAGCGCGGCGAGGTGGATGGCCGTAGGGATGACATCGTTGCTGGACTGGCAGAGGTTGACGTGGTCGTTGGGGTGCACGAGCTTGCTGCCCCGCGCCGCGCCCAGCAGTTCCGCGGCGCGATTGGCGATGACCTCATTGGCGTTGGTGTTCGTCGAGGTGCCCGAGCCGGTCTGGTAGATGTCCAGGGGGAAGTGCTCGTCCCAGCGGCCCTCGGCGACCTCCGCCGCGGCGCGGGCGATCGCCGCCCCGAGCTTTGGATCGAGCAGCCCCAGCTCCACGTTGACCTCCGCCGCGGCCTGCTTGATCAGCCCGAGCATGCGCAGGAACGCGCGGGGGAAGCGCAGGCCCGAGATCGGAAAGTTCCGCAGGGCCCGCGCCGTGCTGGCCCCGTAGTAGACATCGGAAGGGACTTCCATCTCCCCCAGGCTGTCGCGCTCGATCCGCGTCTTGCGCGTCTCGGTGGCCATGGCTGTCCTCCCTCAGGGGTTGATCTCGTCGCGCATGTCGTCCAGATGGGCGCGCATGATGCGCCGCGCCTCGGCCGCGCGCCGGCGTCGCACGGCGGCCAGGATGCGCTCGTGGAAGCGCAGCGCCCGGTGCGGGCTGGTATCCCGGCGGCCCGTCTTCTCCCGCGCCTGCAGCCACATCTCGTTGAGATGACGCATCGCGCTGACCAGGACCATGTTGCCGGTGGCCTCGGCGAGCATCGTGTGGAACTGCAGGTCGCTCTCCACGTCGGCGCGTCCGGCGGCCAGCTCCGGGCCGCGGGCCCGCAGGAAGGCCTCCATCTCGTCGAGGTCCTCCTTCGTCGCCCGGCGGGCGGCCAGGGCGACGATGCCCTCCTCGAGGAGCCGGCGCGCCTCCAGCAGGTCGAGCAGCACGGTGCGGTTGGAGAGCGCGCTGTACATCGACGGGTCGAGGGGGGTAGGGGGGTGGGTGCTGACGAACGTCCCCTCGCCGGGCCGGACGTCCACCACGCCGATGAAGTGCAGGACGCGCAGGGCCTCCCGCACCGAGGCCCGGCTGACGTTCAGGGAGGTGGCCAGCTCGCGCTCGCCGGGCAGGCGGTCGCCGGGTTGCAGATGTTTGTCGGCGATGAGATCCTGGATCTGCCGCACGATGCCCTCGTAGAGGCGGCTGCGGCGGACGGGTTGGAAGAGCGATTCGGATGACGACGCCATGGCCCGGGGGTGGCTCCTGGGCTGGTGGCCTGACCACTAATCCAGTATAATCCTAAACGAGCGCCGTCTGGCCGTCAAGCCGCGCGCTCAGGACGCGCCGCGCACAAGGAGGGTTCGGCATGGCTGTCTTGGAGACGTTGACCCCGCCGAAGGAAGGCCAGCGCATCGAGATCCGCGACGGACGGCTGCACGTGCCCGACCAGCCGATCATCCCCTTCATCGAAGGCGACGGCACCGGCCCCGACATCTGGCGGGCCAGCCAGCGCATCTTCGACGCCGCGGTGCGGGGCGCCTACGGCGGCCAGCGGCGGATCGTCTGGTTCGAGGTCTTCGCCGGGGAGAAGGCGCACCGCACCTTCGGCACCTGGCTGCCCGAGGACACCCTGCGCGCCTTCCAGCACTACGTCGTCGGCATCAAGGGACCACTGACCACGCCGATCGGGGGCGGCTTCCGCTCCCTGCACGTCTCCCTGCGCCAGCTGCTGCACCTCTACGCCTGCGTGCGGCCGGTGCGCTGGTTCGAGGGCGTGCCCAGCCCGGTGAAGCATCCGGAGTGGGTGGACGTCGTCATCTTCCGCGAGAACTCCGAGGACATCTACGTCGGCCTGGAGCATCCCAGCAACTCGCCCGAGGCCCGGCGGCTGATCGAGTTCGTGAAGCGCGAGTTCAACTGGCAGGTGCGCGAGGACGCCGGCGTGGGCCTCAAGCCGATGAGCCCCTTCGGCACGAAGCGCCTGGTGCGCAAGGCCATCCGCTACGCCCTGGAGCGGGGCCGCAAGTCGGTGACCCTGGTGCACAAGGGCAACATCATGAAATACACCGAGGGCGCCTTCGCCAAGTGGGGCTACGAGGTGGCCCGCGAGGAGTTCGGCGACCAGACCATCACCTGGGACGAGGTCCAGAAGGCCCACGGCGGCCGGACCCCGCCGGGGAAGATCCTGGTGCAGGATTACATCGCCGACGTCACCTTCCAGCACCTGCTGACGCGCCCGCGGGACTTCGATGTCATCGCCACAGGCAACCTCAACGGTGACTACCTCTCTGACGCCGTCGCCGCGCAGGTCGGCGGCATCGGCATGGCGCCGGGCGCGAACATCAGCGACTTCCACGCTGTGTTCGAGGCCACCCACGGCACCGCGCCCAAGTACGCCAACCTGGACAAGGTCAACCCCGGCTCGCTGACCCTCTCCGGGGTGATGATGCTGGAGTACCTCGGCTGGGGCGAGGCGGCGCAGCGCATCGTGCGCGGCCTGGAGAAGACCTTCAAGCAGAAGATCGTCACCTATGACCTGGCCCGGCTGATGGACGGCGCGAAGGAAGTGAAGACCAGCGAGTTCGCCAGCGCGGTGATCGACAACATGGCCTGAAGACAGGAACGGCGGGCGCGGCCGCGGCGCCCGCGAGGAGCGTGCGCAGATGGCGAAGCGACCGAAGGTGAGCATCATCGGGGCGGGGATGGTCGGGCACACCGCCGCGCACTGGCTGGCCGCCGACGAACTGGCCGACCTCGTCCTGGTGGACATCATCGAGAAGATGCCCCTGGGCAAGGCCCTCGACCTGCGGCAGGCCGCGCCGATCCGCGGCGTGGACGTGCGTATCGTCGGCAGCAACGGCTACGAGGAGACGGCGGACAGCGACGTCGTGGTGATCATCGCCGGGGTGGCCCGCAAGCCCGGGATGACCCGCGAGCAGCTCATCGACACCAACGCCGGCATCGTCCGTGGTGTCGTGGAGCGGGTCGCGCCGCTGTCCCCCGACGCCGTGCTGATCGTCGTCACCAACCCCCTGGACGCGATGACCTACCTCGCCTACAAGGTCTCGGGCTTCCCCCGGGAGCGCGTGATCGGCGAGTCCGGCGCCCTGGATGGCACCCGCTTCCGCGCCTTCATTGCGGAGGAGGTCGGGGTTTCGGTGGAGGACGTGCACGGCCTGGTGATCGGCGCGCACACCGACAAGGATATGGTGCCGCTGCCGCGGTTCGCCCATGTCGGCGGTGTGCCGCTGGCCCACCTCCTGCCCGCGGAGCGCATCGCCGCGATCGTCGCCCGTACCCGCCGGGGCGGGGCGGAGATCACCGAGCTGATGGGCAGCAGCGCCTTCTTCGCGCCCGGCGCGGCGATCGCCCAGATGGTCGAGGCCATCCTGCGCGACAAGCGCCGCCTGATCCCGAGCAGCGTCCACCTCGAGGGCGAGTACGGCCATCGCGGCGTCTGCATCGGCGTGCCGGTCGTCCTGGGCGCGGGCGGGGTGCAGCGGATCATCGAGCTGCCCCTGAACGACGAGGAGCGCGCCGCCTTCGCCGCTTCGGTGGCGGCGGTGCGGGAGCAGATCGCGGCGTTGAAGCTCTAGCCCGCGCAGGGGCGTCGACCTCCAGCCGCTCACCCTTGGCCGGCTCAACGCCTTCCTCGCCGCGGGGCTCGACCTCTGCCGCTGGACGACGCAGGTCGTGCGCGCGCCCCAGGAGATGTCAGCCGGCGTTCGGCCGGCGCTGGACGAGCAGGCGGCGGGACGGGCGCTGCTCTTCGCCACGGCGCATCGCCTGTCGGGCGATCCTGCGGATCGGCGCACGCCACGAAGAGGGGATGCGGCGCGCCCGCCCCGTCACGGCCCCGGGGCGGGTGCGGGACATGGTGGTCTTCAGTATCATGGCAGAGGAGTGGCCCGCGGTGCGGGCGGCCCCGGAAGCCACGCGGCGAGGGTGAGATGAAGCTCCACGAGTACCAGGCCAAGGACCTCTTTCGGGCGTACGGCATCCCCGTGCAAGCGGGGGTGGTGATCGAGCGCCCGGAGCAACTCGCCGACCTGTCCCTGCGCTACCCGGTGGTGCTCAAGGCGCAGGTCCTGGTCGGGGGCCGCGGGAAGGCCGGCGGGATCAAACTGGCCCGGACCCCCGAGGAAGCGCGGGTCCACGCCGCGGCGATCCTCGGGATGTCGATCAAGGGCGAGCCGGTGCGCCGGCTCCTCGTCGCCGAGGCGGTGGATATCGCCGCCGAGTACTACCTGGCGTTCGTCGTCGATCGTAGCGCGCGGGGCCTCGTCGCCATCGCCTCCGCCTCCGGCGGCGTGGACATCGAGGAGGTGGCCCGCACCGCGCCGGAGCGGATCGCGAAGGAGCACGTCGATCCGTTCCTCGGCTTCCCGGCGTTCCAGGCCCGGGCGCTGGGACGGCAGATCGACCTGAGCGGCGGGCTGCTCAAGGACTTCGTGGCCATCGCCACGGCGCTGCACCGCCTCTGCCGCGAGGAGGACGCCGAGCTGGCCGAGATCAACCCCCTGGCCGTCGTCGGCGAGCGGTTGCTGGCGGTAGATGCGAAGCTGATCGTCGACGACAACGCCGTCTACCGCCATCCCGCGCTGCCCCGCAACGAGGAGCTCACCGAGCTGGAGCAGGCCGCCCGCGCCGCCGGGCTCTCCTACGTCGAGCTCGACGGCGACATCGCCGTGATCGGCAACGGCGCCGGCCTGGTCATGTCCACGCTGGACATGGTCGCGCACTTCGGCGGCGCGCCGGCGAACTTCCTCGATGTGGGCGGGGGCGCCTCCGAGGAGAACATGCGGCAGGCCATCGCCATCGTCACCCGCAAACCCGGCGTGCGCGCGCTCTTCGTGAACATCTTCGGCGGCATTACGCGCTGCGACGACATCGCCCGCGCCATCGCCGCCACCCCGCCCCCCCTGCCGATGGTCGTGCGCCTCACCGGCACGAATGAGGAAGAGGGGCGGCGCATCCTGAAGGGGGCGGGCTTCGACGCCTTCATCGATCCGGAGGAGGCCACGCGCCGGGTCGTGGCCCTCGCCGGAGGGCGCGCGTGACGGCCGGGCTGCGCCGCGTCGGGCCAGCGGTTCTGCTCCTCCTGGCCGTCCTCGCCGCCGGGGCCTCGCCGGCCCCGCAGAGTTCCGCGGCGGCGACCGTCCGCCACGTCGTGATCATGAGCTTCGACGGGCTGGGGGGCGAGGCGGCGCGCGAGGCCTTCCCCGCGGCGATGGTGGCGCAAGCCGCCCACACCTGGACGGCGCAGACCACGCTGCCCAGCTCCACGCTCCCGGCGCACACCTCGATGCTCACCGGCGTGCCGCCTTCGGTGCACGGCGTGCGCAGCAACCCCACCCGCCCGATCGGCCGGGTGCGCCTGCCCACCGTCTTCTCGATCGTCACGCAGCAGGGCGGCACGGCGGCGGCCTTCGTCACGAAGCCGAAGCTCCTCTACCTGCTGCCGCCGGGGACGGTCGGGCGGGCGGAGCTGCTGCCCTATCCGCAGTACCCGATGGTCGCCGCGGCCCGCGAGGCCGCGCGGTACCTCGCCCAGGCCCAGCCGCAGCTCCTCTTCATCCACCTCAGCGATCCCGACGACGCCGGACACCGCTACGGCTGGGGCTCCGCGCCCTACCGTCAGACGGCGGCCCGGGTGCCCGAGGCCGTGCAGGTGATCCTCGATGTCCTGGCGCGCATGGGCCGCCTCGAGGATAGCCTGGTCATCGTCACCGCCGATCACGGCGGCCGCGGCCGCCTGCACGGGGGGAGCACGCCGGCGGAGACGACCATCCCCTGGCTGGCGTTCGGCGCCGTGGCGCCGGGCCCGATCACCGCGCCGGTCATGACCTACGATACCGCCGCCACCGCGATCGCCGCCCTGGGGTGGCCCGTGCCGTCCGCCTGGGTGGGCAAGCCGGTGGTGCAGCCCGTGGAGAAGGTGCGATGAGCGTCCTGATCAACCGACAGACGAAGGTAGCGGTCTGGGGGATCACCGGGTATCAGGGGCAGTTCCACACCGCTCGCATGCTGGAGTACGGCACGCAGGTGGTCGCCGGCGTCACGCCGGGCAAGGGCGGCCAGCGGGTGCACGACCGGCCGGTCTTCGAGACCGGGCGGGAAGCGGTGCGGGAGACGGGGGCCACCGCGGCCTGCCTCTTCGTGCCGGCCGCGGCGGCGAAGGAGGCCATCCTCGAGGCGATCACGCTGCGCCTGAACCCCATCGTCGTGATCACCGAGGGCGTCCCGGTGCACGACAGCATCGCCTGCGTCACCCTGGCCCGGCGGGAGGGGCTGACGATCATCGGTCCCAACTGCCCCGGTCTGGCCTCCGCCGGGGAGAGCAAGATCGGCATCATGCCCAACCACCTCTTCACCCCCGGCCCGGTCGGCGTCGTCTCCCGCAGCGGCACGCTGACCTACGAGATCGTGGCCGCCCTGACGCGGCGGGGGATCGGCCAGACCACAGCGATCGGCCTGGGCGGCGATCCGGTGGTGGGCGCGACCTTCACCGACGCCCTGCGCTGGTTCCAGGAGGATCCGGCGACGCAGGCCATCGTGCTCATCGGCGAGATCGGCGGCGCCGCCGAAGAGGAGGCCGCCGCCTTCATCCGGGCCCACGTGCGCAAGCCGGTCGTCGGCTACATCGCCGGCCGCACCGCCCCGCCCGGCAAGCGGATGGGGCATGCCGGCGCGGTGATCGCCGGGAGCGCCGGCACCGCGGCGGCCAAGGTAGAGGCGCTGCGCGCGGCCGGGGTGGCCGTGGCCACCCTGCCCGGGGAGGTCGCCGGGCTCGTCGCCGAGGTGCTCTGATGCAGGGCTTCCTGCTGCGCTGGTTCTTCAACACCATCGCCATCTACCTGACGACGCGCCTCATCAGCGGCCTGCGCGTACCGGACCTCGGCGGCGCGGTCATCGCCGCGCTCGTCCTGGGGATCGTCAACGCCGTCATCCGGCCGCTCATCCTGCTGCTCACCCTGCCGCTGACCATCCTCACCGTGGGCCTGTTCACGCTCGTCATCAACACGCTCCTGCTCTACCTCGTCGCCGCGGTCACGCCGCTAGAGATCCACAGCTTCTGGTCGGCGTTCATCGGCGCGCTGCTCATCGCCATCCTCTCCACCGCGCTCAGCCGACTCCTCGCCACGTGACGGTGGTACACTACCGGTAACGACAGGTCAGGAGCGGCTCGTGCGCAAGCCCGCCGCCAGCCGGCGCTCGCTGCAGGTGCCGGTGGCCGACATCGAGATTCTGATCATCACCGGGCTGTCCGGCGCGGGGAAGTCGAACGCGATGAAGGTCTTCGAGGACCTGGGCTTCTTCTGCGTGGACAACCTCCCCCCGGCCCTGGTCCCGAAGTTCGCCGAGCTCTGCCTGACCTCCGAAGGCCGCATCCGCCGCGCCGCGCTGGCCATCGACGTGCGCGGCGGCGAGTTCTTCGACGACCTCTTCGCTTCCCTCAGTCAGCTGCAAGAGATGGGGGTCGACCACCAGATCCTCTTCCTGGACGCTTCGGACGAGGTGCTCGTCCGGCGCTTCGAGGAGACGCGGCGCAAGCATCCGCTGGGCCACGCCGGCGGCGTTCTGGAGGGGATCCGCGCCGAGCGCCAGCGGCTGCAGGCGGTGAAGGAACGGGCCGACAAGATCATCGACACCAGCACGCTTACCGTGCATGACCTCCGGCAGGAGATCATGGACACCTTCGTCCGGGGCGGTCGCGAAGGCGCGCTCACCGTGGGCGTGGTCTCCTTCGGCTACAAGTACGGCATTCCCCTGGACGCCGACCTGATGTTCGACTGCCGCTTCCTGCCCAACCCGCACTACGTCGAGGTCCTGCGGCCGCTGCCCGGGGACAGCCCGGAGGTGCGGCGCTTCGTGCTCTCGCAGCCGTCGACGCAGGAGTTCATGCGCCGGCTCTACGAGATGATGGACTACCTCGTGCCGCAGTACGTCGAGGAAGGCAAGGCGCACCTCACCGTGGCGATCGGCTGCACCGGCGGCAAGCACCGCTCTGTCGTGCTGGCCGATGAGCTGGCCCGCTACCTGCGGGATCGGGGCTACAAGGTCAACCTGCGCCACCGCGACGTGCGGAAGGAGTGACCTCATGACCCCGCCGCTCGTGCGCTGGTCCCGCTGGTTCGCGCCGGGTATCGGCGTGAAGCGCTGGACGCTGCTCCTCCTGCTGGGCGTCCTGCTGATCAGCGCGGGGGCGGCGTTGATCGTCAACATCCAGCTCCTGGGCTGGCTCGAGCTGGTCGTCTTCCAGGCCGCGCTGTCCCTGCTGCTGCTGACCGGCGGCTCGGTCTCGCCTTCGCTCGTCGGCGGCCTGCTCATCGTCCTGGGCGTCGGGCTCGTCTTCTACGGGCTGCGCGGAACGATCCAGCGCGTGGCCGGCGTCCTGCAGCCGCGGGGTGATCTGCCCCTGGTCGAGGTGCTGCACCACCACCGCACCCGGCGCCGCGGCCGGCGGGTCGTGGCGATCGGCGGCGGCACCGGGCTCTCCACCCTGTTGCGTGGGCTGAAGGCCCACACCGACCACCTCACCGCGGTCGTCACCGTCTTCGACGACGGCGGCTCCTCGGGCCGCCTGCGCCGGGAGCTCGGCATCCTGCCCCCCGGCGACATCCGCGACTGCCTCGTGGCCCTGGCCGAGAGCGAGCCGCTGATGACCCGCCTGTTCGAGTACCGCTTCCAGGGCGGCGCGCTCGACGGCCACGCCTTCGGCAACCTCTTCATCGCCAGCCTGGCCGGGGTCACCGGCGATCTGGAGAGCGCGGTGAAGGCGGTCAGCAAGGTGCTGAACATCCGGGGCCGCGTGCTGCCCTCCGCCGTCGAGGACGTCGTTCTGGTGGCGACCTTCGACGACGGCACCGTGATCGAGGGCGAGTCGAAGATCACCGGGGCGGGCCGGCGCATCGCCCGGGTGGCGCTCAAGCCGGCCGACGTCGCGCCGCTGCCCGAGGTGCTGCAGGCGATCGCCGACGCCGAGCTGATCGTCCTGGGGCCGGGCAGCCTCTTCACCAGCGTCATCCCCAACCTGCTCGTGCGCGGCATCGCCGACGCGATCCGCGCCAACCGCCAGGCGCGCACGGTTTACGTCTGCAACGTGATGACCCAGCCCGGCGAGACCGACGGCTTCAGCGCCAGCGAGCATGTCCGCCGCCTGATCGAGGCGGTGGGCCCGGGGCTCTTCTCCCACGTCCTCGTCAACACCCGGCGGCCGCGCAGCCGCGCCGTGCTGGCGCGCTACGAGTCCGAGGGCGCCGTGCCCGTGGAACCCGATCTGGATCGCATCCGCGCCCTGGGCGTCATCCCCGTCGCCGGCTCCCTGATCAGCGAGGAGGATGTCGTGCGCCACGACCCCGCGGCGGTGGCCCGCGCCCTGCTCCGCCTCGCCGCGGCAGGTCCCGCGCTGCCCGAGCCAGCCATCGCCGGAGCCCGCTAGGGCCCCCCGCTCCGCCGGATCAGCGGTAGGAGTCACCTGCGCTCGCGCGAATACCCCAGATTGGCCTTTCAGCCTTCCGGAGGGTCGCTCTCAGGATGCCCAAGGTCGTCCTCGACTGGCTGTACGTCGGCGTGTTCGCGGTCGTGGGCATCGTCCTGGCGGTGCTGCCGCTGGCGGTGGTCTGGCTGCTCGCGCCGAGGATGGCGCTGCCCCAGAAGAACCTGACCTACGAGTCCGGGGTCATCCCCTTCGGCCAGGCCTGGGCGCAGTTCAATGTGCGCTACTACCTGTTCGCGCTGGTCTTCGTCGTCTTCGACGTGGAGGTGATCTACCTCTACCCGTGGGCGACAGTCTTCCGGCAGCTCGGGCCGTTCGCGTTCCTCGAGATGCTCGTCTTCCTCTTCATCCTCCTCGTCGCCCTGGCTTACGCCTGGCGCAAGGGCGCCCTGGAGTGGGTGTAGGCGATGGCCGTCTTCGTCGAGATCCTCAAGGCGGTCGCTCTGGCGGTCGTTGTCTTCACCTTCCTGGCGGTCGTCGGCGCGATGTACGGCGTCTACCTCGAGCGCAAGATCAGCGGCTGGATCCAGGCCCGCATCGGCCCCATGCACGTCGGGCCGTGGGGCCTGCTGCAGACGGTCGCCGACACGGTGAAGCTGCTGCAGAAAGAGCACATCACCCCGCGCCGGGCGGACTGGCTGATCTTCAATACCGCGCCCCTGATCGTCGCCGTGGCCGGGCTGCTGGACTGGGTGGTGATCCCCTTCGGCACGGCCTTCGGGCGCGTCCTGGTCGTGCGCGACATCAGCATCGGGGTGGTCTACTTCGCGGCGATGGCCTCGCTGACGGTGGTCGGCATCCTGGCCGCGGGCTGGAGCAGCAACAACAAGTACGCGCTGCTGGGCGGGCTGCGCTCGGCCTCGCAGATGGTGAGCTATGAGATCCCCCTGGCCCTGGGACTGCTCTGGGCGGTGATGCTGGCCGGGACGCTCTCCACCGTGGGGATCGTTGAGGCGCAGCGCGCCTCGGGGTGGTTCCTCTTCAAGGTGCCGCCCTTCGGCCTCATCGCCGCGCTGACGTTCCTCGTCGCCGCCACCGCTGAGGTGAACCGCGTGCCCTTCGACCTGCCGGAGGCGGAGTCGGAGCTGGTCGCCGGCTACTTCGCGGAGTACACGGGGATGCGCTTCGCCCTGTTCCAGCTCGGGGAGTACGCCGAGATGTTCGCCATGGCGGCGATGGCCGCGGTGCTCTTCCTGGGCGGCTGGCTCGAGCCGCGGATGCCCCTCTGGGTCTGGGCCGGGCTGGGGCTGGCCGCGCTGGCCGCCGCCCTGTTCATCCGCTTCTCCGCGTTGCGTCGCGTGCTGCTGGTCCGGCCGATCCTGGCTCTGGCCGTCCTGGGCGCCGTGCTCTGCGCGCTGATGGTCGCCGGGCTGGCCGCGGGGCGCTCGCCGGTGCTGCCCTCGCTGCTCTGGTTCTTCATCAAGCTCTTCGCCCTGGTCTTCTTCCTGATGTGGATGCGCTGGACGTATCCCCGCCTGCGGCTGGATCAGCTGTTGAACCTCTCCTGGAAGGTCCTCCTGCCGGTGGGCCTGGTCAACCTGCTGATCACCGGCTTTCTCCTCACGGTCGCGCGCTGACGATGGGCGAACTGGCGGCGTTCATCATCCTCTCCGCGGTGATCCTGATCCCGGCCGTCGTGGTCGTGACCAGCCCGAACATCGTCCGCGCCGCGCTCTCCCTGGTGCCGACCTTCCTCGGCGTGACGGGGTTCTACATCCTCCTGCAGGCCGAGTTCGTCGCCGGCATCCAGGTGCTGATCTACGCCGGCGCGATCACCGTGCTCATCCTCTTCGTGATCATGCTCACCGAGGGGGGGTCGGGCACGCACGTCCGCCAGGTCACGGCGCAGGTTCCGCTCGGCGTCACGGCGGCGCTGTGGCTGGCCTTCCTGCTGTTGCTCGTCCTGCCGCGCACCCCCTGGCCGCTGTCCGCGGGGCAGCCGCCCCAGTACAGCGCGCCGGCCGTGGGCAGCGCCTTCCTCACCACCTACGTCCTGATCTTCGAGGTCACCAGCCTCGTGCTGCTGATCGCGCTGATCGGGGCGATCGTCATTGCGAGGCGAGAAGAATGACGGTCGGCCTGCCGCACTACCTGGTGGTCAGCTCGCTGCTGTTCTGCCTGGGGCTGTACGCCGTGCTCACCCGGCGGAACGCCGTGGCCATCCTGATGGGCATCGAGCTGATGCTCAACGCCGGCAACATCAACCTCGTCGCCTTCAACCGCTACGTCGCCCCGGGCGCCGTGGGCGGGCAGATCTTCGCCCTGGTCGTGATCACCCTCGCGGCCTGCGAGGCGGCGGTCGGCCTGGCCCTGGTCATGGCCGCCTACCGCAGCCTGGAGACGGTGCACGTCGATGAGATCAACCTGATGAAGTGGTGAGCATGCTGGCCTACGCCTGGATCATCCCGCTCCTGCCGTTCATCGCCTTCTGGCTGATCATCTTCTTCGGCCGGCGGCTGCCCGGCGAAGGGGCTTACGTGGCCATCGGCGCGATGGTCATCGACGCCCTGCTGGCCGTGGCCATCCTGGGCCAGGTGCTGCGGGGGGCGGCCTACGAGGCGAAGTTCGTCTGGGCGTTGCTCGGCGACCGCCCGCTGGAGATCGGCTTCCAGATCGACCCCCTCACCGCTGTGATGCTGATCGTCGTCACCGTGGTCGGGGCGCTGATCTTCATCTACTCCATCGGCTACATGCACGGCGACCTGCGCTACAGCCGGTTCTTCGCCTACCTCTCGCTGTTCGCCGCCTCGATGCTCACCCTGGTCCTGGCGAACAACCTCCTCCTGCTGTACGTCGGCTGGGAGGGCGTGGGGCTGTGTTCCTACCTGTTGATCGGGTTCTGGTTCGAGCGGCCCGCCGCGGCGCGGGCGGCGATCAAAGCCTTCGTCACGACCCGCGTCGGCGACACCTTCATGTTCGTCGGCATCCTGCTGTTGTTCTTCACCGTGGGCACGCTGCAGTTCGGCGGCATCTTCGAGGCCGTGGAGGCCGGCCACCTCGCCGGGCCGACGCTGACTCTGGCCGCGCTGCTGCTCTTCGGCGGCGCGGTGGGCAAGTCGGCGCAGGTCCCCCTGCACGTCTGGCTGCCGGACGCGATGGAGGGTCCCACGCCGGTCAGCGCGCTGATCCACGCCGCGACGATGGTTGCCGCCGGCGTCTACCTCGTCGCCCGCACCTACCTGCTGTTCTTCGGCACCCCCGGCCACGAGGCGCTCGGCGTGGTGGCCTGGATCGGCGGCATCACCGCGCTGCTGGCGGCGACGATCGGCGTCGTGCAGGACGACATCAAACGGGTGATGGCCTACAGCACGATCAGCCAGCTCGGCTACATGATGCTCGGCCTGGGGGTGCTGGGATTCACGGCCGGCGTCTTCCACCTCATGACCCACGCCTTCTTCAAGGCTCTGCTCTTCCTCGCCGCCGGGTCGGTGATCCACGCCATGCACACCAACGACATGAAGGCGATGGGCGGGCTGGCCCGGGCGATGCCCTGGACCTACGGCACGATGCTCGTCGGCGCCCTGGCCCTCGCCGGCATCCCGCCCTTCGCCGGTTTCTGGAGCAAGGACGAGATCCTGCTCGAAGCCTTCCACCACAATCGGATGCTGTTCTGGATCGCCCTGGCCGGCGCGTTCCTCACCGCCTTCTACGTCTTCCGCATGATCTTCCTGACATTCAGCGGCACGCTGCGCAGCCCTCAGGCGCACCCGCACGAGTCGCCGCGGGTGATGACCGTGCCGCTGGTCGTCCTGGCGCTCGGCGCCGCGCTGATCGGCTTCGTCGGCGCGCCCTGGTGGGACAACCCCTTCCACCGCTTCGTGGCGTTCGAGGCCGCAGAGAGCCTGCCGTTCGATCCCGCGCTGGCCCTGCTCAGCACCGTCGTCGCCGGGGCGGGGATCTTCCTCGCCGCCGTGGTCTACTACTGGCGCTGGATTCCCTCCGCGGCCCTGCGCCGCGCCGCCGGCCCGCTGTACACGCTGCTCGTGCACAAGTACTACGTCGATGAGCTCTACGCCGTGGCCGTGATCCATCCGACGCTGTGGATCGCCCGCCAGTTGCGCGTCTTCGACCTCTACGTCATCGACGGCGCGGTGAACGCGGTGGGCGCCGTCTTCGTCTGGTTCGCGCGGCTGTACCGGCTGTTCGACCTCTATGTCGTGGACGGCTTGGTCAACCTCATCGGCTGGATCACGACGAAGGTCGGCGCGACGCTGCGCTACGTGCAGACCGGATTCCCGCAGCACTACCTGCTGGCCATCGCCTTCGGCGTCATCGTCCTGGTGATTGGAGGGATCCTGCGATAATGCTCAGCCTGATCACGTTCCTGCCGCTGGCCGGGGGAGTGCTCATCCTCCTGCTCCCCAAGACGAGCCACGCCCTGATGAAGAACGTCGCCCTGCTCGCTTCCGGCGCCGCCTTCCTGCTCAGCCTGGTGCTCACCGCACGGTTCGAGATCGGCGCGGGGATGCAGTTCCAGGAGCTCTACCGCTGGATCCCGGGCATCGTCGTGAACTATCACCTCGGCGTGGACGGCCTCTCCCTGCCCCTGGTCGTGCTGACGACCCTGCTCAGCCTGCTCTCCCTGGTCTACTCCTGGCGCATCGACCTGCGCCTGAAGGAGTACCTCTTCCTCTTTCTCCTCCTCGAGACGGGCATGCTCGGGGTCTTCCTGGCGCTGGACTTCTTCCTCTTCTACATCTTCTGGGAAGTGACGCTGGTGCCGATGTTCTTCCTCATCGCCATCTGGGGCGGCCCGCGCAAGGAGTACGCGGCGATCAAATTCTTCCTCTACACCCTGGTCGGCTCCCTGGCCATGCTGCTGGCCATCCTGCTGCTGTACTTCAACAGCGAGCCGCGGACGTTCAGCGTCCTGGAGCTGATCCGCCAGCAGCCCCTCGCCGACGCGCCGCTGCTCGCGGCGCTGGCCTTCTGGGGGTTCTTCCTGAGCTTCGCTGTGAAGGTGCCGATGTGGCCGTTCCACACCTGGCTGCCCGACGCGCACGTCGAGGCGCCGACCGCCGGCTCGGTGATCCTGGCCGGCATCCTGCTGAAGATGGGCACCTACGGGTTCGTGCGCTTCAGCCTGCCGCTGCTGCCCGAGACGTTCAAGCAGTACGCCGTCATCGTCGCCGTGCTCGCCCTGCTCGGCATCGTGTACGGGGCGCTGGTGGCGATGGCCCAGACCGACCTGAAGAAGCTCGTCGCCTACAGCTCGGTGAACCACATGGGCTTCGTCATGCTCGGCGTCGCCGCCGCCGCCGCGGCGGTCGGCGAGCCGCAGCGCGCCCAGGCCGCGACCACGGCCCTGAACGGGGCGGTCTTCGAGATGGTCGCGCACGGCATCATCACCGGCGCCCTGTTCCTGATCGTGGGCGTGATCTACGACTACCGCGCCCACACCCGGGGCGTGGACGAGTTCGGCGGGCTCGGCGCCCGCCTGCCGGTCTACACCGGGGTGAGCACGATGGCCATGCTGGCCTCCCTGGGGCTGCCGGGGTTGATGGGGTTCGTCGCCGAGTTTTTGATCTTCGTCGGCAGCTTCGGCATCTTTCCCTACCTCACCGCCCTGGCCCTCAGCGGCCTGATCTTCAACGCGGCGATGTTCCTCTGGACCATCCAGCGCATCTTCCTCGGGCCGTTCAACGAGCGCTGGGCGCACCTGAGCGACCTGGACGGGCGGGAGAAGCTCTCCCTGGTGCCGCTCGCCGCGCTGATGCTGATCTTCGGCCTCTACCCCCGGCCCCTGCTGGACGTGATCAACGCGGCGATGGTCGTCCTGAGCGGGGCGGTGCGCTGACCGATGCCGCCCGCCACCGCCGATCTCTGGTCGATCGCCCCCGAGCTGTGGCTGACGGGGCTCGGGCTGCTCGTGCTGCTCGTGGACCTGTTCAGCGGTCCCGGCCGGAAGACCGCCGTCGGGGCGGTGGCCGCGGGCGGGCTGCTGCTGACGCTGATCCCGATCGCGGCGATGCTGGGCTGGGCGCCGCGCACCGCGTTCTTCGGCAGCTACGCCGTGGACGGCTTCGCCGTTTTCTTCAAGATCCTCACCGTCGTGGCCACAGCCCTGGTCGTCCTGGCCGCGATGGACGGGCTGCGCACCCGCTTCGAGGGCGAGTTCTACGCCCTGCTGGTCTTCATGGCCCTGGGCCTGGTGCTGATGGCCGCGGCCAGCGATCTCATCCTCCTGGCCCTGGCCATCGAGTTCGTCAGCCTGACGAGCTACGTGCTGGCCGGCTGGCTGAAGGCGAACCCGAAGAGCAACGAGGCGGGCATCAAGTACTTCCTCTTCGGCGCGGCGTCGTCGGCGGTGATGTTCTTCGGCTTCTCCATCGTCTACGGCCTGGCCGGGACGACGAACCTCTACGACATCGCCGCCCGGCTGCGCGGGGCCGCGGCCCCGGCCCTCTACCTGGGCGTGGCCCTGATGCTCGCCGGTCTGGGCTTCAAGATCTCGATGGTGCCGTTCCATCAGTGGACGCCGGATGTCTACGAGGGCGCGCCCACGCCGGTGGCGGCCTACCTCTCGGTGGGCAGCAAGGCCGCCGGCTTCGCCGCCCTGCTGCGGGTGCTGCTCGTGGCCATCGATCCGACGCGCGTGGACTGGGCGCTGCTGCTGGCCCTGCTGGCCGCGGCGACGATGACCCTGGGCAACCTCCTCGCCCTGCCGCAGCGCAACATCAAGCGCCTCCTTGCCTACTCCAGCATCAGCCACGCCGGCTTCCTGCTCATCGGCGTGGCCGCCTTCCGGGGCGCCTTCGGCACGCCGGGGCTGCTCGTCTACCTCTTCGGCTACACCTTCACGCAGCTGGGGGCGTTCTTCGTCGCCGTGCTGGTCGGCGCCCAGCTGCGCTCGGACGAGATCGCGGATTACGCCGGCCTGGCGCGGCGCGCCCCGGTCTCGGCCTTCCTCATGGCGCTATTCATGCTCTCCCTGACCGGTCTGCCGCCCACGGCGGTCTTCGTGGGCAAGTTCTACGTCCTGGCCGCGGCGGTGGAGACGGGGTTGCTTTGGTTGGCCGTGCTGGCCGTCGTGAACACCGTGGTCGCGCTCTACTACTATGCCGGCGTGATCCGGGCGATGTACGTCCTGCCGCCGGTCAGCGAGACCCCGATCCCGGAGCCCGCCGCGCTGCAGGTCGCCCTGGGCATCACCGGCCTGGGCACGCTGATCATCGGGCTGTACCCGCAGCCGATCATCGACCTCGTGCACAACGCGCGGCTGCTGCTCCAGCTTTGAGCACCGGCCCGCGGGTTGACGCTGTTTCCCGTCCTCTGTTATGATGACCCGGGACTTCCGGCCCAGGACTGCCTGCGCGGTCCTGGGCTCTCGCGCGTCAGAACCCAGAGCCAGGTGGAACGGATGACGGCCAAGGGCGGCCATTCGGACGAGCACCTCCTGCAGACGATCGCGGCCAAGGAGCAGGAGCTAGAGCGGCGAGTTGCGCAGGCCCGCGAGCAGGCGCAGGCCATCATCGAGGCGGCGCAGCGCGAGGCCGCGGCGCTGCTGGAGCAGGCCCGCCAGGAGGCCGCCGCGCTCGCCGAGCGCACCCAATCGGAGATCGCCCGCGAGAGCGAGCAGGCCGCCGCGCAGCGCCTGGCCCAGGCCGAGGCGGAAGCGGCCCGGATGCGGGCGCGCGCCGCTGAACGCATGGCTGCGGCGGTCGAGCTGGTCACCGCCCGCGTCCTGGGCGGGCTCTCCTGAACGTTCCCGGAGCGACGTCGGCATGATCGTCGAGATGTCTCGGGTCATCGTGCTGGGGCCGAAGCGCCTCCTCGGCGCGGTCATCGAGGAGGTGCAGCGTCTCGGCGTGCTGCACATCGATCACATCGAGTCGGAGGAGGCGCCCGTTGTTCCTCTGCAGCTCTCGGCGGAGGAGCAGCAGGCCCAGGCCGCCCTGGAGCGCGCCCTGGCCCGCGCCGACGGCCTGCTCACCCTGCTGCCCGGGGGCGGGACCGCCGGCGGGGCGACCACCCCCGCGCAGGCGACGATCCCCGGGGACGCCGACACCGCGGCGCTGGAGGCGCAGCTCGCCGAGCTCGAACAGCGGGTGCGCGGCCTGATCAAAGCCCGGCTCGAGCTGGAGGAGGAGCTGACCCTCATCGCCTCCTATGAGGGCGCGGTGCGCGCCCTGGCCCCCCTGCTCAACGCGCTGGCCGGCAGCCGTACCCTGGAGTCCATCGGCTTCATCCTGAACACCAAGGATCTCACCGTTGTCACGGCCATCCGCAACGAGCTGCTCAAGGCCACGGGCGGCCGCGTCGAAGTGGTCAGCCGCGTCATCGACGAGAACCGCATCGGCGCCGTCGTCGCCTACCGGCGCGCCGACGCCGACCTCGTGCGGCCCGTGCTCTCGCGCGCCGGCGTCTCGGAGCTGCGCCTGCCCGCGCGCTTCGCCGGGGAGCGGCCGGCCGACGCCGTGGCGCTGATGGAACGGCGGAAGGCGGAGATCCCGGTCGAGATCGCGCACCTCGACCGAGACCTGGCCGCGATCGCCGCCGCCGAGCGGCCGCGCGTCGCCGCCATCCGCGCCCTGCTCGCCGACCGCCTGGCGCGGCTGCGGGTCGTCCCCGCCCTGGCGCAGTCCCGCTACACCTTCATCATGCACGGCTGGGCGCCGAGCCGCTCGGTGGCCGAGATCCGCGGCCGCCTCCGCCAGCGCTTCGGCGCCGACATCGTCGTCTACGACGCCCCGGCCGACCCGCATCACGAGCCCGAGCGCGTGCCGGTAATGCTGGACAACCCCCCCGCGCTGCGCCCCTTCCAGCGCATGCTGGCCCTGTTCCGGCCGCCGCGCTACGGGAACCTCGACCCGACGGCGTTCATCGCCTTCTTCTTCCCCATCTTCACCGGGATCGTCATCGGCGACGTGGCCTACGGCGCGCTGCTCTTCCTCGTCGGTTGGTGGATGCGTAACAAGGCTCGCCGCGGCGAGACGTGGGCGGTCCGGCTGGGCTCGATCGACCTGGGCATCCGCCTCGCGCCGCCGGTGCTGGCCGACGCGTCCTGGATCGTGCGCATCATCGGCGCCTGGAGCATGATCTTCGGCGCGCTCTACCTCGAGGTCTTCGGCAACCTGCTCGAGCACCACCTCGGCTGGCATCCGCTGTTCAACCGCGTGGAGCTGACCACGGCGTTCCTCGGCCTGGTCATCGCCCTCGGCCTCACCCAGGTCCTCCTCGGCTACGTCCTGCACCTCTTCCAGGCCGCGCGGCACGGGCACGCCGTGGGGGTCGTCGAGTCGCTGGCGATGATCAGCGGCGTGGTAGGGCTGCTCGCCGTCCTGGGGACGATGGGCCAGTACTTCCCGCCGGCGCTGATGACGCCGGGGCTCATTTCGCTCGCCGTGTTCGCCGTGCTGTTCGTGGTCGGCTTCGTCCTCAGCCGCGGGGCGGCGATGTGGCTGCTCGAGGCCGTCTCCGGGATGGGCAACGTGCTCTCCTACGCGCGGCTGTTCGGCGTGGGGCTGGCCGCGGCCGTGCTGGCGAACGTGGCCAACGAGCTGGGCGGGGGGATCGGCCCGATCTGGATCGGCATCCTCCTCGGCATCCTCCTCCAGCTCGTCTTCTTCCTCTTCACGCTGCCGGGCCACGTCATCCAGCCGGCGCGTCTGAACTGGGTCGAGTTCCTGACGAAGTTCAAGTACCACGACGAGACCGGCAACTCGTACCGTCCGTTCCAGAAAACAGGAGGTGACTAGAGTGAAGACCGTCCTCATGCTCGTGTTCGTCCTGCTCGTCGCCGCCGCGCCCGCCCTGGCGCAGGAGCCGACGCCGGAGGCCGCCGGCGGGACGACCCTGGCCGACGGCCTGCTCGGACTGGCGGCGGCGCTGGCCGTGGCCTTCGGCGCGATCGGCACCGCCTGGGCGCAGTCCCGGATCGGCGCCGCCGCGGCCGGGGCGATCGCGGAGCGGCCGGAGATCGGCGGG
>DATLZI010000052.1:0-3308 GCA_035574075.1 bacterium | reverse complement strand
CGCCGGTTTCTCCCCGCTCCCCGCCGGGGGCGGTCCCTGCCGTGGGGGCTCGAGGGCGGTCCCGATGGCCACCGGCTCGGGCGCCGATCGGGCCGACGGCGCGACGCGCAGCCGCTCGGCAAAGGCCGTCACCTCGGGGTCCGGCTCGGCGTCGAACTCCTCGCGCAGCAGCGCCGCGTGAACGCGCGCCTGCTGCAGCGCCCCGGCGCGGTCGCCCGCGGCCTCGAGCGCGCGCATCAGGCGCAGGGCCGCGTGGCCGCTGTAGGGATCGTGCGCGGCGCGCGCGCGCCACCACTGCGCCGCGGCGCGAAAGTCCTTCCGGCCCTCGGCCGCTTGGGCGAGGGCCTCCAGCGCGCTCGCGTACGCCGCCGCCAACCGCCCGCGCTCGCGAGCTACCCAGTGCTCAAACTCCCGAGCGTCGCTCAAGAAAAAGCCGTCGAGGAACGGTCCCGCGTACAGGCCCGCCGCCCGCGCGTGCTGGCCGGCGGCGAGCGCTTCCTCGAATGCGATGACGTCGCATTGCACGATCTCCGGATTCAGCCGCAAATCGTCCCCGACGGAGAGCAGCGCCGCGTCGCCCAGTTCCCGGCGCAGCGCGTGCACCGCTTGGTTGAGCAGGCCGCGGGCGTGCTCCGCGTCGCGCGCCTGCCAGAGCCAGGCGAGGAGCTTATCGCGGCTCAGGGTTTGCTGCCGGGAGGTGGCCAGCAGGGCGAGCAGGGCGAGCCGGTGGCGCTGCGCCGCCGGACCGGTGATGAGGCCGCGTGGACCCTGGAGGGAGACCCCAGCGAAGAGCTTGAGCAAGAAGGGCATGGCGCCGTTAACCGCGGGTTAATCCCACGCAAACCCCGAGTTGACCCGCCTCGCGTATCTGTGGCTGCAAGGTACGTCGCGAGCGGGACCGGGCAAGGGTCGGGCGGCGACGTGCAGGCTGACCCTACTCTCGGCGGGTGATGTCCCGACCCCTAACCTGAAGAAGGAGGCCTCATGCCTACTCCACCAGTGGTCACCATGGTCTCTATCGCCGCGGTCGCCGCAGCTTGCGCCGACCCGTCACCGCCGACCGCGGCTTCGGCAGGCGAACCCCGGGGACGGCCCGCGGCCAACGTCGTGGCCCAGGAGGTGCCCCCCATCCTCGCGGAGCCGTTGACCCTCCGTCATCAGTTC
Organism: bacterium; assembly: GCA_035574075.1. GTDB lineage: Bacteria > Sysuimicrobiota > Sysuimicrobiia > Sysuimicrobiales > Kaftiobacteriaceae > Kaftiobacterium. The sequence goes on along the minus strand of DATLZI010000052.1, from coordinate 2,144 downwards.
ACCGATGACATCGCGGTGCAGGTCCGGGTGCGGCCTGACGGTCGCCCGACGGAGGTCGTCAATATGCCGGATGCGTCGCACATCGCGGTCGTCCGGTTCACCGTGCAGCCGGGCGTCAGATTCCCCTGGCACTCGCACCCCGGCCTCGTCATGGTCTCGGTCACGCAGGGTGAGCTGGTCTTCGTCTACGCGAACGATTGCGTCCAGCGCCCGTACCCCACCGGAACGGCCTTCGTCGACCCGGGCTTCGGCAACGTGCACTACGCCTTCAACCGGACCGGCGGGGAGACCGTCGTCGTGGCTACGTTCCTCGGCGTGCCGGCCACGGGACCGCTGACCATTCCCGCGGACGCCGCGCAGGCCGCGGCCCTCGACGCCAAGTGCGATGTGGCGGCGGCGATGTCGCACACGCATTGACGTCGCTGAGCCGGCGGCGGTCGGCGGCCCCAAGGGTTCCCGGGGGAAGGAGGGGCGGCCGACGAGACGTTGAGGCCGGGGTTGACAGTTGAGGGTCGACGCAAGACTCTTTGCCCAATGGTCGCCGTCGCGGCTGTGACCGCGGTGTCCGGTGGGGCCGAGAGGTGGGCGGGGCGTTGCCGGAACCCACGGCCCCGGAAGGCAGGCCGTTCATTCGTCATCGAGCGGTCGTCGGTTCACATCCGACCGGCGGCTCTTTCTCAGGAACGGCTATGACTCCTCCCCACCCGGCCCCATCTGTCCTCGGTAAGCTCAACGGCCCCTGGCATAAGTGGGCCCTCCGCGGCTTCATGGCCATCGTGCTGGCGCATCTGGCCGAGCACCTGGTCCAGGCGTTCCAGGTGTACGCGCTGCGCTGGCCGGTGCATCACGCGCGCGGCGTCCTGGGCCAGCTGTTCCCCTGGCTGGTGCACTCGGAGGTCCTGCATTACGGCTACGCGCTGATCATGCTGGCGGGCATCTGGACCCTGCTCCCGGGCTTCGTGGGGCGGGGGCGCACCTGGTGGCTCGTGGCGCTGGTCATTCAGTTCTGGCACCACGTCGAACACGCGCTGCTCCAGGGCCAGGCGATCGCGGGCCGGAACCTGTTCGGATCGCCCGTCCCGGTCAGCATCGTGCAACTGTGGATTCCCCGGGTGGAGCTGCACCTGCTCTACAACACGCTGGTCTTCGTCCCCATGGTGGTCGCCATGTACTACCATCTCTTCCCGACCGATGAGGAACGCGCCGTGACCCGGTGCGCCTGCGCGCTCCGACCGGGGACCGCGACGGCGTGACCGGCTAGACGTCTCCTACCGTCACCCTGAACCCCTTCGCCTTGAGCGCCGCGGCGAACGTCGCCTTCTCCACCGACTTCATGTAGGCCTCGTCGGGCTCCACCAGCTTCTTCTCCACCAGCTCGAGCAGGGCGTCGTTCAGCGTCACCATGCCGAGCTTCCGGCTGGTCTGAATGATCGAGGGGATCTGAAAGGTCTTTCCCTCCCGGATCAGGTTCGAGATGGCGGGGGTCATGAGCAGAATCTCCCGCGCCGCCACCCGCCCTCCGCCGATCTGCTTGCAGAGCGTCTGGGCGATCACGCCCTTCAGCGATTCGGACAGCATCACGCGGATCTGGGCCTGGCGGTCGGCCGGAAACTGATCGATCATCCGGTCCACCGTGGAGGCCGCCGTGGTGGTGTGCAGCGTGCCGAACACCAGGTGGCCGGTCTCCGCGGTCTCGATGGCGATGGCGATGGTCTCGAGGTCGCGCATCTCGCCCACCAGCACGATATCCGGATCCTCCCGCAGAGCCGCCCGGAGCGCCGACTTGAAGCTGTCGGTGTGCACCCCCACCTGCCGCTGGGTGATGAGGCACCGCTTGTTCTGGTGCACGAACTCGATCGGATCCTCGATCGTGATGATGTGATCGGTGCGCGTGCGGTTGATGAGGTCGATGAGCGCGCACAGCGTGGTGGACTTCCCCGATCCGGTGGGCCCGGTCACCAGCACCAGGCCCTTGGTCAGGTAGCACAGCTGCTGCACTTCCCTGCTGAGCCCCAGCTCCTCGGCCGTCACCACCTGCGCCGGGATCACCCGGAACACCGCCACCGGACCCCGGCGGTCCCGGGCGGCGTTCACCCGGAACCGGGCCACCCCGGCGATCTCGTAGGCGAAGTCGGTGTCGCCGG
>DATLZI010000051.1:0-6274 GCA_035574075.1 bacterium | reverse complement strand
CCCCGCCAGCCCGCGTGCACGGCGGCCACCGCACCGCTGCGGGGATCGGCGAAGAGCAGCGGGACGCAGTCCGCGGCATGCACGGCGAGGACGACGCCCGCCTCGCCGGTGACCAGGCCATCCGCGTCGGCCAGCGGATGGCCGGCGTCCGCATCGCCCACCACCGCCACCGCGGTCCCATGCACCTGGGCGGCCTCGACGTGGCGCGCCGGATCGAGCCCGAGCCGCCGCAGCACCGCGGCGCGATTCGCCAGCACGGCCGCGTCGTCGGGCGCGCCGCCGCGGCCCTGGTTCCCGGCGGCCCGGGTGGTGAACGCGTGACGCACCCCGGCGCGCTGCAACAACGCGGCGGTCAGGAAGAGCGGGCGCGCCACGGGACGATCAGACGACCTTCTCGCGCACGACGGCGCTGACGTAGTCCATCGCCGCGACGACCAGGGTGATCGCCCACACCGCGGTCGCCGCCTGGCGGTACTGCAGCAGGTTGATGTACTGCTGCAGGACGAACCCGATGCCCCCGCCGCCGACGAAGCCGATCACCGTGGACATGCGCACGTTCGTATCCCAGCGGTAGATCGTGAAGGCGATGAACGGCGGCACGATCTGGGGCACCACGGCGTAGCGCACGATCTGCAGAGCGCTGGCGCCGGTGGCGGTGATCGCCTCGATCGGCCCGGGGTCGATGGACTCGATCTGCTCGGAGTACAGCTTGCCCAGGGCGGCGATGGAGTGCAGGCCGAGGGCCAGCACCCCGGCGAAGGGGCCCAGGCCCACCCAGACGGTGAAGACGATCGCCAGGATGAGCGGCTCGATCGAGCGCATGATGTTGAAGAACGTGCGGGTGAGGTAGTAGACGGCGGTGCCCAGGGGGTTCTTGGCCATGAGGTTGCGGGCGCCGAGGAAGGAGAGGGGCACGGCCGCGATCACGGCGATCGTCGTGCCCATCAACGCCAGGAACACCGTCTCGATGATCTTCTGCCCGACGATGAGCAGCGTGTTGCTGGGGCGCAGCGGGCCGACGGGCCACTCCACCACCGCCCGCAGGCGCTGCTGCGCGCCGCGCGGGCCCGCCTCCGGCCCGCGGAAGGCTTCCGGCACGACGATCGTCGTGCGGAAGCGCCCCTGGGCGTCGGTGCGGATGCGCGCCACCTGCTGCGGGTTGCCGATCGGGTTCAACCAGTACAGCGTGCCCTCGGCGTTGGGCTGGAAGCCCCGCCCGCTGACCGCTAGGCGGGAGCCGATGGGCGCGACGTGCGTCGGCACCTCCAGGGTGGGACCGCTGGCCGGCGGCAGCTCCTCCGGCGGCACCGCCGGGTCGATCGACATCGCCACCTCAACCTGCTGGGTCTGTCGCGCCCGGGTGAGCAGCTCCGGGCGCAGCAGGTCGCGCAGGAACGGCCGGACGAACTTCGCCCCCGTGACCAGCTCGGGCAGGTCGATCTTCGTCACCTGCCAGCCGTACGCGTAGACCACGAGCAGGACGGCGAGAAACAGCAGGAACTTCCCGCTCTGGAACCAGGGACGCGGCCCCACCAGGGGGGGCCGCGCGGCCACGCTCTGCTTCATCGGATCTCGACCTCCACGGCATCCTCCCCGTAGATCTCCCGGAAGCGCGCCTCGTCGATGTCCGCGGGCAGGCCGTCGTAGACGATCTGCCCGGCCTTGAGGGCCAGGATGCGCGTGCCGTAGCGGCGGGCCAGGCTGAGGAAGTGCAGGCTGCAGAGCACGGTGATCCCGTCCTTGCGGTTGAGCTCCTCGACGTAGCGCAGCACGGAGTGGGAGGTGGCGGGGTCGAGGCTGGCCACCGGCTCATCCGCCAGGATCAGGGTGGGCTCCTGCATCAGGGCGCGGGCGATGCCCACGCGCTGCTGCTGGCCGCCGCTGAGCTGGTCGGCGCGCGTGCGCGCCTTCTCCGGGATGCCGACGCGCGCCAGGTTCGCCATGGCCTGCTCCACGGTCTCCCGCGGGAAGTAGTTCACCAGCGCGTAGGCCGGCGGCAGGTAGCCGAGCCGCCCGGAGAGGACGTTCGTCAGCACCGACGAGCGCTTGACCAGGTTGAACTGCTGGAAGATCATGCCGATCGACCGGCGCAGGCGCCGCATCTCTTCCGGGGAGAGCGCGGTGATGTCCACGTCGTCGATGAAGATGCGGCCGCTGGTCGGTTCGATCAACCGGTTGATGCAGCGCATCAACGTCGACTTGCCCGATCCGGACAGGCCGATGATCACGACGAACTCCCCGGGAGCGACGCTGAAGCTGATGTCCTTCAGCGCCTGAGTGCCGTCGGGGAAGACCTTGGAAACGTGCTCCAGACGAACCGCCGCCCCCTTCATCGTCCCCCCTAGCAGAGCGCGGGGAGGACGGGCCTCCGCCCCTCCTCCCCACGCCGCATCGTCCGGCCCGCCCTGGGGCTCAGCGGGCCAGCTTGGTCAGGTCGAGCCCCAGGTACTTCGCCGCGTCGCGGATCGGCTGGAAGTACCAGTCCCCGATCGGGATGGTCACCTTGCCCCCAGCGCGGGTGATGCGCTGCTGGATCTCCTCGTCGAACCGGATGCCGAGCGCGCGCACCTGCTCCTCGCTGAGCACGACGCGGTCGGTGAGCCCCTCGATGCTGTACAGGTTCCGCAGAGCCTCCCGGCCCTCCGGCGTGGCGGCGATGCGCAGCAGCCGGTCCCGGATCCGCGCCCGCAGCGCGGCGGGCAGGGTCCGGCTGACGCTCCAGGTGTCATTGGGGATCGGGTTGGTGTAGGCGATGACCTTCACCTTCTGCATCACGTCCGGGAACTGCGCCTGGACGTTCGTGCGGGCGTCCTCGAAGGTCGCCCCGCCGTCCACCTGCCCGCGGTAGACCGCCAGGATGACGTTGGGGTGGCTGCCGGCAAAGACGGTCTGGCTGAAGAAGCGGTCCGGATCGTAGCCCATCTTCTTCAGCATCGCCGCCGGAAAGAGGTAGCCCGACGTCGAGGCCGGATCGACGAACGCGAACCGCTTACCGCGCAGATCGGCGACGGTGTTGATGTTGGCGTCCGCGCGGACGTTGATCTGCGCGCGGTAGTACGGCAGGCCGAAGCGCACGGAGATCGCGGCGACCTCAACGCCGCACTTCTCATGGGCCAGCACATAGCTGAAGGGGTTCAGGGCGCCGATATCCGCCCGGCCGGCGCACATCGCCTCGATCGCCGCGGTGTAGCTCGTGCTGACCACCGCCTCAACCGGCACGCCCAGCGCCACACTCAGCATGCGGCCGATCTGCTGCCCGCTGAACAGAATGATGTCCGTCTCCCGTGAGGGGACGAAGACCATCGTCAGCTTGGTCTGTCCGGTGGTCGCGGCCGGTTGCAGCGCCACCGCGGCGAGCACGACGGCCAGGGCGGCCGCCGCCACACAGACGTTCGGCAATCGCTTCACTGCTCTTCCCCTCCCCCGAATCTGCCGTGCCGTGGGATCCCCTGACACACTCTTTCTGGATACGCCAGACCCCCTCCTCCGGTTCGTCTGGCGTCTAGCTGCGGGCGGCCAGCGGGACGAAGGCCCGCGGGGCGGGACCGACGTAGTGCGCGCGGGGACGGATCAACCGGTCATGGTACTGCTCGAGGGCGTGGGCGCACCAGCCGCTGATGCGGGCCGCGGCGAAGATCGAGGTGCAAAGCTCGATGGGGATGCCCAGGGCATGGTAGACCACGGCGGAGAAGAAGTCCACGTTCACCGGCAGGTCGCTGATCCGGTGCATGGTCTCATAGACGCGCAGCGCCGTCTCGAAGAGCGGCGTCGTCCCCGCCTCCTGGGAGAGCTGTCGCGCCATCTCGCGCAGCACGCCCGCCCGGGGATCGTCCACCTTGTAGACCGCGTGGCCGAAGCCGGGGATGCGATTCTCCGGCTTCGCGCGCTCCTCGCGCGACATGCGCGACCGCCGGGCCCAGCGCGCCTCGATCTCGTCCTGGGCGCGGCCCGGAGCACCGATCGCCAGGAGCATCTCCAGCACGTCCTCGTTGGCCCCGCCGTGGCGCGGCCCCTTCAGGGTGGCGAGCGCGGCGGTGATCGCGGCGTGCAGATCGGTGAAGGTGGCCACGGCGACGCGGGTGGCAAAGGTGCTGGCGTTGATCTCATGGTCGGCGTGCAGGACGAAGATCATGTCCATCGTCCGCACCGCCGTGGGCGTGGGTGGCCTCCCCGTCATGACGTAGAGGAAATCCTCCGCCGTGCCGCCCTCGGCCCGCGGGGCCACGGGGGGCTGGCCCGCGCGCAGGCGGTGCCAGGTGCCAACCATGACCGGGATCTGCGCCGTGAGCCGCAGGGCCTTGCGGCGCGTCGCCTCCTCGCTGTTGTCGCCGGCCTCCGGATCGTACATCCCGGCCACCGAGACCGTGGTGCGCAGCACGTCCAGGGGGTGCGCCGCGCGCGGGAAGGTCCGCATCGCATCCAGCACGGGCTCGGGCAGGGCGCGGGCGGCGGCCAGGGCCCGCGTGAAGTCGTCCAGCTGCGCCCGCGTGGGCAGCTCGCCGTGCCAGAGGAGATAGGCGACCTCTTCGTAGGTGGCCTGGGTGGCGAGATCGCGGATGTCGTAGCCGCGGTACCGCAGCAGCCCCTGCTCGCCGTCGACGGTGCAGATCGCGGAGTTGACCGCGATGACATCCTTCAGGCCAGCCTTGAACTCAACCGCCATAGCCCCCCCCGGAAGCGTTCACGCGTATTGTAGCAGTCGGTGTGCCGCGCGTGGAGGTCACGTCGTGAGCAGCACCCCGATGCCGTCGGGATCGTGGGTCAGCCAGCCGGCGACCGATCCGTGGCGCGCCTCCTGCACGGGCACCCTGGCCCGCCGTAGCCGGTCCACGACCTCGTCCCGGGAGGCCCGATCCGGCAGCGTCAGGGTGAAGTAGCGGAGCCCCAGCCCCTCCGGGTCCGCCGCCAGCAGATCCGTCCCCGCCCAGGTGTTCAGCCCGAGGTGGTGGTGGTAGTCCCCCGCGGCCAGGAAGAGCGCCCCGGGGTAGCTGCGCAGCGTGACCGTGAAGCCGAGGATACCGGCGTAGAAGGCTTCTGACCGTCGCAGGTCGGCGACATGCAGGTGGATGTGGCCGATGCGGGTGCCGTCCGGCAGGCCCGACCACGCGCCGCCAGCCTCGGCGAGCAGGCCCTGCAGATCCAGGGCCGTGGTGGTCATCGCCAGCTCGGTCCCGCGCCGCGGCCACTGCGCCGGGGGCCGGTCGGCGTAGATCTCGATGCCGTTCCCTTCAGGGTCGCGCAGGTAGAGCGCCTCGCTGACCGCGTGATCGGAGGCGCCCTCCAGCGGCGCCTGCGCCTCCACCAGGTGCCGCAGCGCCCGCCCCAGGTCCGGCCGGGAGGGGAGCAGGATCGCGAAGTGGTACAGACCCGCCGTCCGCCCTCGGCGGGCCTGAGGCCGCTCGGTGAGGATCAGATGGACCGGTGGGTGGCCGGTGGCGGAGAGCTCCGCCACCGGGCCAAAGCGGCCGACCAGCCGGAACCCGATCGTCTCCTGGTAGAAGGCCACCGCGCGGTCGAGAGCGGCGACCGTCAGGTGCACCGCGCCGATCGCGGTGCTCGCCGGCAGCACCGCGGCGGTCTCAGGCATGCCTCAGCACTTCGAGAAGCCGCAGGTCCGGCAGGTCGCGCAGCCGTTCTCCCGGACGAGGGAGTCGCCGCAGTCCGGGCAGACCCCGACGAACTCCAGCCGCGCGGCGAGCTCCACCCGCTCCTGCTCGGTCTGGCCGTTGCCGTCGTGGTGGCCGTTGCCGCCGGCCACGGCGGCGATCACCGCTGGTGGCTGGACGACGGCGCTGGCCGCGGGTACCTGGACCGTCGGCCCGTGATGGAACGACAGCCGCTCCTGGCGCATCCCCAGACGACTCGGCTCGGGCAGCACGTCCGCGCGCGGGAACTCCTTGTCCGGCCGGAAGGCGTCGCCGTACAGGGCGCGGCCGAGCGCCAGGCCCACGGCCTGGGCGATCGTCGTCACGCGCACCACGGTGCCGGAAGCGCTGCGGTCGAAGGCCACCTCCTTGCTCTGCACCCGCCACAGCTGCTCGATGATCTCGCGCGGATCCACGCCGGCGCGCAGGGCCAGCGAGGCCAGCCGGCCGCAGGCGTCCGCCTCGGCGTCGAGGGAGTGGACGAAGACCTCGCTCACCCCCCACTCATCCTCGTTCACCACGACGTAGATCCGCCCGCGCGGCGTCTCGATGCGCTCGGTGCGGCCGGCGGTGACCTTGGGCCGCGGCCGCGGCACGGCCCGCACCGGGGCGGCCGGCTCGGGCGGCGC
>DATLZI010000050.1:0-8493 GCA_035574075.1 bacterium | reverse complement strand
CAACCGCCGCTTCAGCAACGTCTACGCCTTCGCCCGGCGCCTGATCGAGGAGGGGCGGATCACCCCGTACGCCGCGCAGATGAAGCACAACCGCGGCGAGCTGCAGCAGCCGCCATGGACCGGCGATCCGACCGTCACCGGCGGCTACCTCTACGAGACGCCGGTGCACCTCTTCGACATGGGGCGCTTCCTCTTCGGCGAGGTGCAGGAGATCGGGGGCTACGCCCGGCAGAGCGTCTACCGCGAGCTGGACGGGTTCGTCATGCTGCTCAGGTTCCGCAGCGGGGTCGTCGCCTCGTTCACCTCGGTGGCCCACACCTCGTGGCTGTTCCCCTACGAGCGGGTGGAGATCTACGGGGCGCACCAGACCGTGGTCACCGAGGAGCTGGAGCGGGCCTGGTTCAGTCCCGGGATGCGCGATCCGGTGCAGGCCCTGGACTGCTTCCAGATGCCGTTCGAGCAGAAGTGGGGCTACGTCGCTGAGGACCGGTTGTTCATCGACGCCGTGGAGGGCGCCCGGCCGCCGGCGGTGACGGCCGAGGACGGCTACCGGGCCACGGAGTTGGTTGAGGCCTGCTACCAGGCGGCGCGGGAGCAGCGCACGGTGACCCTGCCGCTGCCCGAGCCGGCGGCGCGGTGACGTCGCGCTACCGCCTGCTGGTGGCGGACATCGACGGGACGATCGTCACCAGCCGCCGCGAGGTCACGCCGGGGGTGCGCGCGGCGGTGCGCGCGGCGCAGTCGCGCGGCGTGCGGGTGCTGCTGGCCACGGGCCGCATCTGGATCTCGGCGGAGCGGTACGTGCGCGCCCTGGGCGCCGATCCGCCGGCGATCCTGTACAACGGAGGACTGGTGTACGACTTCACGACGGGCGAGGAGTGGCATCGCGTGGACCTCGACGCCGCGCACGCCCGCGCGGTGCTGGAGCTGCTGCGCGCCCTCCCGCAGGTCCAGCCCCACGTCTACGCCGGCGACCGGATCTTCACCGGGACGATCAACGAGATCACGGAGCGCTATCGGCGCAAAGACGGCGTGCCGGTGGAGGCGGTGGGCGACCTCGTCGGGGCGCTGCCGTCCCGGGTGATGAAGATCCTGATCATCGGCGAGCGGCCGCACCTCGAGCGGGCCGCCGCGGCGATCGCGCGCCTGGCGCTGCCGGTCCGCACGGTGTTCAGCGAGGAGACCTATCTGGAGATCCTCCCCGCGGGCAGCTCGAAGGGCGCGGCGCTGCAGCTCGTGGCGGCGCGCCTGGGCATCCCGCTGGCGGAGGTCATCGCCGTGGGCGACAACCTGAACGACCTCGAGATGCTGCAGACGGCGGGGCTGGGCGTGGCGATGGGGAACGCCCCGGCGGCGCTGCGCGCGGCGGCCGGCTACGTGGCCCCGACGAACGACGAGGAGGGCGTGCGGGACGTGATCGAGCGGTTCATCATCCAGGGGAGGGAAGAGCATGCGTAGAGGCACGATTGTCGTCGGCTGGTTGCTGATCGCCGTGCTGGCCCTCGCCTCGGGCGTCGGCGCCCAGGCGGGCCGGGTGGTCGTCTACTCGGCGCTGGATTCGACCGTGACCAGCGAGGTCCTCAAGGCCTTCGAGCGCCGCACCGGCCTGCGCACCGAAGCCCTGACGCTGGCTGCGGCCGGCACCCTGGCCACGCGCATCACCGCGGAGCGGGCCCGGCCGCAGGCCGACATCTTCCTGGGCGGCTCGAACGACTTCCACGCGCCGCTGGCCCGCCAGGGGCTGCTCGAGGCCTACCGCTCGCCGATGCTGGCCGAGGCACGCCTGGCCCCGGAGTTCTACGATCCGCAGGGCTACTGGTACGGCTGGTACATCGGCGCGCTGTCCATCTTCTACAACCGCGAGCGCTTCGAGCGCGAGCTGGCGCCGCGCGGCGTGCGGCCGCCGGCGACGTGGGACGACCTGCTCAACCCGGCCTTCCGCGGCCAGCTCGTCCTGCCCAGCCCGGTGACCACGGGCGGCGGCTTCATCTTCGTCGCCGCGCAGATCTTCCGCCTCGGCAACGAGGACCGCGCCTTCGACTGGCTGAAGCGGCTGGCCGAGAACGCGACCTTCACGCCCACCGCCCCGGCCGGCATCACCCTCGTCTCCCGCGGCGAGGCGATCGTGGGGATGAACTGGGGCCACGACGTGCGCAGCATGGCGGTGAACCAGGGCTTCCCGGTGGAGCTGGTCTTCCCGCCGGACACCGCCACGGAGATCGGCGCCGTCTCGATCATCAAGGGCGGGCCGAACCCGGCGGGCGCGCGGCAGTTCGTCGACTTCATCCTCACGCGCACGCCGCAGGACATCAACGCCAAGTACGGGCTGCGCTACCCGACGCGCGCCGACGCCCCGGCGCCGCTCGGCATGCCGCCGCTGAGTTCCCTGCGCTTCGTGAAGTACGACCGGCAGTGGGCGATCGACAACCAGGCCCGCCTGCGCCAGAAGTGGCAGCAGGTGATCGGCAAGTAGCCGGGGCATGGCGGTTGGCGTGGTGAGGTGGCGGACCGCGGCGCGGGACCCGGGGCTGCTGCTGGCCTACGCCCTGGTCGGCGCGGTGCTGCTGGGGTTCGTCCTGTACCCCACGCTGCGCGTGATCAGCTATCCGGCGCTGGCCGACTACCTCGGGATCGTGGACAACCCGCGGTGGATGGCGGCGGTACGCAACAGCCTGATGATGATGGTGCTCTCCACCACCACCGCCACGCTGGTCGGCTTCCTCTACGCCTTTGCCATGACGCGCGCGGACGTGCCGGGGAGGAGGGTCTTCCGGAGCATCGCCCTCCTCCCCCTCTTCGCGCCGCCGTTCATGGTCGCGTTCGCCTACATCCTGATGTTCGGCCGGCAGGGGCTGATCACGCGCACCCTGCTCGGCCTCGACGTGAACATCTTCGGCTGGCCGGGGTTGTGGCTGGTGCAGACCGTGGCCTTCTTCCCCTACGCCGCGCTGATCCTGGAGCACGTCCTGGAGGCCATCAACCCCACCCTCGAGCAGGCCGCGCGCAACCTCGGCGCCGACGAGCGCACCGTCTTCCGCACCGTGACGCTGCCCCTGGCTCGCCCGGGGGTCGCCGCGGCGATGCTCCTCGTGGCCATCTCGGTGCTGGCCGACTTCGGCAACGCCGTGGTCATCGCCGGCGCGCTGCCGCTGCTGGCCACCGAGGCCTGGTTCCGCATCGAGGGGTTGGCCGACCTCACCGGCGCCGCGCTCTCCGTGAGCCTCCTGCTGCTCCCCACCGTGCTGCTCTTCGTCCTGGAGCGGGTGTGGGTCAGCCGGCGGCTGTACACCGCGATCACCGGGCGCGGCTCGCATCTGGAGCGGCCCCCGACGCCGTGGTACGTGCGCGGCGCGCTGCTGGCGTTCTGCGGCGTGGTCGCGGTGTTCGTCCTGCTGGTCTACGTGGCGGTGGTCGCCGGCGCCTTCACCCGCACCTGGGGGTACAACTGGAGCCTGACCCTCGACCACTGGCGGCTCGGCCTGGCCCAGGGCGGGGGGCAGCTGCTGAACAGCGTGCAGATCGGGGCGATCAGCGCCCTGCTGACGAGCATCATCGCTCTGCTCGCCGCCTTCCTCACCTCGCGCCGGCAGTGGCCGGCGCTGGAGCGCGCCCTGGACTTCCTCGCCGTGCTGCCGGGAGCCCTGCCGGGGGTGTTCATCGGCATCGGCTTCCTGCTGGCCTTCAACGCGCCGCCGTTCTTCCTCGGGGGCACGCCCTGGATCCTCATCCTGGCCCTGACCTTCTGGCACATCCCCTTCGGCTACCAGGCGGCTCAGGCCGGGCTGCGGCAGATCGACCGCTCGATCGAGGAGGCGGCCGCCGACCTGGGCGCGAGCGGCCTGCGCATCTTGAGGGATATCTACGTGCCGCTGCTGCGCGGCCCGTTCCTGGCCTCGTTCGTCACCTCGTTCATCCGCGCCGTGACCAACCTGAGCATCGTCGTCTTCCTCGTCACGCCGCGCAACCTGGTGGCGACCTACTCCATCCTGGCGATGATCGGAGGCGGCTTCTGGGGCGCGGCCGCGGCGCTCACCGCGGCCCTGCTGGCGCTGACGTTCGCCGCGGTGGCCCTGGCCCGCCTGGCCGTGGGCCGCACGATTCGCGCCCTGCCGGTGGCCTAGCGATGGCCGACGTGCGGCTGGTCAACGTCAGCAAGCGCTTCGGGGCCCTGGCCGCGGTGGAGGCCGTGACGCTGCACGTGCCGGAGGCGAGCTTCACCACGCTGCTCGGCCCCTCGGGCTGCGGGAAGACGACGACGCTGCGCATCGTGGCCGGCTTCTATGCGCCCGACGAGGGCGACGTGCTGATCGGCGGCCGGCGCGTCAACGACCTGCCCCCCCACCGCCGCCAGACGGCGATGGTCTTCCAGGAGTACGCCCTCTTCCCGCACATGACCGTCTTCGAGAACGTGGCCTACGGGCTGCGGATGCGGAGGGTGCCGCCGGCGGAGATCCGGCGCCGGGTCCTGGCCGCCCTCGAGCTGGTCGGTCTGCGCGGGGTGGAGGACACCTTCCCGGCGCGGCTGTCCGGGGGGCAGCAGCAGCGCGTCGCCCTGGCCCGCGCGCTCGTCGTGGAGCCCGAGGTGCTGCTGCTCGACGAGCCGCTCAGCAACCTCGACGCCAAGCTGCGCGTGCGGGTGCGCGCGGAGATCCGCGCCCTGCAGCGGCAGCTGGGCAAGACGACGATCTACGTGACGCACGATCAGGAGGAGGCGCTGGCGATCTCGGACCGCATCGCGGTGATGGACCGCGGCCGCATCCAGCAGATCGGCACGCCCCTGGAGATCTACCACCGGCCGGCCAACCGCTTCGTCGCCGACTTCGTCGGCCTGGCCAACTTCCTGGACGGCGAGGTGGCCGCCCCCGGCCAGGTGCGCGCTGGCGACCTCACCCTGGCCGTGCCGGACGGCCCCCCGCCGGGCCGGCGCGTCACCGTGGTCCTGCGGCCGGAGGCCATCCGGCTGCACGTCCAGCCGCCGCGGGACGGGGAGAACGTCCTGCGCGGCGTCGTGGCGCAGGCCAGCTTCCTGGGGACGCTGGCGCGGTACTGGGTGACAGCGGCCGGCCGGCAGTGGATGGTGGACGTGCCCTCCCCGGGGGAGGGCGTGATCAGCGGCGAGGTGTTCCTGGAGATCCCGCGCGAGCGCATTCACCTGCTCGCCGCGGAGTGAGGAGGAGGCGAGGGCATGGGCAAGGGCAGGTGGGACCTTCCCCCGCGGGGCGGTCACATGGACAAGCGCACCGGCGTCTACCTGCAGACAATGACGATGCGCGACATCGAGGAGCGGCTGAAGACCAACGACGTCCTGATCGTGCCCCTGGGCGCCACGGAGGCGCACGGGCCCAACGCGCCGATCGGCGAGGACATCTTCCTCGTCACGCGCATGGCGGAAGCCGTGGCCGAGCGCACGGGGTGCACGGTGAGCGAGCCGCTGTGGTGGGGCTCGCACCCCTACCATCACCTGGGGATGCCGGGCACGGTGGTCATCCCCGAAGACGTCTTCACGGCGTTCGTCCGGGCGATGATCGCCGGCTTCTGGAACATGGGCTTCCGCAAGCAGATCCTGCTGAACGGCCACGGCCAGGAGTACGTCATCCCCACGGCGATCCATCAGTTCGGCAAGCGCTACCGCGTGCCGGCGCTGATCGTGAACGTCAACTGGTACCACGCCGTGCCCGAGCACTTCAAGCTGCAGCGGGACGGCGGGCCCTATGAGACGCCGTTCATCCACGCCGACGAGGTGGAGACCTCCTGGTGCCTGGCGCTGTTCCCCGAGCTGATGAAGCAGGAGTGGGCGGTGGACAACAACCCCTTCGGCTTTTTGCCGGAGGGCCACGTGGACAAGGCCGGCAACCTGCTGCGCCGCCCGATCAACTGGTACGGCCACGTCGGCGCCGGGCCGATCGAGGTCAAGGCCTACATCGAGGGCGTCGTCGGCAAGCCGTCTCTGGCCGCGGCGGAGAAGGCGCTGCCGGGGGTGGAGGCGCTGCTCGACTACCTGGAGCGGCTCGTCACCGACATCCTGAAGACCTTCCCGCCGGGGCAGCTGCCGCCGATCGAGCTGGTCACCGAGCGGGACCGCGAGGAGCTCGAGGCCGTGCTCAAGGGGCCGGCCAAGGGCGGGAAGAGCATCTACGCGCTGGGCTGGCCGCCGTGACCGGCGGGGCGATGAAGCTGGCCCTCGTCGTCTCCGTGGAGGAGACCGCGTTCGACGCCGTCGCCGTGCGGGGCGGCTGGCGGGAAGGCATCGCCCTGGCCGCGGAGCTCGGCTACGAGGGGGTGGAGCTGGCCGTGCGCGATCCGGCGGCGGTGGACCCTGAGGCCCTGGCGCGCGCGGCGCGGTCGGCGGGCCTCGCCGTGCCGGCGATCGGCACCGGCCAGGCCTACCTCAAGGACGGGCTGAGTCTGTGCGATGCGGACGAAGGCGTCAGGACGCGGGCCATCGAACGGATGGAAGCACACATCCGCCTGGCAGGGTCGCTCGGGGCCGCGGTGATCGTCGGATTGCTGCGCGGCCGCCTTGCCGGCGGCGGGCCGGCCGCCCGGGCCCGGCTGGAACGCTCGCTGCACGCCCTGCTGCCGATCGCCGAGCGGGCGAAGGTGCCGATTCTGATCGAGCCGATCAACCGGTACGAGACCGACTTCCTGACCACGATCGACGAGGTCGTGGCCTTCGCCAGGCGCCTGGGCTCGCCGGTCCTCGGCGTCCTCGCGGACACGTTTCACATGAACATCGAAGAGCGATCGATGACCGCGGCGCTGGCCGCAGCCGGCGAGCGCCTCCGGCACGTGCACGTCGCGGACAGCAACCGGCTGGCTCCCGGCTGGGGCCACCTCGACTTCGCCGCGATCATCCGCGCCCTGCGCGAGATCGGGTACGATGGGTTCCTCTCCGCGGAGATCCTGCCGCAGCCCGATCCGCGCGCGGCGGCGCGGCAGGTCGTCGCCCACCTGCGTCCGCTGCTCGAGATGACGGAAGCCCAACACAAGGGGGGATACGCGTGAGGAGAGTGGTAGGGATCGCCCTCGTGCTCGTCCTGGCCTCGCTCGGCGCGGCCGTGGCCGGCCCCGGGGGCAAGGTGACCGTGCTGTGCAGCCCTAACCCGGCCTGGTGCGACGCGGTGAAGGCCGAGTTTCCCAAGGCCACCGGCATCCAGGTGGACTTCGTGCGGCTGAGCTCCGGCGAGGCGCTGGCCCGCCTGCGCGCCGAGCGCCAGAACCCCTCGTTCGACGTCTGGTTCGGCGGCACCGGCGATCCGCACATCGTGGCCAACGAGGAGGGGCTCACCGAGTTCGTGCGGCCGGCGGCCTGGAACGATCTGCGGCCGGAGTTCCGCGAGGCGGTGGCCGGCAAGTACATCCCGCTGTACGCCGGCATCTTAGGCTGGGCCCTGAACGACCGGCTGCTGCGGGAGAAGAACCTGCCCGTGCCGCGGACGTGGAAGGACCTCGCCGATCCGCGCTACCGCGGGCTGGTGGCCTATCCCAACCCCAACACCTCGGGGACGGGGTACACGATGATCGCCACGCTCGTCCAGATCTACGGCGAGCGGGCGGCGTTCGACCTGCTCAAGGCGATCCACAAGAACGTCGCCGAGTACACCCGCAGCGGCGCGGCGCCCGGCCAGCTGGCCGGCCGCGGCGAGGTGGCCGTAGGCGTGACCTTCATCCACGACGCCGTCGACCAGGTGCTGAAGGGCTTCCCGATCACCTACGGCGCGCCCAGCGACGGCACCGGCTACGAGATCGGCGGCCTGAGCCTGGTGAAGGCCACGCCGAACCGGGCCAACGCCCTGATCTTCATCAACTGGGCGCTGACCCCGGAGGCGCAGGCGCTGGCCGCCAGCCAGGGGCAGTCGTACCAGATCCCGTCGAACAGCAAGACGCCGATTCCCAGCATCGCCCCGCGCTTCACGGCGTTCAAGGTCATCAAGTACGACTTCGTGAAGTACGGCTCGGCGGCGGTGCGCGACGGGCTCGTGCGGAAGTGGACGACCGAGGTCTTCCCGCTTCCGAAATGATCCGGTTCGAGGAGGCCGGGGCGCGGCGCGCCCCGGCCCCCCGACCCATCGGCGAGGGGCGATGGCGAAGGTTCTGACCGTCCCGGTCGTCCGGCCGGCCATCCAGGCGACGCTGCTCGCCTGGGGGGCTGTGACCTTCCTGGGCGCGCTGGCGCTGCCCTGGTCGCGTCCCGGCCGCGAGCTGACCGTCTTCGTGCCGGAGGCCACCGGGGCCGCGCTGGCGCGGACCTCGCCGCTAGTGGGCGCGGTGCTGCTGCTGGCCGCGCTGCTCGCGCTGGTCGGCCTGGCGCCCTGGTCCCTGGCCGCGCGGGGGCGCGCCGCGATCGCCCTCGGCGGGCTGGGGGCCTTCCTCGCCGCCGTCCGCCTCGTTGCCGCCGGCCAGCCCTTCAGCTGGGGCGCTGTGGTCGCGCTGCTGGGGTTCCTCGCCGCGCTGGGCACGGGGCTGGCCCTCTGTGGCGCGCTGCGCACCGAT
>DATLZI010000049.1:0-13044 GCA_035574075.1 bacterium | reverse complement strand
GCTGAGCTGCTCGTCGGCCTGGGCCAGCTGCGCTTCCAGGCGCTCCGCATCCGCGGCAAGCCGCTCCCGCTGGCTGTCGGCGGCGCGCAGCCGCTCGCTCAACACCTGGAGCGACGACTCCCGACCGCTCAGCTCTTCGGTGAGCTGCAGCAGGACGCGCTGCGCCTCCTCCCGCTCGCGGGCGACCTCGGCCGCCCGGTGGCGGCCCTGATCGATCTGCTGCCCGGCCTCCGCGCCCTGCGCCGCCAGCGTCTGGACCTGCTGCTGGATCGCCTCCGTCTGCGTGACGATGCGCCGCAGCGAGGCCAGGATGCGCCGCGCCTCGTCCACCTGCAGGGCCAGCTCCAGGTCCCGGATCTCCCGCGTGTAGCGCTGGTGCTGCTCGGCGGCCTCGGCCTGGGCGCGCAGCGATTCGGCCCGCGCCGCCAGCTCGGCGAGGATGTCCTGCACGCGCAGCAGGTTCGCGGCGGCGTGCGCCAGACGGCGCTCCGCCTCGCGGCGCCGGCGCTTGTAGCGGGCCAGCCCCGCCGCCTCTTCCAGCAGCCCCCGCCGTTCCTCGGGCCCCGCGTTCAGGACGCTGTCCACCTGGCCCTGGCCGATCAGGGAGTACGAGCGGCCGCCCAGGCCCGTGCCCAGGAACAACATCTGGATGTCCCGCAACCGGCAGGGCACCATGTTCAGCAGGTACTCGCCCTCCCCGCCGCGGTTGGCGCGACGCGTCACCGTGACCTCGGTGTAGTCGACGGGCAGCGCGCCGGAGTCGTTGTTGATCGTCAAGGACACCTCGCCCATGCCCATCGCCCGGCGGGCCTCGCTGCCGGCGAAGATGACATCATCCATCCGCCCGCTGCGCAGCGTCTTGTAGCCCGTCTCGCCGAGCGCCCAACGGATGGCATCGAAGACGTTGCTCTTGCCGCTGCCGTTCGGACCGACGATCGCCGTGATGCCGGGCGTGAACTCCAGTTCCGTCCGGTCCGCAAACGTCTTGAACCCGTGGAGCTCCAGCCGCTTGAGGTACACCGTCAGGAACCTCCCCGCGCCGACTCGTACACCGCGATCATCCGCTCCGTGACCGCGGCCACGCTGTAGGCCGCCGCCGCCGCCCGCGCCGCGCTGGCCATCGCCTGGCGGCGGGGCTCGTCGTCGAGCAACAGGGCGGCGTGCGCCGCAAGCGCGGCGGCCTCGGGCCCGACGAGGAATCCGGTGCGGCCGTCGACGACCGCCTCCGACACACCACCGGCGTCCACCGCCACCACCGGCAGACCCGCCGCCATCGCCTCCGCGACCACCAGTCCCTGCGTTTCCGTGCGGGAGGCGTACAGGAACAGATCGCCTGCCGCCAGGCACTCCAGGGCCCGCCGGTGCGGCAGCAGCCCGGTGAAGACGACGCGCCCGGCCAGTCCCAGGCGCTCGGCCTGCGCCCGCAGGGCGGCTTCGGCCGGACCGCCGCCGACGACCAGCAGGCGCGCGGACCGACCCGCCGCCAGGTGGGCGAAGGCTTCCAGCACCAGGTCGACGCTCTTCTCCGGGGCCAGCCGGCTGGCGGTGACGACCAGCGGCGCATCTGCCGGCAGGCCGTACGCGGCGCGAACGCCGGAGGGATCCAGGGCGGCGAAGACCGCCGGATCGATGGTGGCCGTGGGGACGACCTCGATCCGCGCCGTCACTCCCTGACCGCGGAGCCGGTCGGCCACCGCATGCGACGGGGCGACGACGACCGCGCAGCGGTTGGCGTAGGCGGTGACGTACCGCCGCACCACGGCGGCGGTCATCTGGCGGCGTCCGAACGGCGCGTAGTGCACGTACTCGTCATAGAGGGTGTGGTAGGTGAAGATCAGGGGACGCCCGGTGCGGCGGGCCAGCCGGGCGGCCACCGCCCCCATCAGGAACGGCGCGTGGCTGTGCACCACGTCAGGCTGGCTGCCGATGAGGCGGCGCCAGGCGACCGGCGCGAGCGGCACGGCGAGCGGGAAGTCGGGAGTGTGCGGCGGGCGCAGCGAGGGAAAACGCACGATGTCCGGGTCGTCATCGCGGTGGCCGGGATACCGGGGGGCGGCGATCACGACGCGGTGCCCGCGCTCCCGCAGCCCGCGGGTCAGCGCGGCCAGGGCATGCGTCACCCCGCTGATCCGGGGCAGGTACGACTCGCTGCACATCACGATCCGCAGCTCGCGCATGGTCAGGGCTCGGCCGGACACGGATGACCGGGATGCGGGGTCGGAGCGGGAGGCGTCGGAGCGGTCGTGCCGCCCCAGCGCTAGAGGCCGGTCCTGCACTACCAGCATCGTTTCGCCCCTGGTCGAATCGTGGTACGACGAAAGTGCCCGTCGGCGCTGCGGTTGGGCGAAAGCGCTATCGCTGGTGTCTTCGCGCTCGGGGGAGTGATTCCTCCGCCGCCGGGCGCCGCCCCCCGCCGCGCAGGTGGGCGGTGGCGCCGCGGACCTCGGCCAGGATCTCATCGCGGTGGGTGAGCACGTGGCGACGGGCCTCCCACACCGCCGCTCGCACCTCCGGGGGCGCGGATGCTACCTCCGCCTCGTCCAGGATCTGCACGCTGGCCCCGTCCGCGCTGAAGAGCAGGTCCAGGCCCAGGTCCCGCCAGCGGACCTCCTGGGGGTGGAACTCCACCTCCGCGCAGAGGTTGACGTAGAAGCCCAGGGTCTGCCCCCGCGGCGTCAGCCAGTGGTACACGTTGTACGGCCGCCCCCGCCAGAAGTAGCCGAACGTCTCCGTGCGCCTGGGCAGCACGAGGCGCCCCACCCGCCGCCGCTCCGGCAGGCGGTAGAAGACGACCAGGTGGTCGGGCGACCGCGCCAGCAGAGCGCAGGCGAACTCCTGCCGGCGGCCGTCCAGCGTGATCTTCACCTCTTTGATCACGCCGATCGGCTTCATGGAGGTGGGGAGAGATGCCGGGGCGGGCGAGAGGAGACGAAGAGGGCGCGTGGAATCATCCGCCCACCCCCCTGCCGACGACGGCGATGCGGACGCGGATGAGGCCCGACCGGATGCTGTGGCGCTGGTACCTGCTTCTGCTGGTGGCCAACGAGCTCGACCTGGCGTTCACCTACCTGGGGTTGAGCCGGGGGACGTTCTTCGAGGCCAACCCCCTGGTCCAGCCTCACCTGTACACCCTCTGGCCGATCGTCATGAAGCTCGCGCCTCTGGCCGGGCTGGCCCTCGCCGTCTTCGTCGTGGTGAGCCACGCCCATCACCTTCAATCCCGCGTCCTGGGCGCCCTGCGGCTGGCCACGGCCGTCTACACCGTCGTCCTCGTCCTGCACATCCTCCATGTCCTGACGACCACCGCCTTCACCGGCTGAGACGCCCTAGGGTCTGCCTCGCCTGGCCGCCGGCGCGGCGCGGGGCAAACCGAGCGCGGTCCGCAGCTCGATCAGCGCGGCGAGGGCGAGCAGGACCCAGATCGCCTGCATCATGGCGCGCGGCGCCCCTCCCCACAGCTCCCACAGCGCGTAGGCCATCGCCGCCGCGCCCGCGACGCGCGTCGTGGGGAGGTGCAGCGCAGCGATGAATCGGCAGCGCGAGGTCTTCACCACGATCCCCGCGGCGTAGAGCAGCACCGCGGGGAAGCACCACGGCCACCAGGCGCGCACCACGGCGGGATGGAGGCGCCACAGCCACAGCGGCACGGAGGTGTAGAACAGCGCGTCGGCGATCGAATCCAGGTAGCGCCCCCGGGCGCTGGGGCCGGCGCGGCGCGCCAGCCAGCCGTCGATCAGGTCAGTGAGCAGGGCCAGGGGGAAGAGCAGGCGGAACGCCGCGGCCTCGCCGCGCCAGCTCAGCGTGTACAGCACCGGGACGGCGAGCATCCGCAGCGCCGTGAAGAGATCCGGGGACCGCAGCACCGTCATCGGGCGGAGGGACAGCGGGGGACGCGAGGTGGTCGGGGAGGCGGGATTTGAACCATCCGTTTTCTGGACCTCCCTGTACTACCCTGTACCGTCTCTCCGCATCTGGCGCGGCTTTCGTGAGACCCTCTTCCTCCCAGGACCGCGCCGGACCTCCCAAATCCATCAAGAACGGTGCCAGGGTGGTGCCACGGAATGCAGGCGGGACCCGGAGCGAACTCCCGCGTCCCGTTTCACTTCCCGTTGTCCGGAGGCTCTACGGACAGCCAGCGGACAGCCATCCCTAGGTCAAGCCTCTCGGAGGCGGACTACTGCAAAGAGGGATGCCGGCGGGGAGGCCGTATCCGGTGGTGAGGCCATATAAGCTGTACATGATTGAGTACATTGACACGTACGCGGGTATGTACTACATTAAGCATGCCCCTCTCACGGGGAGGTGGGGGGGTGTAACCGAACCAAGGAGGTTCCAAACACATGGCCGTTAGTCTGGAGGACAAGATCCTCTCCGCGACGGAAGCTCGGCAGCAGTTCTTCCGCGTCCTGGAGGAGGTGAGAGGGGGACAAACCGTCACGATTCATCAGCCGAAGCGCGAGGACGTTACCCTCGTGCCACGTGCTTTCCTTGCCCAGCTTTTGAAGGAGATGGAGGAGCTGACAATGCAGCTTGAGTCCGCCGAGCTCGCGCAGGACGCGGAGGCGATGGCAGCGATCAGGCGCAGTGAGGCCGACATCCAGTCGGGCCGCACAGTTGACCTATCGGACGTCAAGCGAATCCTAAAGAGGCGCCGCCGAGGAAATGGCCACCGTTGAGATCACCGACCAATGCCTGGTGCGGGACCTGGTAGCCATGCCAGATAAGCTCGCCCAGGCGATCGTCGAAAAGATGGGGATCCTAGCTTCAAACCCAGAGTTCGGAAAGCCGCTCACGGGTGAACTAGCAGGTTATCGACGTCTGACCCACGGTCAGTACAGGATTCTGTACCGATACCACGAGCAGAGTGATACAGTGTTCGTCGTCCTGATCGGGCTGCGCAAGGGGACCGAGATGGACGATGTGTATTCCAATGCCCGACGGCTTTTACGCGCCGGCAAGCTACAGGCCACGGTTGAACAGCTGAGGCTTGCGGACCAGCTCAACAGGAAGAGACTAGCCGACGTTCAAGCGAGGGCTCGAAAAGCAGGAGGCGGGGGGTAAGTAACCCGTCCCCGCCTCCGTCCGTTGGTGGCCCCGTACCCTACGCCCAGGGACGTCGCATTGCAGGCGACGGTATCCGGGTTGAACTCCCGGCGGGGCCTCCACAACTCTTATTCGCCCAACCCTAAAGCGTCGAAACATGTTCGACATCCGCCAGGGTCGAGTCCTCTAAACGAGCGTATCCCTCAACAGCGTTCCCGGAGACTCTCCCCTGGAGACCTCCGGGGCTCTTCCGAAGCGCGTCTTCCCTCCTAGCCATTTTATCCCGGCTTCCTCTCCGGCCCGGTCCGGCACTCCAAGCGCAGCCCAGGAGATGAGTCCCCTTTGTAGGTTCCAGCTTCGAGGCACCCTCATAGGCTGTTCCGCTGAGATGACAATCGGCCCGGTAGAAGTTCAAAGTCCTGAAGCGCCCACCACGAGTTCGTCTGGAGGGCCTCCGGACAGTCAATCTCGGCCCTTCTCAGGCGCGTGCACATATCCGCTCGATCATCCGGCCGGCCACCTCGGCGCAGAACCGATCGCCATCGCGCTCCGCAGCCGTAAAGGCGAGGTTGGCAGAGGTTCCTTGGAGGCTCTTCTGCACGTACCAGAGATGCTCGACGAAGACCTCCAGCAGCTTCGGGATCCGGTCCACGATCGCGCCTTCGTGGTACCCAGCCGCCACGTAGGCCCGGAGGACCCCGGCAGCCCACTCACGCAGGGCGCGGTCCCCTCCCTGGCCATCATCCAGGAGATCCTGGGCTACATAGAGGACCTGCTCCTCCCCCGCGCTCGATGAGGACGCCTCGACGAGTGTCATGATGGCTTGCCTCCCTTCTTCGGTCGGACAATCTGTCTGCCCATCCAGCCTAGATGCTAGACGTACGGTGCCGCCAGCACCGCCGTTGCCACCACCATCGCCACCACCGCCACCCCAAAGGCTCCGTAGGTAACGAGGTTGACACCGATAGGTTCATGGTCTTAATATGGCCACAGGCAGGTCGCTGAAGTCAAATCGGATAGGTTCATCACATGGTCGCCGCCAAGCGGGGCCGCAAGGGTCGCAAGAAGATCGCGCTGAGCCCTGCTATCCGGGCCCAAGTCGAGGACCTGCTCCAGCTGGCCCGGTACCTCAACCAGGAGGACACGCCGGCCCAACTGCGCTCTACACACTTCGCAGATCTGAAGAACTTTGCGCTATCCCTCATGAATGCCCGGTCCCAGGCCATCGCCGCCGTCGATGCTGCGCGCGATGTGCCCTACCCACAGATCCCGCCCGAGGTCCGGGAGCACTTCAACGCGCTCGCAGACGATGCCCCGCTCTATTATGTGATCCCGCCGCTCCGCCCGAAGGACGCCAGCAAGCACTTCATGACGATCGGCGGCAGCAAGGCTATCCTGCTCGGCTCCGACGTGCCACAAGGCATCTGGACGGCTTTGCTGGCCGACTATCTCGGGAATCCTCAGCGGGATCGCCTACGTCGGTGCCGCACATGCAACCGCTGGTTCGTGGACCGGACGAAGAACCACTCGGCGCGATGCTGCTCCAAGAAGTGCACAATTGCCTACTCGAATGCGCTGCGAAAGCGGAAGAAGCAGACCAAGGCGGGAGAGGGGGCTTGATGAAGCTATGAGAGGCGATACTGGAATTCGTCGCCATGGCGATCGCTGGCAGGTCTATTGGTACGAACGCGGCCGGCGCCGCTTCGAGACGGTACGGGGGAACCTGACCCTGGCCAGGAAGGTACGGGCCCAGCGGATCCTCGAGGCAGAGCGCCGGCGACATGACCTCCCGGACCGACGACGGGCCCCTACGCTCCGTGAGTTCGTGGAGAACAGCTGGCGGCCGGAGATCGCGGTCACTCTCTCGGCCTCGACCCGCCGCGCCTACGAGACGGCCCTGGTCAATCACCTGCTCCCGGCCTTCGGCTCAACCCCCGTGGACGAGATCAGCAAGGCGACCGTTCAGAAGCTCATCGCAGAGAAGATGGAGCAGCAGCGCTTCGACTACACCCGCGGCAAGAATCCCCGCCCCGACCGGCCCACGCTGGCTGGAAAGACGATAAAAAACATGATCGCCACCCTCAGCAGCATCCTCTCGGCCGCCGCGGAAGACTACGAGCTGCTGGCCCGCAACCCGATCCTCGGCGTCCTCCGGGAACGGCGCCGCCGGCGCTTCCCGACGCGGAGCCTCAGGACGAAACCGAAGGTGCACCACCTCGAGCCGGAGGACTTCAAGCGGGCCGTGGCGGCCATCAAGCGCGACGACGTCCGGCAGATGGTCCTCGTGGCGGCCCTGGCCGGCCTCCGGTGGGGTGAGCAGGCCGCGCTCCGGGTGGAGGACCTCAACTGGCGGCGCAATCGGATCGTGGTGACGCGCGCACTGTACCGTCGGATTCCCGGGGTGCCGAAAACGGAAGGCTCCGAAGGCGAAGTGCCAATCTGCCCAACAGTGCGCCGGATCCTGCAGCGCAACGCCCGGGACGTGGGCTACATCTTCAGTATCGACGGCGTAACGCCCCTCGGGGACGGGACCTGGATCAAACGCCAGTGGCAGGCAGCGCAGAAGCGGGCGGGGATCCGCACCCCGATCTCCTGGCACGATCTCCGGCATCAGTTCGTAAGTCTACTGATCGCTGCGGGGAAACACCCCAAGCAGATCGCCGCGTGGGCCCGGCACACCGACGCGGGGTTCTCGATGAAGAAGTACGGGCACCTCTTCGACTCGATGCCGATAACGCCGATCGAGTGGTGGGATGACCTGCTCTGGCCGACTGGGTGTCCCCACGTCCCGACCGAAGGAAACGTCACCGAGGGGGTGGGACCATGAATCCCGCCGATGGGAGGGAAGATGATCCGAGGAAAGGGACCCTGGAGGCACGGTGCAGCCATCGACGACCTTTGTAGACAGCGGCGAGATAAGCGCTTGTTGTTCACGCATTGGCCGACGCCCCGGGGTGAAGAGACGAGCAGGACTCTACCGTACGCCCCGCCGAAAACCTACTCTCAACTTCCGCGGATAAGATTTGGGAGGTCCCCATATATGGCACGGGCGAGGGTTGTCATCGGGCTCCTGGGGATCATCGGCTTCATTGCACTTGGGGGATATGCTAGTCGCACCTTGAGTGAAGCACTAATGTCGGGTGCTGACCTCAGTGCCGTGCAGGTCATCCAGCTCTATTCAGAGACCACGTTCTATGGCGTTGTCGGGCTAGGGGTGCTACTTGGGGCTTACGTGATGACGAGAGTCGCGCCCTAGAGAATTGCAAATTCTGAGCACCTAGAGCTCCAAGGCACCACCGAGGGTGGCGCATGCCCGGCCACCTCGGCGCAGAGCCGAATCGCCCTCGCGCTCCGTTGCCGCGAAGGCGAGGTCAGCAGAGGTGCATCGGAGGCTCTTCTGCACGTACCCTGGGGAGGCGGCACGGTCACGCCAGGGGAGGATGGCAAGTGGCGAAAGTAGCATGGTTGACCGTTGTACTTATGCTGGCTGGGACCGTAGCCGCCCAAGCCTACTCGAAACAACTCACAGAGGATGACATTAAATCCGCCGTGGAGTACGGGAAGACGCGACGGGGGAAAGACATCGTCGAGAGCGGTAGCCCATACTTCCTGCGGTTCGGTCCGTTCGCGCTAGGATATATCTCTACCCCCTGGCTCGAAGTCGCCTCAGTCGCACGGCAGGCAGCCGGTGAGTATCGCGACCCCACCGAAGATGAAATCCGCACGGCTATCAGCACCTCAACCGGCCGCCTGCAGATCTTCGCTTTCGTCGCTGAACCACTGGACGACTTCTGGCGCGACTTTCACATGGTGATTCTCCAGGGTGAGCGCGTTGTGCAACCCACGCTCAAGCAGGGCCGATTCATTCGCGCCGTCTCGTGTACGACGCGACCATGTACGGTGCTCGCGGGCCTTCTCGCGTACTTCCCTGACGAGACGCTCGACACGAACGCGGACATCGAGATTGTCGTCATCCTAAAACAGGGACGCAAGGAGCTCCGGACAAAGGTCTCCCTCGGGGTGCTCCGCTAAAGGGGCGACCCTAGAACCGAATCCCGAAGCTCACGTAAAGGCTCCAACCAGGTATGGCCGCAGAAGTCCGGGCGGGAGACCACCGATCCAGCCTGCAGGACGACCTCGGGGCTGCGGAGTCACCTCGATCGGGGGCGTTGGAAGATCTCTTGCCGACATGCCGGCCAAGACGAACCCACTGAGGTCACGGTGCCAGGGTGGTGCCAGGAAGGGACCGGCGATAAGAAACCCCGCATTCATCGCAGGCATTGAGTGGTCGGGGAGGCGGGATTTGAACCCGCAACCTCACGGACCCGAACCGTGCGCGCTGGCCAAGTTGCGCCACTCCCCGACGCGTTCCCATTCTACCGTCCAGCCGGCGAAATGAACAGGGCCGTGGTGCCCCACGGCCCGTCTCGCTCCACGCCGGTCGGTCGGTGCCTAGCCGCCGGACTCCCCGCTCCCGCCGTCGCTGCGCGGCCCCACCGCCTGCTGGAGCAGTGCCCCGGCGATGTCGCCGATCGTCACCCGCCCCTCGTCCTCCTGGGCCTTCAGCACCTCGCGCACCCGCTTGCGCTCGCGGTCCCGCTCCATCTTGCGGATGGAGAGCGTCATGCGGCGCTCCTCGGGCCGGATCTCGGCGACCATCGCCTCGATAGTCTCCCCCGGCTTGACGACGTCCTCCACCTTCGCCACCCGCTTCTCAGCCAGCTCGGAGATCGGCAGGAAGGCGTCCAGATCGCCCAGGCGCACGAAGGCGCCGGAGGCGACGGTGCGCACGACCTTGCCGCGCACCACGTCGCCGGGACGGTGGCGCTGCTGCACCGACCGCCAGGGATCGTCGAGGATCTGCTTCAGCCCGAGGGAGATGCGGCCGGCTTCGCGATCCACACGCAGGACCTGCAGCCGCACATGCTGGTTGCGCCGCAGGACCTCCGAGGGATGCTTGATGTAGGTCCAGGACATCTCGCTGATCGGCAGCAGGCCGTCGGCGCCGCCGAGGTCGATGAACGCCCCGAAGTCAGTGAGCCGCTTCACCGTGCCTTCGACGATCTGCCCCTCGACCAGGGTGGCCAGCAGCTCCTCCTTGGCCTTCTTGCGGGTCTCCTCGACCGCCGTGCGGTGGGAGAGCACGACGCGCCCCTTGCCGCGATCCACCTCAAGGACCTTGAGGGGGATGGACTGACCGACGAACCACTCGAACCGCCGGCCCTTGGCCTGCGTGAGGTCGATGTGCGAGCCGGGCACGAACCCCCGCACGCCGAGGTCGACGACCAGGCCGCCCTTGACCTTGTCCACGACCATGGCGTGGAGGACAGCGCCGGTCTGCTGGGCCTCCTGCACGCGCCGCCAGGCCAGCTCGACGTCCGCCCGGCGCTTGCTCAGGATCAGGCCGCCTTCCTCGTTCTCCGTGCGCAGGACCATGACGTCGATGCGGTCGCCGACGGCCACCTCCGGGGTCGCCCCCGGCCGCGCCATCTCCTGGGCGGGGATGAGCCCCTCGGATTTCGCGCCGACGTCCACAAGCACGCCCTCGGTGTCCACGCGGACCACCGTCCCCTTGACGATCTGTCGCTCCGCAAGCTGCGGCACCGCGCTGGAAAGATCGACCTTCTCCTCCGGCATCTTCGCCCACTCCACTCCAGAACCGCACCGCACCAGACGCAGGACGGGGGGACTGCGCATCGCTGCCGCGGCGGCTCTGCGTTATTCGTGCTGCGTGCGGGCTTTCCTCCCCCCGCCGCCCAGCGCCGCGCGCACCGCCTCCGGGATCCGTCGCACCCGGCCGCGCGCATCGGTCGCCGCGTGCACCGTGTGCCCGGCAGCGAGCAGCGCGCCGTCGGACCGGCGGACCTCGTACGCAAACGTGAGCGTCGCTCGACTCATCGCATCGAGCCCGGTGCGCACCACCACGACATCATCGTAGCGCGCCGGCGCATGGTAGCGCGCCGTGGCCTCCACGACGACGAGCCGCACGCCCCCGGCCTCGACCTCCCGGTAGGGCAGCCCGCAGGCGCGGGTGTACTCTGTGCGGCCCACCTCGAACCACACGAAGTAGTTCGCATGGTGCACGACGCCCATGGCGTCGGTCTCAGCATACCGCACGCGAAGCTGGATCTCCACGGGCGCGCCGCGCAGATCGCGCATGACCACGGCCTTACGCGGCGGCGGGGGGAAACCCTCTTCGGCCTGACGGCCCGGCGGGGGAAAGGGCCCGCCGGCTCAGATCCGCCAGGTGTCGCGGACGATCCGGCGCACGTCGCGCACCCGGGCGCGGATGGCGGCATATGGGACGCCCTCCTCGCCCGGCGGCTCCTCGCCGCCCGGCGTCGCAACGCCCGCGAGCGCGCCCAGGGTCGCGAGAACGGACTTCCCCAGGGCGCGCAGCGCGTAACCGCCCTCCAGCACCGCGGCGATCGGCCCGCTGTGGACGCCGCGCACCATCGCCGCGAGATGGCGGAAGCCGCCGGATGTGAGGCGCATCCCTCCCAGCGGGTCGTCGCGGTGGGCGTCGTATCCCGCGGAGATCAGGACGAGCTCGGGCCGGAAGCTGGCCAGCAACGGCAGCACGACCTCCTCGAAGACGTGCGCGTAGGCCGCATCCCCGGCTCCCGCCGGCAGCGGGATGTTCACGGTGAATCCGCTGCCGGCTCCCTCCCCGGTCTCCGTCATTTCCCCCGTGCCCGGGTACCAGGCCTCCTGATGGAGGGAAACGAACAGCACCCGGTCATCGCGATAGAAGATCTCCTGGGTGCCATTCCCGTGGTGCACGTCCCAGTCGAGGATCAGGATCCTGGCAAGCCGATATCGCTCGCGGGCGTGCGTTGCGGCCAGGGCGACGTTGTTGAAGAGGCAGAAACCCATGCCCTGCGCCGGACGGGCGTGGTGCCCGGGGGGCCGCAGGGCGGCGAAGGCATCCGGCACGCCGCCCTCCGCGAGCACCGCATCGACGGCGGCCACGGCCGCTCCGGCGGCGGCCAGCGCCGCGCGGTAGGACGCCGGCCCGAGCACCGTGTCGGGATCGAGCATCCCCCCGCCGCCCTGCGCGAGGCGGCGGACCTGCGCGACGTACCCGCCGCTGTGCACCGCCTCCAGGAGGCGTTCGTCGAGCGGTTCTGGCGTCAGCCGCCGCAGGTGCTCCTCGAGCGCCTCCTCGCGCTGCAGCGCGTCCAGGACGGCGCGCAGGCGCGCGGGCCGCTCGGGATGTCCCGGACCGGGATCGTGCTGCAGGCAATCCGGATGGGTCAAGAAGGCGACGGGCATACGCTAGCGGCGCGCCGCTTCGGCGGCCTGGCGCAGGCGGGCGATCGAGGCCGCCACGCCGTCCTCGCCGCCGTAGATCGCCGAGGCGGCGACCAGGACGGTGGCCCCCGCGGCCGCCGCCTCCGCGGCCGTGGCCGGCGTGATCCCTCCGTCCACCTGCAGCTCGACCGGGCTGGCCCGCTCGGCCAGCCGGAGGGCGAGCTGGCGGATCTTCGGCAGCACGGAGCGGATGAAGCGCTGCCCGGCGTAACCGGGGTTGACCGTCATCAGCAGCACCATGTCGAGGTCGTCCAGGACGGGTTCGAGCATCACGAGCGGGGTGGCGGGGTTGAGAGCCACCGCGGCCCGGGCGCCGAGGTCTCGGATCTGTTGCAGCAGCCGGTGCAGATGGGGCGCGGCCTCGGCGTGCACGGTGACCGATGAGGCGCCGGCCCGCACGAACCGCTCGAGGTGCCGCTCGGGCTCCACGATCATCAGGTGGACGTCCACGTGCAGCCTCGTCGCGCGGCGCACCGCTTCGACGACCACCGCCCCGACCGTGATCTCCGGAACGAAGCGGCCGTCCATCACGTCGACGTGGATCCAGTCCGCTCCGCCCTGCTCCGCCGCGGCCACGGCGTCGGCGAGGCGGCCGAAATCGGCGGCCAGGATGCTCGCCGCGATCCGCAGCGACCCGCTCACGGGCGGATCTCCTGGACCAGCCGATTCTGGATGTAGACCTGGATG
>DATLZI010000048.1:0-2796 GCA_035574075.1 bacterium | reverse complement strand
GCGGCTCTTCACGATCTCGGCCAGGGTGTCCACGAACGCCTGCTGGCTGATGCCGGTGATGTCGGCCGACAGCCCCAGCGTTGAGCCGGCCCGGTCCACGACGAGGGTGGCCGTGCCGCGGTAGACGCGCGGCGCGGTGAGGCTCAGCCCGAGCGCCGCGGCCAGGGCGGTCGCGGCGCAGGCCGCCACCAGCCACCAGCGGCGCGCGATGAGGTCGAGGTAGTCGCGGAGCGTCGGTTCCGGGGTGTGGTCCATGACGGGCTAGCGGATGAGGTTGGCGACGCCGGCCAGGATGGCCAGGACGCTCTGCATGCCGCTCAGGCCGCTCTGCGGGACGACGATGATGTCGCCGGCCGTGACGGTGAGGTCGTGCGCGGCGGCGCCGTCGCGCAGCAGGGCCTGCAGGTCGGCGGTGATCAGGAAGCCCCGCCCTTCCATCCGTTCGACGGTCACCCCGCGGGGCACCCGGGGCGGCGTGGCGGAGCGGCGCACGATGTGCACCGAGCGCGCGGTGCCGTAGCCGCGCTGCGCGGGACCGCCGGCCATCGCCAGGGCCTGCAGGAGGGTCACGTCCTCGCGCAGGACGAAGACGCCGGGCGCGTTGACATCGCCCAGGACGTAGATCTTGTTGTTCAGCTCCTCCGGGATCATCAGGGTGTCGCCCGCCCCCAGCGGCAGGTTGCGGCTCATGTCCTGCCGGAGGAGCAGGTCGTCCAGGCGCAGGGGCACCGTCTCGCCCGACGCCCGGACCAGGCGGGCCTGCGTCACCGACGCCTTCTCGGTGAGCCCGCCGGCGGCGGCGAGGGCGTCGAGAACGGTGGCCCCGGGCTTCAACTCGAAGGTGCCGGGGCGCATCACCTGGCCGAGCACCGAGATCCGCACCTTGCGGAACTCCTTGACGATGACGACGACCTGCGGGCCGCGGATGTAGACGGCCAGGGCGTCGGCGATCTTGCGCGTGGCCTGCTCGACGGTCAGGCCGGCGACGTGGATGATGCCGGCCAGCGGGACCGACACCGTGCCGTCCGGCAGCACCACGACCACGCGGCTGAGATCGGCGTGGCCGTAGACGGTGATCTCCAGGACGTCGTCGGGGCCGAGCACGTAGGGCGTCTGCGCCGCGGCGGATGCCCCGGACAGCAAGACGCTCACGGATGCGACGATCGCCAGCGCCGTCTTCGGCATCGGCTTCACCTCCCGGCGCGAGGCCACGGCTCCGCCGGTTCGGGTGAAGAGCGCCTCACCCTCCGGGGCGGCCTCGACTCCAGGTGCCTTGTGTGTGCCAGCGGTGCCTCGCCGCTGTCGGCGCCCGCCTCCAGGGGGTGAGGCGGCGCCGCGCCCTCAGATCGCTTCCAGATCCAGCGCGTCCAGCTCGAGCGGCGTCGGCCGGCCCAGGATGTCCAGCAGCACCCGCACCCGGTCCCGGCGCGACGTCGGCCGTTCGAAGATCCCCTCCAGCCCGGCGAACGGGCCGCTCCGCACGCGGACCCGGCTGCCGGCCCGATACGGCAGGCCGACCCGGATGAAGCCCAGCGGCTCGAGCCGGGCGGCGATGCGATCGATCAGCTCCTGCGGCACCGCCGCCGGCTCCTCGCCGGCGGTGAGCAGCCGGCGCGCGCCGGGGGCCCAGCGCACGGCGTTCCAGGTCGCCGCGGTGAGCTCCATCCGCAGGAACAGGTAGCCCGGGAAGAGCGGCTCCAGGCCGATGACGCGGCGGCGGGCGTGGCGGCGCACCACCTCGATCAGAGGCAGGAAGACGTCCACCCACGAGCTGCGCACCCCCAGGTGGGCGATGACGCGCGATTCCTCGCGGGGCTTCGTTTGAAGGACGTACCAGGCCCGCCCGTCATCCGGCCGGATGGCCGGAGGCCGGCAATGTTGGTCCAGCATTGACATCCGGTCGGTCATCAGCGCTGGCTACTCCTCGGAATCGGACATCCCATGCGCTGCGCTACGAGAGCAGTCCGCTGCGGAACGCGGCGGCGATCGCCGCGGCGCGGTTCCGCGCGCTCGTCTTCCTCAGGATGGCCCGCACGTGCGTCTTCACGGTCGGCACCGACATGCCCAGCTGCGCGGCGATCTGGCCGTCGGTGTGCCCCTCGGACATCACCCGGATGACCCGGGCCTCCGTAGGACTGAGCACCAGCGGCGCGTCGGGGCCGCGGCCGATCGCCCCCAGACGCGCGAAGTCCTCGCGCGACATCGTCCCGCCCACGGCCACGCGGCCCTGGGCGACGGTGCGCACGGCGCGCAGCAGCTCGCCGGAGGTCACGTCGTGCGGCAGATAGCCCCACACGCCGGCCCGCGCCGCTGCGAAGAGGTCGCCGGCCTCCGGATCATCCGACAGCACGATCACCCGCGCCCCCGGCGTGGCGGCCTGCAGTTCGGGCAGGCGGTCGAGGACCATCGCGTGATCGTGCATGTCGACCAGCATGATGTCCGGACTGGAGCGCCCCGCCGCCGCCACGGCCTCGCTCCAGCTGCCCGCTTCGGCCACGACGGCGACGCCCCCGTCGCCGCTGAGCAGCTGCCGCAGCGCCACGCGCACGAGCGCGGTGCGGCTGAGGAGCAGGACGCGGACATAGCGCCCCGTAGGCCCAGCTTCCGCAGGCCCGAGGGCCGGTACTGTGCTCAACCACGCCTCGCGGGAGACGGTTTGTGGTCAGGCAGAATGCGCCGGGGCGGCGCGGGTATCCTTCAAACGAGAGAATGAAATCTCTACCGGATGACCATCCGGACGGATGAGCGGGGCCTTAGGGGCGGGTGCCGACGAGCCAGACGAACAGCACGAACCCC
>DATLZI010000047.1:0-4210 GCA_035574075.1 bacterium | reverse complement strand
CCGATGTCGGTGCGCGCGATGCCGCGGGTCCCCGAGGCCGAGCTCGCTGCCTTGCTCGCGCAGATCACGCCCGGCGACCTGCAGTTCACCTTCTTCGCGAACAGCGGCGCCGAGGCGAACGAAGGGGCCCTGAAACTGGCGCGCCTGGCCACTGGCCGGCCCAACTTCGTGGCCGCGATCAACGCGTTCCACGGCAAGACCTTCGGCGCGCTGTCCGCCTCGGGGCGCGAGATGTACCGGCGACCCTTCGAGCCCCTGGTGCCCGGGTTTACGCACGTGCCCTTTGGCGACCTCGCCGCGCTGGAGCGGGCCGTGGACCGGCACACCGCCGCCGTCATCCTGGAGCCGATCCAGGGTGAGGGAGGGGTGATCGTGCCGCCCGACGACTACCTGCCCGGCGCGCGGGCGATCTGCGATCAGGCCGGCGCGCTGCTCATCCTCGACGAGGTGCAGACGGGGCTGGGCCGGACGGGACGCATGTTCGCCTGCGAGCACTGGGGTGTCGTGCCCGACCTGATCACGATGGCCAAGGCGTTGGGGGGCGGCATCGTGCCGATCGGCGCGATCACCGGCCGGCCGCACGTCTGGAAGCCGCTTGAGCAGAACCCCTACCTGCACTCTTCCACCTTTGGCGGCAACCCGCTGGCCTGCGCGGCCGGCGTGGCGACGATCCAGGTCATCCTCGAGGAGCGCCTCCCGGAGCGCGCCGCCGAGCTGGGCCCCTACCTGCTGGAGGGGCTGCGGGCGCTGCAGCGCCGGCATCCCGGCATGGTCCGGGACGTGCGTGGCAAGGGGTTGCTCGTTGGGCTAGAGTTCATCGATCCAGATGTCGTCCTGCTCATCACGGCCGACGCTCTGGAGCGGGGGCTCATCGTCTTCTACAGCCTGAACAAGCCGGAATGCTTCCGCATCGCCCCGCCGCTCACCGTGTCCCGGGCGGAGATCGATCGAGCCCTGGAGATCCTCGATCAGTCCATCGCCTGGGCGGCGGAGATGGTGGCCCAGGTCGCGGCCGAGGCCCGGAGCTGATCGGGCTGCGGTTCCCCTGATCACCGGCGGGTCGTTCGTGGCGCTGGGCCCCCGCGCGGCGCCGCCGGCATCGGGTTGACAGGGCCACCGCGCCTTCCTACACTGGGGGCAAGCGATGAGGGAGCTCGCCACTCCTGAGCGTCCCGCCGAACGCGCTCGCGGAAGGCGGCGGTGGTCCCCGTTACGGGCCGGTCAAGCGCCGCCGGCGGACCGGCCGGCGGAACGTGGGTGGTACCGCGGGAGCTGTGCGCTCCCGTCCCTCAGGGACGGGAGCGTCGTGTTTGAGGGGAGCCGATGGACGAATCGCAGCGCTGGACGTGGAGGGCGGCGGCTGACACCTTCCTGACCTTCTTCCAGGAGCGGGGCCACACCATCGTGCCCAGCAGCTCGCTCGTCCCGGCGGGCGACCCGACGCTGCTCTTCACGAACGCCGGCATGGTGCAGTTCAAGGATGTGTTCCTGGGGCTGGAGCGCCGGGCCTACCGCCGTGCCGCCACGCTGCAGAAGTGCATGCGCGTCCAGGGCAAGCACAACGATCTGGAGAACGTGGGGCCCTCGCCGCGCCATCACACCTTCTTCCTCATGCTGGGCAACTTCAGCTTCGGCGATTACTTCAAGCGCGACGCGATCCGTTACGCCTGGGAGCTGCTCACCGGGGTCTACCAGATCCCTCCCGACCGTCTCGTGGCCACCGTCTTCCAGGCGGACGACGAGGCGTACGCGGCCTGGCGCGAGCTGGCGCTGCCCCCGCAGCGCATCCTGCGGATGGGGGAAGCGACGAACTTCTGGATGATGGCCGATGTGGGGCCGTGCGGGCCGACGTCGGAACTGCACTATGATTGGGGCCCGGCGCACTGCACCTGCGGTCGCCCCGACTGCAGCGTGGCCCTCGACAACGGCTGCCTGCGCTGGCTGGAGGTGTGGAACCTCGTCTTCATGCAGTTCGACCAGCGGCCGGACGGCACGCGGCGGCCGCTCCCGCAGCCGGGCGTGGATACCGGCATGGGGCTGGAGCGGCTGGTCTCCATCCTGCAGGGCGTGAACGACGACTACGCCACCGATCTCTTCCTCCCGCTGCTCGACCGCGTGCAGCGCATCCTGGGGCAGCCCGACGACCGCCGGGCGGCGCACCGCGTCGCCTACCGGGTGATCGCCGACCACGGGCGGGCGATGACCTTCCTCATCGCCGATGGCGTGGTGCCCGGCAACGAGGGGCGGGGGTACGTCCTGCGCATGATCATGCGGCGGGCGATGCGCTTCGCCCGCGCCGCCGGGACGACGCGGCCGTTCCTCGGCGATCTGGCCGGGGCGGTGGTGGAGGAGATGGCCGATGCCTTTCCCGTCCTGGGCGAGCAGCGTGCTTTCATCGAGACCGTGGCCCGCAGCGAGGAGGAGCGCTTCGGGCAGACGTTGAGCAGCGGCCTGGAGCGGCTGGAGGAACTCATCGCCCAGGCGGTCCGCGCGGGCCGCACGGTGCTCCCGGGCGAGGATGTCTTCCGGCTGTACGACACCTACGGCTTCCCTGTGGAGATGACCCGCGATGTGGCGCGGGAGCGCGGGCTGACCGTCGACGAAGCCGGGTTCGCGCGGGCGATGGAGGCCCAGCGCGAGCGGGCCCGCGCCGCCGGCGCCTTCCAGGCCGCAGACGACCGCCGCTACGCCGCCCTCGCCGCGGAGGGACTGGTCAGCGAGTTCGTCGGCTACACGAAGACCGCGGCGCGCGGCCGCATCACGGCGCTGCTCGTCGGGGGAGAGCGCGCCGATGAGGCGGGGCCGGGGGCGGAGGTCGAGGTCGTCCTCGACCGGACACCCTTCTATCCGGAAGGCGGCGGCCAGGTGGGCGATACCGGGACGCTCACCACGGCCAGCGGCACGGTTACTGTGCGGGATACGCGGCGCGGCCCCGGCGGGCTCATCCTGCACGTGGGCCTGGTTCAGGACGGGACGGTGCGGGTCGGCCAGCCCGTCCGGGCGGCGATCGACACGGCGCGGCGGCTGGACACGATGCGCAACCACACCGCGACCCATCTGTTGCATCGGGCACTGCGGGAGACGCTGGGTGAGCACGCCCGCCAGGCCGGCTCGCTCGTGGCCCCTGACCGGCTGCGCTTCGACTTCCTGCACCTGGCCGCCCTGACCCCGGAGCAGCGCCGGGCGATCGAGGCGCGCGTGAACGAGAAGATCATGGAGGATCTTCCTGTCCGCGCCCAGTGGCTGGCGTACCAGGAGGCCCTGGCCCAGGGCGCGATGGCCCTCTTCGGCGAGAAGTACGGCGACCGGGTGCGTATGGTCAGCGTGGATGGCTACAGCCGCGAACTGTGCGGGGGAACCCACCTGCGGCGCACGGGCCAGATCGGGGTGTTCAAGATCGTCAGCGAGAGCGCCGTCGCTTCCGGGGTTCGGCGGATCGAGGCGGTGACGGGGACCGGGGCGCTGGCCTGGATCGCCCGACAGGAGACGGCGCTGCGCGCGGCGGCGGAGCAGCTGCGCTGCGCCCCGGACGAGGTGCCCGAACGGGTCCGGCGGCTCGCCGAGCAGCTCAGGGCGCTGGAGCGGCGGGCGCGGGAGGGCGGCGGCGAGGCGGCGGAGACCCTCCTGGCGCGCGGCGAGGACGCCGCGGTGACGGTGGACGGCACCAGCGTGGTCCTCCTCGACGTCGGCGCCGACGAGCCCGAGGCGATGCGGCGCGCCGCCGACCGGTTGCGCGAGGCGTTCGACGCCAAGGCGGAAGCGGCGGTCATCGTCCTCGCCAGCGTGACCAGCGGCCGGCTTGTCGTCACCCGCACGCGACGTCGCCCCCCGCCGGTGGATGCCGGCGCCTTCCTGCGGCGGCTGGCGGAGGCCTTCGGCGGGAGCGGCGGCGGCCGGGCCGATCTGGCGCAGGGTGGGCTGCGCGATACGGCCCGCGTGCGCGAGTTGCTCGACCGCGCGCGCGACCGGGAGTTCCTGGCGGCGCTGCTCAGCGCCAGCGCGCCGGCGCGGTGAGGGTTCTCGGCCTCGATGTCGGCCGCCGGCGGATCGGCGTCGCGCTCTCTGATCCGACGGGGACGATCGCGCAGAGCCTGACCGTTCTGCCCCGCACCGGGCGCCGGTCGGTGCTGGCGGAGGTGGCGCGCCTGGTCGAGCGCTACGGTGTGGAACGGATCGTGATCGGCCTGCCCCGGCGCCTCGACGGGAGCGA